>NZ_CBFIIK010000091.1:0-11285 GCF_965662675.1 Roseicyclus sp. | reverse complement strand
GGATGAAGCCTGAAAACCGCGTGGTCTTGACCTGCATCGGGAAGGACAGCTTGCCCCAGCCGCGTCGTTCGGAGATCGCCATCAGCCACGCGCCAAGGGCGCGGGGCAGCATGCCGAAAATCTCCTCCGGCCCCGGTTTCATGTATTCGGCCACATCGACGATGTCGCCGGGGCGTGCCTTGGCCTCGGCGGTGACGCGTGCCATGCGGGCGGCGCGCAGTTTCAATTCAGCCACGCGGTGTGTGTCCTCGTAGCTCATGCGCAGCGCCATGTGGCGGGCGAGTGCGGCCAAAAGCTTTGGCGTGGCGGCGGGATGGGCGGCGATGCGAGTGAGATGCGCCAGATATTCGGCGGCATATTCCGCATCCTGATAATCGGTCAGCCGCCGCATCCCCTCGGCGGCCAGCCCTGCGGCCTCGGGCGGTAAAAATGCGGTCTCGGGGCTGGGGGGCAAGAGCGGTTCGGCTTCTGCCGGCAAGGCGGTCTTGGTGCGCGTGCCGCCAAGATCGGGAACCGGCCCGCGATCGCGCTCCTCGGCCAGTTTCAATCCGGCCTCGAAACCCCGATTGTTGGCCTCGGAGGCGCGCTTGCCGCCCTCCATCGCGCGGCGGATACTGTCCAGCGGCAGGGGCAGCGCGCCCGAGCCTGCCAGAACCCCCAAGACTACGGAATTCAGATGGCACCCCTCACGCAGTGCCACGGCAGAAAAATCGTCGATCAGCGCGGATTTGGCGAAATCTCGGCAAGTGGCGATCATCGGTTCCGGGTCAAGCCGCCCATCGGCCATCGCGCTTTTCTCATCGACCGTATAGGTGCGGTGGGTCGAGAAGATGAGCTTTGTGCGTTCGGGCGTGACAAAGCCCGCATTCACCATCCGCACCGCTTCCAGCAGTTCGGTGGCGACCAAAACATCCACCCGCCCCGGCGCGGGGTGCAGCGCCATGATCGGGCGGACCGGCCCGGTTTTGGGCAGGAACTCAAGGTAATAGGTCGTGGCCCCCGTGCGCTGTGCGACACCGGGGACAGAGGTGCGCTGCACCCAAAGCCCGGCATCAAGGGCGGCTTCGGTCAGCCAACCGGCCAAGACACCGCCGCCTTCACCACCCATCGCGGCGATCAATAGCCGGGTGGGACGGGTTTGTGTCTCTGCTTTGATCGGGGCGTTCATTCTGCGGGTACCCCTTGGGCGGCGGGCGTGCGGGTGGGGCGGTCTTGCGCCTCGCCGCCGAAAGCCCTGATCAACCAATCCGACAGGCCACGCCGGGCGCGGTCCCACGCGGTCGGGTTCTGGATGATGTCGATCCGCGCGAAAGACGGGCAAAGCTGGGCCGCATGGCTGACCTCACCACACAGGCCACAGCCCACGCAATCATTGTTCACATGCGCCACCGGATCGGTGCGCAGCGGGTCGGGGTTTGGCTTGATCGTGAGCGACGGGCAGCCCGACAGCCGGATGCAGCTATGATCGCCCGTGCAGGTGTCTTCATCCACCCAGAAGCGTGTGCGCATCACCCGCTCGCCCGCGGCAACCGCCTTGGCCATGGCGGGCTTGACGCGGCGTTGGCGCGCAAGCTGACATTCGCCATCGGCCAGAATGACCTTAAGGCCCTTTTCCTTGGTCAACCGCGCCTCGCGCAGCACATTGACCAGATTGCCGACGCGGTAATTGTCGACGCGCTTGATCCATTTGACGCCCATCGCGCGGAGCGCCTGCTCCATGTCGAGGCCCTTGCCGCGACCTGTTTCCTTGGGCTGGCTCGATGGCAAATCCTGCGCGCCCGTGGCGCTGGAATAGCCGTTGTTCATCACCACCAACACGCTGTCATCCTGGTTGAAAACCGATCCGGCCACGCCCGTCAAAAGCCCGTTATGCCAGAACCCGCCATCGCCCATCACGGTGAAGGGGCGCTTGACCTGCGTGCCCGACACGGCCGAGGCCGCGGCCAAGGAAAGCCCGTAGCCGATGATCGAATGGCCTTGACTGAAAGGCGGAAAGGTTGCCAGCGCATGACAGCCGATATCGACCGAGACATGCATCGGCCCGGTCTCTTCCTTGACCAGCTTCATCGCGGAAAAGACGGGGCGTTCCGGGCAGCCGGTGCAGAATGTCGGCGGGCGTGGGGGAAGGGCGGGGGCATCGCGCGCGGCCAGTGCCGCCTTGTTGGCATCGACACGGCTCAGCCATTGACCCAGCTCGCCCGGATCGACGCCATAGGTGTCAAGGAACTTGGCCAAGCCCCCTCCGACCACGGCGGCGGTGTATTCGCCCGCCATCGGCAGCATATCCTTGCCGTGGACGCGCGTTTGCAGATCGGCCTGGCGCAGGATCTTGCCCACTGCCAGTTCAATGTATTCCGGCGCACCTTCCTCGACGATCAGCACAGCCTTCTTGCCGCGTGCGAATTCGACGATCTGGTCCGGCAACAGCGGGTGCGTGACGTTCAGGACAAGTGTGGGGATCTTCAGATCGCCATAGGCATCCGACAGTCCCGCATCGGCCAGCCGGTCGTTGAGGCCATTGAACAGGCCGCCTTGCGTGATGATTCCGATCTCGCCCGTATCCGGCCCCATGAACTCGTTCAGACCCTCGCGCGCGATGAAGTCGCGGGCCAAGGGCAGGCGGCGGTTCACCTTGTCGCCCTCCTGCACGAAGGTCACCGGCGGATGGGCAAGGCGAGCGTAGTCGAAGGGGGCGGGTTCCGCGAATTTCTCGCGCGTCGATTTCGGGGCGGGGACGTTGTCCTTGGCCTCGAAGCTGCCGAAGACATGGCAGGCGCGGATGCGCAGCTCCATCATCACGGGGGTATTGCTGGCCTCGGACAGCTCAAAGCTTTTCTCGACCATCTTCACGATCATCGGCAGATCGGGGCGCGGATCGAGCAGCCAGATCGAGGATTTCAGCGCATAGGCATGGCTGCGCTCCTGAATGACGCTGGCACCTTCGCCGTAATCCTCGCCCACCACGATCAGCGTGCCACCGATCACACCGGGCGAGGCGAGGTTCGAGAGCGCATCGGCCGCCACATTGGTGCCCACGATCGCCTTCCACGTCACGCAACCGCGCAGCGGATATTGCACCGATGCGGCAAGCATGGCGGCCGCCGCCGCCTCGTTCGTGCAGGTTTCCAGATGGATGCCAAGCTCGGACAGGATATCCTCGGATTGCACCAGCACATCGAGCAGATGGCTGACCGGCGCGCCTTGGTAGCCGCCCACATAGGCCACGCCCGATTGCAAAAGTGCCTTGGTGACGGCCAAGATCCCTTCGCCGTGAAAAGTGTCGCCATCGCCCAGTTTCAGGTCCTGGATTTCCTTGTGGAACGAGACTTCCATGGGTTTCTTCCTCTTTTCACGTCGCGGTGTTCAGGCGAAACGCGCCTTGACCTCGTCTGGAACCGGGCGGCCCTTGATCTTCTCGGGGTCGTCGGGGTGGCGGCCCACCCAGACGCGGGTTTCCCACGCCTCGATGGCGAGCGCGTCACCCTTGAAAACCTTGTGTTCGACATCGAAGCTTGAACCGCGCCATTCAGCGATGCGGCTTGCGATGGTGATCGTCTCGCCCCAGCGGGATGGGATGATGAATTTCGCCCGCGTATCGACCATGGGGATGCCGACGATGTCGTAGGTCTTGACCATCTCGTGCTTTGGCAGGCCCGCAGCCGCGAACAGCGCCACCGTCGCATTGTCGAAATGCTCGAAATAGCGCGGGTAATAGACGATGCCCGCCGGGTCGCAGTCACCCCATTCGATGAAAACGTCCCGGCGGTTGATCAATCCCATCTCAGCGCCCCAGCATCGTATCGGGCAAGAACAGCGCGATATCGGGGAAGCTGACCAGCAAGATCACGCAAACCCCCATCGCCAGCCAGAAGGGCAAGATGCCCATATATATCTGGCCAAGCGGCACATTGGGCGCCACCCCTTTGACGACGAAGACATTCATCCCCACGGGCGGGCTGATCAGCCCCATCTCCAGCACCAAGACCATGATGATGCCGAACCAGATCGGATCATAGCCCAGCGTGGTGATGATGGGCAGCACGATGGGCACCGTCAGCACCATCATCGCGAACCCCTCCATAAAGGTGCCAAGCGCGATATAGACCAAGATGATCACGGTCAGGATCGCCAAGGCCGGGATCGCCAACTCGCCGATCCAATCGGCCAAGTTCACGGGGATGCGCGTGAGTGCCAAGAAGGGCGCAAAGAAATGCGCGCCAATCAGGATGAAGAACACCATCGCGGTCGTCTTGATCGTATCAAGGATCGCCTCGAGGAATTTCGGCACATTCAGCTTCCCCGACCACAGCGCATGCATGAACGTCAGGAATGCGCCCACTGCGGCTGCCTCGGTCACGGTGAAGATGCCAGCATAGATGCCGCCCAGCACGATAATGACCACAAAGATCAGCGCGCCCGAATTCATCAACACCTTGAAGCGTTCGCCCATCGGCACACGCTCGCCCGGTGGGCCCGCCTCGGGGTTCATCATCGACACGATGAAGACGGTCGCCACGAAAAGCGCGGTCAAGAGCAAGCCCGGCAGCACGCCTGCCAGAAACAGCCGTCCCACCGATTGCTCGGTCAAGAGCGCGTAGACGATCAGCACGGTCGATGGCGGGATCAAGATACCCAGCGTGCCGCCCGCCGCGATCGACCCCGTGGCGAGTTTTGGCGAATAGCGGTAGCGTTCCATCTCGGGCAGGGCGACCTTGCCCATCGTGGCGGCCGAGGCGATGGACGAACCCGACAGCGCCGCGAAACCCGCGCAGGCCATGATGGTGGCTGCAGCCAGACCGCCGCGCTTGTGGCCGACCCAAGCATGGGCTGCGCGGTACATATCCGCCCCCATGCCCGAGACATTGGCGAATGCCCCCATCAACACGAAAAGCGGGATCACGCTCAGCGTGAAGACAGCGGAATAGGAAAAGGGGAACGATCCCATGATATTCAGGGCCGCGGTGGTGGAATTCAGCACCGCAATGCCAACCGCCCCCACCAGCATCATGGCAAGCCCAATCGGCATGCGCAGCGCAAGCAGCAAGAACAAGGCGGCAAAGCCCGCGATGCCGGCAAGTGTCGGTGTCATATCTTGGCCTTTTCGGTCGTTTCTTTTGGAAAGATGACCCGCATCGCTTCAAGCAGCAAAACGATCGAGAATAGCCCGGCCGAGATTGCCACGCCGAACTGGAAGGGCGATTTGGGTATCTGCATCATGTTGGAGACATCACCATGCGCATGGCTGCGCAGCGCGTATTCGATGCTTTCCCATGACAAGATCGCCAACAAAACCGCGCCCAGCATATGGATGATGAAATTCAGCCAGCGAAACGCAGGTCTGTCGAACAGCCCCGACAAAAGATCGACCGAGACATGCCCCCGCACGATCGCGGTGTAGGGCAAGCCGCAGGCCACGATCACCGACATGGCCAGTTCGGTGATCTCGTAGCCACCCCGGAAGGGACGGCCGAAGAAGTACCGCATGAAGATCTCGTAGACCACCAGCAGCACAAGCCCGGCGAGCACCAGGCCGCCGGCATAAGCCAGCAGCCTGAGCACCCGTTCAAAGCCACGTTCGAACGTGTCGAGCATCGCTTAGTTCACGCTGATGCCGGCAAAGGCCAGCATCGCCGCACCGTCGATCCCCTGTGCGGCCATTGCCTCGATCCATTGGCCGTAGATCGGTGCCAAGGTTTCACGGATGCGAGCCTGCTCCTCGGCCGAGAACTCGATCACTTCCTTGTCGGATGCGTTGCGCACGAACTCGATCGCTTCTGCGGCACGGTCCAGATAGGCTTGCGTGGCCTTGCGGCTGAGTTCTTCGCCCGTCAGACGGTCGATGATCGCCTGATGTTCGGCCGAGAGGTTGTTGTAGCTGTTCTCGTTCATCACAACGGTGAATTGCGAGCGGCCGAAGACCGGGCCGGTGATGGTGAAATAGTTCGCCACCTCGTGCATGCGGAAGTCGAGGATGGTGGTGAAGGGCACCATCGCGCCGTCGATCACGCCGCGCTCAAGCTGCGGATACAGCTCGGGGATCGGCAGCGCTACGGGCGTGCCGCCCATCGCTGCGATCTGACCTGCCTGTGCTGCCGAAGGCGAGCGGAGTAGCATACCCGCCACATCGTCGAGCGAGCGGATCGGCTTGTCGCGGGTGTAAAGCCCCGCATCGTCCGCCGCCCAAAGCGCCAGAACCTTGAGCCCGTCGAATTCCGGGTTGAGATAGCCACCCTCGAGCAGATCCCACATCAACTCGGTCGTGGCCATGCCGTCTTCGCGCAGGCTGGGCAGTTCGATCATCTGGGTGCGGGGGAATTGCGCCGAGGTATAGCCGGGCAGGCTGAAGGCCATGTCGACGGTGCCTTCGGCCGCTTGACGGATCAGCTCAGGCGCGCCGCCACCCAACTGCATCGAGGGGTAGAGCGTCAGGACCAGTTCGCCATTCGATTCCGCCGCGATATCGGCGGCCAAGGGCTCGAGGATCATCCGATAGATGATATGGCCCGGCGGCACGAAGGTGTGCAGGCGCAACTCTGTTTGCGCCTGTGCGGCGGTGATGCCGAATGTTGCGCAAAGACCGAAGATGGTCGATGCGAATGCGGCCTTCATGGTTCTTGAATGTAGCATGTCTTCCTCCCTTTGTTTCGTGGTGCCCTGTCGGTCGATAGGGCGTCAGGCTGTCGTTTCGGTTTCAAACCGCGCGTCGCGGTCCAGCAAGTCCCCAGCCATCGGGACTATCTCGTCGGCTGATGATGCGCACAGGATCATTTGCGCGTCACCTTGAGTTTGGTTTTCAGATCGGTTCGGCAAAATGCATGCAAGAAACAGGTCCGTTCCGAGACATCGAGCATGTCGCGCGCAACATCGTCGCTTTCGCTGGTTTGCAGCTGCACATGGGTCTCGACCGGGTCTGCGCTTCCTGCCAGACCGGTCCCGCCCGAGGCACCGCCCAGCGAGAAATGCGTATCTTGCACCACCGCGTAATGCGAAAGGTCCAGCTTTTCCATCGAGGCCATGCGCCCGAATTGCGTCATGAAGCAAAAGGCGATGCCCGCCGAGATATAGCTCACCGCATCGGGTGCGCGGCCTTGCCCATGCGGGGCGGCCTCTTCGCTCAGATAGCGGAAGATCGAGCCATGCGGGCTATAGAGATGCTGTTCGATTTCCTTGATGCCATCTTCGCGTAGCGTGCAGATCGCGGCGGGGTTCAGCGTACGGTCCTGTTCGTCGGTCAGGCTGGTGGCCGCCCCCGCGGTGCCCTTGGCAACAGCTTTTTGCGGCGAGGGTCCAAGCCGTTCGATCAGTGTCAGATCGGTCGCGGCGGCAAGTGGCGCGTCGCCTTTGGGCCCGCCCACGACCGCGTGATCGAGCGCGCTTGCCTCACCCGTGGGGATCTGGATGCCATTGCGGCTAAGGGTGAAGAGGCTTGGCAAGACCCCACGCATCAGCCCGTTGAGCGGCGAGGCATGGACCGCGTTCATCAACATCTCGCTCAACGCAGCGTCAGGCAGGTCGCAATCGATCTCGACCTCCAATTCGACCGGAAGCGCGCCACCCGTCATGGTGCGCTTCATCATCGAGCCCTTCATCGTGTAATAATTGTTCTGGATCAGCCGCAGATGGCGCAGCTTGACCCCGTCTCGCGCGGCCAAGGCCATGATTTCATTCATATAGCTGGAAATCATCCCTACGGTCAGAAACGACAAGGGGCAGGGGGCGGCGTCATGCCCGTTGAGATAGGCCCCCTCGTCCGAGACCAGCCGCCACATCGCGCCGGTGCGGGTCGAGAGGACCAGCGCCTCCTTCTGGAACCCCGCCAGCGCGCTGACCCATGTGCGCACCGCATCGCCATGGCGCAGCGGCGCAGGTGTCAGGCCGACATCATTGGGGTTGGCGACCCGAAAAAACGGTGCTGTGCCACTTTGCCCGATGATGTTGTCAGCCTGTTTCATATGCTTCGCTCCGTTTGGATCGTGAGCTTGGTCTCGTCATGCGCCGCACCCGATTGGCCGCGCGCTTTTGCGGCAAAGGCCGCGCTTGCCTCGATCCCGCCCAGTGGAAACAGATGTATCTGTGAGATCAGGTTGCCCGGGTCATCGGCAATCCCGGCGGCAAGGTCGCTCAACAATGCGTCCGGCTCAAAAGGCATGAGCAATTTGGTGACATCGCGCGCGCGCTTTTGCAAGACCGACAGCGAGGCGCCCACGCCACAGGCGACGGCGAATTTCAGCAGTGTTTGCAGCTTGGCGGGCCCCGCGACACCCAAATGGATGGGCAGCGTGACGCCAAGCCCACGCAAGCGCCGCTCCCAAGCCAGAACGCCCGCTGCCTCAAAGGCGAATTGGGTGACGATCGCCATCTGCGTGCCCGTGCGCGCGGCGTAATCCTGTTTCCACAACAGCGCCTGATCGACCGCATTCGTGCCGCCATCGGGATCGATGTCGCGATTGCCCTCGGGGTGGCCCGCCACATGCAGCCGCTCAAAACCCGCCGCCTCGAAATAGCCGGTTTCAAGCAGTTGCATCGAACTGTCGAGGCCACCCACGGGAGTTGTCGGACCGCCTGCCAAGACCAAGGCCTCTGTCACATCGGCCTCGTGGCGGTAGCGGTTGATCCAGTGGTTCAACTCGTCGGGCCCCGCGATGATGCGGGCGGGAAAATGCGGCATGACCGCGAAACCCTCGCCGCGCAGGCGGCGGGCGGTGGCGATCATGTCGTCGATGGGGGTGCCCTCGAGATGGGCGATGTAGATCCGTGTGCCTTTTGGCACGATGGCGCGGAAATCGGCGATCTTGGCGGCTGTGCGCGGCATCACCTCGATGGAAAAGCCATCCATCAACCGGGCGGCATCCACGCCCAAGCCATCACGCAGACCGGGCTGGCGGAAAGGCAAGATGGGCATGGCAGCTCCTTTCATGTGCGGCGCGCGCGCCGTGGATTGCCGCCCCCCGGACATCCCGGGGAGCGGCCTTGGTTTCACGATTTCGCGCGCCAGCTATCGACGGCGTAGCCTTCGCGCACTTCGCGTGCATAGGGCGTGGAGGCCACGCGCACGCGGATTTCCGTCTGGCGGTGCGGTTCGGTCGAGGTTTTGGCGGTGGTCTCGGGTTCGCCCCATTTCAGCGTCAGGATCTCGTCTTCCTGCACATCTTGATGGACGACACCCAAGGACAGCACGCGGCGTTCATTGTAGCTGTAGCCGTTGAACATCGACATGCCGACCATCTTGCCATCGCGCATCACCATATCGGCGCTCGAGGAGGCATAGTTGGGCTGCGGGAAGTCGATCCACTTGTAGGGCGTGCCTTCCTCGAAGGCCGAGGCGATGACTTTCAGCACATCCTCGGGGTTCCACTCGAAGGTCACCTTCTTGCGGTTGGAGGGCGCATCTTTCAGCTTGGCGAGCGCGGCCTTGCCGATGAAGTCGTCCTTTTTCCAGCCGATGTAGAAGCCATAGCCCAACTCGAACGGGTTGACGTAGTAATCCTCGATGTTGTTCGACACGAAGGAGCCGCCGATGGCGCCCGCCGCCTCGTAGCTGTCGGCACCAAGCCAATCGCGGTAATCCTTGAGCATGCCGTCGCCGGTGTAGATGCCCGGCAGCGGCGAGGGAATCCAACCCGATTCCAGCGTGTTGGTCGAATAGGCGCGGCTGCCGCACTGCACCAGCTTGACGCCCGCATCGCGCGCGGCCTGAAGGATGGTGGAGTGGATGTAATCCTTGTCCTTGTAGGGGCCCCAAATCTCCAGACCCGGCGCGCCCGACATGCCGTGGCGCAGCGCTTGGACCTTTTTCGAGCCGATATTGATCCAGTCGACATGGAAGAACTTGATGTCGGGGATCGGGCCGCCATTCATCTTCTCAAAAATCTTCGGCGCATCGGGGCCTTGGATCTGGAAGCGGTAATGCTCGCGCATCACGCGCTCACCCTCGGGGCGCGACGGCGAACGGGGATCATAGCGCAGGCGCACGTTCCACTTGCCATATGCGGCGCAGAACATCAGCCAGTTCGAGGTCGGCGCGCGGCCCACGAGGATGAATTTATCCTGACGCTCGCGGAAGATGATGTGGTCGCCGATCACATGGCCGTTGGGCGTGACCGGAACGTAATGCTTGGCGCGGTTCAGGTCGAAATTGTTGAACGCGTTGATGCCGTGATAGGCGAGGAATTCCTCGGCCTGTGGGCCTTCGACGATGACCTCGTCCATATGGTGCGACTGGTCGAACAGCACGGCGGTGTCACGCCATGCGGCCTGTTCGTTGCGCCAGTTCTGGAACTCGGGCGCCACGACCGGGTAGACATACATCCCGATTTGCGAATTGCGCAGCATGTCTACCGGGTTGCCGGCTTTAGCCATCACATCGTTAAGGCTTGGCATCTTACTCAGTCTCCTTGGTTGAATTATCGAGATGCGACAAGCGCAAGGCCGGGCACGCGGGCAGCCAGCTTGCGGTCGCATTTCATCACATGTTCGAGGTTTTCGCGTGCAAGGCGGGCATGTTCGCGTGCCAATGCCTCGGCGCGTGCGCCCTCGCGGTCGCGGATCGCGGCGATGATCGCCTTGTGCTGAAATTGTGCGCGCAAGAGCGAGGTTTGAAAATCATGGATCAGCGCCTGCTCTTGCAAGAACGCCGAAGGCGAGGCCAGCGGCAGGCGCATCACCCGCTCAACCTCGCGCGTCATGACTGGGCTTTTGGCCAGCCCGGCCAAGAGTTGGTGAAACTGCGCGTTCGCCGCGACATAGGCGTCGAAGTCGATCCCGCCCGCGCGGTGCAGCGCCTCGTCGATCCGCACCAACAGCGCATCGCACTGGCGCAGGTCATCGGCGTCCGCGCCGCGTTCGGCCGCCAGACGCGCAGCCGTGCCTTCGATCACGCCACGAATTTCGATCGCGTCCAGAATATCGGTAATGCTCAGGCTCGCGACGCGGCAACCGCCGGTTTCGATGCGTTCAAGCAACCCCTCGGTGGTCAAGCGGTCCATCGCTTGGCGGATCGGTGTGCGCGAAATGCCCAGACGCTCGGACAGCGCCACCTCGGCCACGCGGGCCGACGGCTGCAACTCGCCAGACATGATCAGGCTGCGCAAGGCAATGATGGCCTTGTCGACCAGCGACATACGGTCTTCTTCGCCCATTATTCCTCCCTTGCCGAGTCGGGCTTTTGCACCTCGGCTGGGAAACGTTAGGCTGTATACAATCTTGCGTCAATCCATATGAAAACACCCGGTGGTGGGGTGTTTATGGACAGCGCTGTATGCAGATAGGCGGCAAGAAGCGCCAAT
>NZ_CBFIIK010000090.1:0-11393 GCF_965662675.1 Roseicyclus sp. | reverse complement strand
ATGTTTCAAAGCCGGCGGGGGCGGTCAAGCGCAAGACACAGCCGGCAGAACGGGCATCAGGGGCGGCATGAGCCCCGCGAGGCGAAAGAGGGTGATATGGGTGGCGGTGTTGTAAGTGGTCTGATCTGGGGATTGGTCGTGTCGATTGTGGTTTTGGCGGGGGTCTCGCTCAATACCCCCTTGCCCGATCGCGCAGCGCCCGGCCAATCGGCGCAACCCGCGCCGCAGGCGGAGGCTGTATCGCCCGAGACCGAGACCGACCAAGCCGATACGGCCGCGCCACAGACCCCCACGCCGGTTGTTATGCCCGCGCCTGAAATCCCCGATCTTCCGGGTGAGGCCCCGGCTGAAGTTGCGCAAGCGGATGAGACCGATACCACCGCAACGCCGGACCAAACCGCCGCGGTTGCGGCCGAGACCCCGCCAGATGGGCAATCGCAAGAGGTCCCGCCCGCGCCCGATACGCTGTCTGAAGCTGCGCCGCCGCCCAGCGATGAACCGATCTTGGCCACGCCCCCCGCCGATAACGTCGCGGCCCCACCTGTGCAGCCCTCGGCACTGAACATGGGGGAATCGCCCGTCGCACCCTTGGCGGATATCCCGGTCGATCGCACCGCGCCATTGGCTGCGCCCGGCCCACTCATGGCACAAGATCGCGATGACAGCCCCGATGCGCTCGATACCGCCGCACCCGTGCCGCCCGTCTCGCAAGGCGCGCCCGCGCCAAGGGCGGCACCTGTCGCCGAGGCCGCGCCCGTCACCTTGCCTGATCCCGCACCCGCCCCGGTGTTGCCGCAGGTGGCGCCGCCAATGGCCGCTTCGCCCGACCCGATGACCCAACCCGCCGTGCCTGACACGATGTCCGTCATCGCCCCCGACCCGGCCGAAAACGCCGCCGCGCCCGCCGCGACAGAACTGCCGATGCCCGAGGACGCACCCCCGCAAGGCGCCTTGGACCGCAACGCGGTGGCGTTCACCGCCGATCCCGAACGCCCGCTGATGTCGATCATCTTGATCGACGATCCCGACGGTCCGCTTGCCCCCGAGGTCTTGGCGCAGATCAGCTTTCCGGTCAGCTTCGCGATTGATCCGCTCAGGCCGGACGCAGCCGCCCGTGCGGCACTTTTGCGCGAGGCTGGCTTTGAAGTGTTGATCCTTGCCGCCGCCGCGATCCCGGCAGGGGCCGGTCCCACGGATGTCGAGGTATCCTTGGCCGCGGCGCAGCAGACCATGCCGCAAGCGGTGGCCATGCTCGATAGCCCCGATAGCCGCATCCAGGCCGACCGCCCGGTGCTGGAGGCCACGATCGCCGCTTTGGCCGATAGCGGCCACGGGCTTGTGGCGTTCCCGCGTAACCTCAATGCCGCCGCGCAAGGCGCACGGCGCGATGGTGTGCCCGCTGCTACGGCCTTCCGCCTGCTCGATGATGAGGATCAGCGCGCCCCTGTGATCAGCCGATATCTCGACCGCGCGGCCTTTGCGGCGGGCCAAGAGGGCACGGTGATCGTGGTGGGGCGCAGCCGTCCCGACACGATCACAGCGGTGTTTTCATGGGCGCTGGGCGGGCGTGGCGAGGGCGTTTCGCTTGCCCCTGCCTCGGCGGTGTTGCGGCGCTTGTTCGAGTGAAGAAACCGCGGCGCTCGGGCTTGGCAGAACCGTGGTTGTCCCAGATGAAAAAGGTCGTTTTCGCCCCTAGCGGTTCGTGCGCCCAGAGAATAGCCCCGCATCCGCCGCCGCGCGCCGGATCGCGCGGGATTTGTTGACGGTTTCTTGGAACTCGGCCTCGGGGTCGCTGTCATAAACCACGCCGCCGCCCGCTTGGATATAGAGCTTGCCATCCTTCAACACGGCGGTGCGCAGCGCGATGCACATATCCATGTCGCCGCCCGCGCTGAAATAGCCCACGCCGCCGCCATATACGCCACGCTTTTCGGGCTCCAATTCGTCGATGATCTCCATCGCGCGGACCTTGGGCGCGCCTGAGACGGTGCCCGCAGGCAGCCCCGCCAGCAGCGCCGAGAGCGCATCTTGCCCCTCGCGCAATTCGCCCACCACGTTCGAGACGATATGCATCACATGGCTGTAGCGCTCGACGATGAATTCCTCGGTCGGCTTGACGGTGCCGATCTTGGCCACCCGCCCAACATCGTTGCGCCCCAGATCCAAGAGCATCAGATGCTCGGCCAATTCCTTTTGATCCGACAACAGATCGGCCTCGAGCGCGCGATCCTCTTCCGCTGTGGCGCCGCGCGGGCGCGTGCCTGCGATGGGGCGGATCGTGACCTCGCCGCCGAAGACCCGCACGAGGATTTCGGGGCTGGCACCGACCACTTGGAAGGGGCCGAAGTTGAAGAAGAACATGAACGGCGAGGGGTTGGTGCGCCTGAGCGCGCGGTAAAGCGCAAAGGGCGGCTCGGGGAAATCTTGCGTCCAGCGTTGTGATGGCACGACCTGAAAGATGTCGCCTGCGCGGATGTAATCCTTGGCGCGTTCGACAGCGGCCAGATAATCGGCATGGGCAAAGTTCGAGACCGGCTCGGGCAGGGGGCGCATCTCGCCCATTTCGCGCGCGGCGCTGGCGGGTGCGCGTTCCAGATCGCGCAGCGCATCGGCCACACGCTCGGCCGCCTGCGCATAGGCCGCGCGCGCCGATAGACCCGACGAGACCCAAGCGGGCGAGACCACCGTCACCTCGCCCTTGACCCCGTCAAGCACCGCGATGATCGAGGGCCGCATCAACACCGCATCGGGCAGGCCCAGCGGATCGGGGTTCACATGCGGAAGATGTTCGACCAAGCGGATCATGTCATAGCCAAGATAGCCAAACAGCCCCGCGGCGGCGGCGGGCAGGTCATCGGGCATCTCGATCGCGCTTTCAGCCAAAAGCGCGCGTAGCGCGGTCAGCGGTGCCGCTTCGCATGGCAAGAACGCCTCGCGGTCATAACGTGCGGCGCGGTTCAGCCGGCTTGCCTCGCCATGGCATTCCCAGATCAGGTCGGGCTTGCAACCGATGATCGAATAGCGCCCGCGCACCTCGCCGCCGGTCACGGATTCGAGGATGAAGCTGTCGCGCCCAGCATCGGTCAGTTTCATCATCACCGACACGGCAGTGTCGAGATCGGCCGTCAGCCGGGCATGTACAAGCTGGTTCTGGCCCTTGGACCATCCGGCCTCGAAAGCCGCGAAATCAGAAATCTGGGCCATCAGGGAAACTGTGCATGCACGGCGTTGATCACCGCTTGATCAAGGCGGATGCCCGCGCCCGTCTGCAAGGCTTGGCCATAGGCTTCGAACACATCTTGCGCCTGTGTCTGGGCCACGGCTTGGCCAAGCACCTGCAACAAGATCTGCGTGTTCGGGTCATCGCGGGCGGCGGGGTTGATCGCGTCAAGCTGCACGATCAAGCTACGGTCGGCACCGGGCACCATGACGACATCGCCTACGGCGTCGAGTTGGAACAGCTGCGCAACCAGCGTCGGTGGCGCATCGGGGATGAAGCCCTGTCTGCGGATGTCGCGCTCGATTGCGACCTGACCCAGTTCCTCCAGCGCCGCACCTTGGGCGAGCATGCCCAACAGCACCTCGGCGCGTGCGTTGATGGCCGCGCGGATTGCGTCTGCCCGCCAATCGGCGCGCACCGCGGGCCGGATTTCGGCCAAGGGGGGCAAGGTCGGTGGCACCACCGCATCGAGCCTGAGGGCGAAAAGCCCGCCGTCCGATAGCGTGAGCAATTCGGGGAAATCGCCCTCATTCACGGCCAAACCCGCTTCGCGGAAGGCGTCATAGGCGGCGATCCCCTCCTCGGATGTGGGGGTGTAATCGATGCGGCCCAAAACCAGCTCTGTCGTCTCGGCCAGTTCTTCGAGGGTCAACCCCTCGGCCAAGAGATCGTCGACCGGGTCGCGCAGATCGTCGATGGCGCGCCGTGCGGCCTCGGCGGCCAATTCGGCGCGTAGCTCTTCCTCGGCCTCTTCGAAGGTGATTTCCGAGGCATCCAGCACCGCGTTCACCCGAAACAGCGCCGGACCAAGCCGCGTGGGGGCAGGGCCGATGATCTCGCTGGTTTGATCGCCAAAGATCAACTCCGCCGCCTCTGGCAAAAGGTCTTCGCGGGTGACCTCGCCGAGATCAACATCCTCGAGGCTAAGGCCGCGCTCCTCCAAGATCGCGTCAAAACCCGTCTCGCCGGCCAGCATGGCGTCAAAGGCGGCCTGCGCCTGCGCAGTGTCGGCAAAGACCAGCTGTTCGAGCAAGCGCCGCTCGGGTTGGCGGTAAAGTGCGGCGCGGTCGTCGTAAAGCGCCCGCAAGGCGGCCTCGTCAACCGGTATGGTATCCATCAGCATCGTCGGTGTGACCCATGCAAAGGTGATGGCGCGCGCCTCGGGGCGGGTGAACCGCGCGGGATTCGCAGCGTAATGGGCTTCCAGATCGGTGGCATCGGGCAGCGGCACACCTTCGGGCAGGTCGTCTTGTGTCACGATCAGCAAACGCGCGTCGCGGGTTTCGGCCTGATAGGCGACAAGCGCCTCGGTGATGGTCTGGTCGGGCGCAATGCCGCCGATCACGGCTGCTTGCAACAAGGCGCGCGCGGTATCTTCGCGCACTTCTTGCTCGAACTCGGCCGGGTTCAACCCGTTTTGGCGCAAGGTGAATTCGTAGCTTTCCCGGTCGAAGGCGCCATCGAGCCCCTGAAAGGAGGCGATCTGCGTGATCTGGCGCGCCACCTCGGCATCGCCCACCGACAGGCCCATCATCTGCGCCTCGTTGACCAGGGCGGCACGTGCGACAAGCGATTGCAGAACCGCTTGATCAACGCCTTGGGCGCGCAGGTTGGCCAAGGTGATGGGCTGACCCGTCTGCGCGATCCGGGCGCGGATTTCTTGATCGAGCGCGCGGGCGTAATCGTCGGCCGAGATCTCGACATCGCCGACCGCACCGACGCGGCTTGCCCCGCCCGAGAATGAGCCGATGCCAAAGCCCGCCAAGGCGATGAACAGCAAGCCCATGATGATCCAGACAAAAAGGTTCGACGCCTTTTTCACAGCTGTTTTCGCCATGCCTTACTGGTCCTTCCGCTTGCTATATGCGCCGTGGTCGGCCGCACCGGGTCGCAGGGTTGATTACGCGCTTGGGCGCCGCGCGGCAAGTGCCGCAGGGACGCCTTCAAAGATCCAGCCCGGCCAAACGGTCGACCACGCGCACAAGCCCCGCTTGGTCGGCATTGGCAAAGGCGATACGCAGCGTCGTCTCGGCCTGTCCCGTGCCACCCGCCGCGCGGCTTGGCCCGAACATGGTGCCCGGCAACACAAGCAAGGCCGCCTCCGCGACCATGCGCTGGGCCAGCACATCTGATGGCATCGCGAAAGGATGCTGGACATAGGCGAAATAGGCGCCGCAGCCCAAAAGCCGCCAATCGCCCAGCCGCGCGAATTCGCTTGTCAGCCTGTTGCGCCGCGCCAAGATCTCGGCTCGTTCGCCCGACAACCAATCGCCCAGATTGCGCATGCCCCATAATGCGCCGATCTGGCCGACCTGTGGCGGGCAGATCGCGACAGTGTCGAGAAACTTCTCCACCTCCGCCAAACGCGCTGGCGCGGCCATGATCGCACCCACCCGATGGCCGGTCAGCCGGTAGGCTTTGGAAAACGAATAGAGATGAATGAGCGTCCTGTCCCAATCGGGATTGGTGAACAGATCATGCGGCGCGCCTTCGCCGGAATGAAAATCACGATAGGTCTCATCAAGGATCAGCGCGATGTTGTGGCGCTCGGCCAAGTCGAAAAACGCCCTCAACAGGGCCGAAGGGTATTCGACGCCCGCGGGATTGTTGGGGCTGATCAGCACGATGGCGCGCGTGCGCGGCGTGATGAGCGTGGCCGCCCGCGCTGGATCAGGCAAAAGATCGTCGCCCGTCGGCAAATGGACAGCACGCACCCCTTCCATATCGAGCCACATCTTGTGGTTGAAATAGAAGGGCAGGGGCAAAATCACCTCGTCGCCTGCGCCCGCCAGTGTCGACATGGCGGCGGTAAAGGCTTGGTTGCACCCCGCCGTGATGGCCACCTGGCCTGTGGCGATGGTGCCGCCATATGCAGCCGACCATTGCATCGCCAATTCGGCGCGCAATGCCTCCATCCCCAGAACGGGGCCGTAAAGATGGCTCGTGGGATCGGTGATCATCGCTTCTGCCATTGCGCGCACCAGCCCCTCGGGCGGGGGATCGACGGGTGCGGCTTGGCTGAGATTGATCAAGGGGCGCTCGGGCGGGAACTGCCGACCCGCGATCCAGCGCCGCGCCTCCATCACCGGGGGCGCGAAGGTTGTCACATATGTCGGATTGATCGGCTCCATGCCCGCCCCACCGCGTGATGCCGCGCGGCCCCCCTAGCTTCTTCGTTTCTTAAATATCCCCGCCGGAGGCACCTGCCGCCCGCCACACCCATGGTCGTCGCCATAGCGCGCAAGCCAAGATGCATGCCCCGCTCAGAACGGAATTTCGTCGTCCACATCGGCGCCACCGCCAAAGCCCGGACCGCTTGGGCCGCCACGATCATCGGGATAGCCGCCGCGATCATCGCCATAGCCGCCGCCCTGACCGCCACCATAACCGCCGCCGCCGCCACCACCCTCGCCACGCCCGTCAAGCATGGTCAACTCACTGCGATAGGGGCGCAGGGCGATCTCGGTGGTGTAGCGCTCTTGGCCGGATTGGTCTTGCCATTTGCGGGTTTCAAGCTGGCCCTCGAGATAAATCTTCGAGCCCTTTTTCAGATATTGCTCGGCCACGCGGACCAGCGGCTCGGAATAGATCGCCACGCGATGCCATTCCGTGCGCTCCTTGCGCTCGCCCGTATTGCGATCCTTCCAGGTCTCGCTTGTCGCGATGTTCAGGTTGCAGACCTTGCCACCCGACGGAAAGCTGCGCACCTCGGGGTCGCGGCCCAGATTTCCGATCAAGATGACCTTGTTGACTGATCCGGCCATGTCATTCTCCCCCAGCTCGTTTCACGATCTCGCCCGGCGCGCATGCCTTGGCCGAGTCATCCCGACCGCGCGCCCGCCCGCTTAGATCATCCGAACTTGGTCAAGGAAAGATTAATTGCGCCGCCAAGGCAACTGCGCCCACGACGCATGGCTGGAAATTTCACGCGGTTTGGCGTAAGGCTCGATGCATGCAGCTTTGATGCGGTTCCGATGCGTCCTGTCTTGTTGTCCCTTTTGGTTCTTTTGGCTTTTTGCCTGATGGCCGCACCCGCCCCCCTCCGGGCCGAAGCGATGGAACGTTTCGGGCGCGCGTTGGGCGTGATCGATGCGCGTGCGGCCACCCAATATGCAGGATCGGCGCGTCTGCGCCCCGATTTCGACACCAGCGGCGATGCGATCCCGCGATTCGACGGCAACTATGCGGGCCCTTGGCTTGACGTTGCGCGCGCCGCCGCGCGCCGTCACGGCATCCCCGAAGATCTGTTCTTGCGGCTGGTGCAGCAAGAATCAGCCTGGAACCCTGCGGCCACAAGCCCTGTCGGGGCCATCGGCCTCGCGCAGCTCATGCCGGGGACCGCGCGTCTGCTCGGTGTCGACCCGCTTGACCCTGTCGCCAATCTCGAAGGCGGCGCGCGCTATCTGGCGATGCAGTTTCGCGATTTCCGCCGCTGGGATCTGGCCTTGGCCGCCTATAATGCTGGGCCGGAAGCCGTGCGTCGGCATGGCGGCATCCCGCCCTTCGCCGAGACGCAAGATTATGTCCGCATCATTCTCGGGCGTGGGTAAGGGTCACTGACACGATCGGTCGCGCGAAGGATCGCTCAGGCCCCGCGCGCGATGGCCGCCACGCCCGTGCGTGCCAGCCGCACATCGCCCAAGGGGCGCATCAATTCGCAAAAGGCATCGACCTTTTCGGGTGTGCCGGTGATCTCGAAGACAAAGCTTTGCAGGGTCGAGTCGACCACATTGGCGCGGAAGATCTCGGCGATGCGCAGCGCCTCGACCCGGTGTTCGCCCTTGGCGATGACCTTGATCAGCGCCAATTCGCGGCTGACGAAGGGCCCTTCGACGGTGAGATCTTGCACCTCGTGCACGGGCACCATGCGTTCGAGCTGCATCTTGATCTGGTTGATCACCTGCGGCGTGCCCGATGTCACGATGGTGATGCGCGAGCGGTGGCCGCTATGGTCCACCTCGGCCACAGTCAGGCTTTCGATATTGTAGCCGCGCCCCGAGAACAGGCCGATCACGCGCGCCAGAACGCCCGGCTCGTTTTCGACCAGCACGGCCAGCGTGTGGGTTTCGATCATGTCCGACATATGGCTGCGCAGGTCATAGGCCGAATGGCTGGAGGAGCCTTTTTCGATATTGAGCGGGGACATGAGATGGACATCCTGAATGGTTGCGAAAGGCGCAAGCGCCCGGAAAAGCGGCGGGGCAGGGGCGCGCCCCGCGCGCCGCACTTACACCAAGACCGAGCCCTTGGCGTCGATCACGCCCTTGGTATCGGCCTCGCCCAAGAGCATCTCGTTATGCGCCTTGCCCGAGGGGATCATCGGGAAGCAGTTCTCGTGCTTTTCGACAAGACAGTCGAAGATGACCGGCCCGTCATACTCCAGCATCTCCATGATCGCATCATCCAGATCCTTGGGATCCTTGCACAAGATGCCCTTGGCGCCGAAAGCTTCGGCCAGCTTGACAAAATCGGGCAGCGCCTCGGACCAGCTATGGGAATAGCGCTCGCCATGCAGCAATTCCTGCCACTGGCGCACCATCCCTAGGCGTTCGTTGTTGAGGATGAATTGCTTGACCGGCAGGCGATACTGGATGGCCGTTCCCATCTCTTGCATGTTCATCAGCCAAGACGCCTCGCCCGCGACATTGATCACCAGCGCGTCGGGATGGGCCACCTGCACACCGATCGATGCCGGCGTGCCATAGCCCATGGTGCCAAGCCCTCCGCTCGTCATCCAGCGGTTGGGGTCTTCGAACCCAAGGAACTGGGCGGCCCACATCTGATGCTGGCCCACCTCGGTACAAATGTAGCGGTCGCGCCCAAGGGTCAGCGCCTCGAGCCGCTCAAGCGCGTATTGCGGTTTGATCGTCGTGGTCGAGTTGGTATAGCGCAGGCATTTGACCGCGCGCCATTCCTCGATCTGGTCCCACCATTTCTTGACCGCGACCGCCTTGGTCTTGGCGCCGCGAGCCTTCCAGACGCGCAACACCTCTTCCAGCACATGGGTCACATCGCCGATGATCGGGAAATCGGCATGGATGACCTTGTTGATCGAGGATGGGTCGATATCGACATGCGCCTTGAGGCTATGCGGGCTGAAATCGGCAATGCGCCCGGTGATGCGGTCATCGAAGCGCGCGCCGATATTGATCATCAGGTCGCAGCCGTGCATCGCCAGATTGGCCTCGTAAAGACCATGCATGCCCAACATGCCCAGCCAATTCTTGCCCGATGCGGGGTAGCTACCCAGACCCATCAAGGTCGATGTGATCGGGAAATCGGTCGCCGCCACCAACTCACGCAGCAGCGCGCTGGCGCGGGGGCCGGAATTGATCACGCCGCCGCCGGTGTAGAAAACCGGACGCTCGGCATTCTCCATCGCTTCGACCAAAGCCTCGATGATTGCCGGGTCGCCGGTCAGACGAGGTTGGTAATGCGCGGTGCGTGCTTGTGGTTTCTCGACATAGGTGCCGGTTGCGAACTGCACATCCTTGGGAATATCGACCAGCACTGGACCGGGGCGGCCATGGGTGGCGATATGGAAGGCTTGGTGGATCGTATCGGCCAGCTTGTCGGTTTCCTTGACCAGCCAATTCATCTTGGTGCAAGGCCGGGTGATGCCGACGGTATCGGCCTCTTGGAATGCGTCCGAGCCGATCATGAAGGTCGGCACCTGCCCCGTCAGCACCACGAGCGGGATCGAATCCATCAAGGCATCGACCAGACCCGTCACGGCGTTGGTCGCACCGGGGCCTGAGGTGACAAGCACGACACCGGGTTTGCCTGTCGAACGTGCATAGCCCTCGGCGGCGTGAACTGCGCCTTGTTCGTGGCGCACGAGGATGTGCTGGATGCCGTTTTGCTGGAAAATCTCGTCATAGATCGGAAGCACGGCGCCGCCGGGATAGCCGAATACGACATCGACGCCCTGATCCTTCAGCGCCTCGACCACCATTTTCGCTCCGGTCATCTGCCGTGTCATCGACGTTGTCCTTCTATGTCTACGCGTTGTGTCTTGTTCATGCCGCAGTGGCAAAAGGTATTGGCAAAAAAAAGCCCCCGGCGGGTTATCCGAGGGCGCATGGTCGACCGATGTGGCAATCGTCACCGACCCATGCGCTTGTTCCCTACGATTAGTACGAAGCAGTCCATGACCTGCCCCCCGGCATGAAATTGTTGCGTGACACTAGAAACGCCGCGATGCGGCGTCAACAGCCAAATTACGAAAATGTCGCCAAAACGAGCGGCCGCGCAACGAATCGAAACTTGTTGGCGAAATTAAAAAATATCACTGCGCGCGCAAGTTACAGCGCGTCATGCAACCTTGAGGTGAGAAGTGTCGCTGGATCGGCGCGAACGATCGAGAGCGTAGGTGTTATCTTTCGATTTTTTGGCTGGGACATGCCCAAGCCTTAGGCGATTTTTCAGCTTACGGGCGATTTTGGTAAGAGATTTTTACAAAAATCACCCATTCGGCGCGAAAAGCTGTTTGCGCGCGTGGTTTGCTTCGTTAGGGTGCGAGGACTTGTGGTCTTTGCCACTGTCGCCGCGATCCGAGGGGGGTCGTGGCCAACTCCATTACTACGGGGAGGATACCGAATGGATCGTCGTTCTTTTCTGAGAACGTCCGCACTTGGCGGCACCGCCGCCGCCGCCACCACGCTGGCCGCACCGGCCTATGCGCAGGGCAACCGCACGCTGACCATGGTCACCTCGGTGCCCGATGGCTTCGCGATTTTCGATGACGCGGCCAACTACGCGGCCCGTGCCATCACCGCGATGACCGATGGCGCGCTGACCATCAACAAGATGCCAGCAGGCTCGCTCGTCGGCGCTTTCGAAGTGTTCGACGCCGTGTCGTCCGGTCAGGCCGACCTCTATCACTCGGCTGAATACTACTTCCTCAACCAGCATCCGGGCTTCGCCTTCTTCACCGCCGTGCCCTTCGGCATGACCGGCACCGAGATGATGGCTTGGTACTACCACCAGGGCGGCATGGCGCTGCACCACGAGCTGGCCAGCCTGTTCAACCTCAAGCCCTTCCTTTGCGGCAACACCGCGATGCAGCCGGGCGGCTGGTTCAACAAGGAAATCACCTCGGCTGACGACCTGCAGGGCCTGCGCTTCCGTATGCCCGGTCTGGGCGGTCAGGTTCTCGGTCGCCTCGGCGCAT
>NZ_CBFIIK010000089.1:0-11512 GCF_965662675.1 Roseicyclus sp. | reverse complement strand
TCATGATGCGCACCTTTCCCGTGGCGCTGAGCGCCTTGTGCATAGTCGCGATCCAGAGGGATGCATCCAGCCCGTCGATCTGCTGGCTGTCCGACAACAGCCGCCCGCCCAGATGGGTGCCTTCCTCGGCCAAGATGACCTCGGCACCCCCCTTTGCGGCTGTCAGCGCGGCCATCAACCCCGCAGGGCCGCCGCCGATCACCAGCACATCGCAAAAGCCAAAGGCCTTTTCGTGATGCTCGGGGCTGGCATTGCGCGTGATCTGCCCAAGCCCCGCGGCGCGGCGGATCACCGGCTCGTAGAGCTTTTCCCAGAATGCGCGCGGCCACATGAAGGTCTTGTAGTAGAACCCCGCCCCCAGAAACGGCCAGAGCAAGTCGTTGACCGCCATCAGGTCGCGATCCAGCGGGCCGAGATGGTTCTGGCTTTGCGCCACCAGCCCGTCGAAAATCTCCTGCACCGTGGCGCGCGTGTTGGGGATCATCGCGTCGCCCGTGCCGATCTGCATCAGGGCGTTGGGCTCTTCCGACCCGGCGGTCAGCACACCGCGCGGGCGGTGATACTTGAAGGACCGTCCCATCAGCTTGACGCCCTTGGCCAAGAGCGCCGAGGCGATGGTATCGCCCGCGTAGCCCGTGACCTGTCGCCCATCGAAGCTGAACCTGACGGGCGTGGTCCGGTCGATCAGCCCGCGCCCCTCAACCCGCATGGCGCGCCTCCGATGCCAGTGTCGCGCCTTGCACCGCATGGGTGGCGGTGTTGCGGGCTACGACCAGCCATGCACCGCAGCCGCCGCCATGATACCACAGCTCGCGCGTGGGTCCGGCGGGGTTGTCGCGCAGGTGAAGATAGTCGTGCCAAACCGTGGGCAACGCATCGGCGGCGGGGCGATCAAGCGTCACCGCAGCCCCCTTGCATGTAAATTCGCGGATATCGCGCGGGCCACAATATGGGCAGGGAATTTGCATCGGTCCTTGCGCCCCTCAGTGCAGGTTGTGTTGGCTGCCGGTGCCTTCTTCGTCCATCAGGCCGCGGCCCGTGGCGAAGCGGTCAAGACGGTAGCGTTCGGCGGCGGGGTGGGGGCGGTCGGTGGCCATCAGATGGGCAAAGCAATTGCCCGATCCCGGCACCGCCTTGAACCCGCCATAGCACCAGCCGCAGTTGAGATAGAGTCCCTCGATATGGGTGCGATCGATGATGGGCGAGCCATCGGGCGACATATCCATGATCCCCCCCCAGCTGCGCAGGGTGCGTGCCTTGCCGATCATCGGCATCAAGGTCATCCCCGCCTCGGCCACATGCTCGGCCATAGGCAGGTTGCCGCGCGCGGCATAGCTCGCGTAGAAATCCAGATCGCCGCCGAAAACCAGCCCGCCCTTGTCGGATTGGCTGATGTAGAAATGCCCCATGCCGTAGCTGATCACATGGTCGATCACGGGCTTCAAACCCTCGGTGACAAAGGCCTGCAAGACATGGCTTTCAATCGGCAGGCGCATCCCCGCCATCGCCGCCACTTGGCTTGAGCGGCCCGCCACCACGATGCCGACCTTTTTGGCCCGGATCGCACCGCGCGAGGTCTGCACGCCGGTCACGCGGCCAGCTTCCATGTCGATCCCCGTCACTTCGCAATTCTGGATCAGATCGACGCCGCGCTGGTCGGCACCTCGCGCAAAGCCCCAGGCCACCGCGTCATGTCGTGCCGTGCCGCCGCGCGGATGATAAAGCCCGCCATAGATCGGAAAGCGCGTCTGCTCGTAATCGAGATAAGGCAAAAGCTTGCGGCATCCCTCGCGGTCCAGAAGGATCGCGTCATCGCCTTGGTTGATCATCATGTTGCCCCGCCGCACGAAGGCGTCGCGCTGCCCGTCGGAATGGAACAGGTTGATCAGCCCGCGCTGCGAATGCATCACGTTGTAGTTCAGATCGGCCTCGAGCCCTTCCCAGAGCTTGAGCGAATGGGAGTAGAATTGCGAATTCCCCTCGAGGAAGTAGTTGGCGCGCACGATGGTGGTATTGCGCCCTACGCTACCGCCGCCAAGATAGCCCTTTTCCAAGACCGCGATGTTGGTCAGCCCGTGGTCGCGCGCAAGGTAATAGGCCGTGGACAGCCCATGGCCGCCGCCGCCGATGATGACGATGTCGTATTCGTCCTTGGGCGCGGGATCGCGCCAAGCAGGCCGCCAGCCCCGGTTTCCGGTTAACCCTTGTGCAAGCACCTGCAAGCCTGAATAGCGCATGGTTTTCCCCGTTCCCTCGGGGGCACTATCCGTTGTCGGGGGATGAAAGAAAAGCCCGCCTGCGACACGGCAGATCACGGGCGCGACTGCTCAGCCTTCATTGGTAATGCCCGGCATGCTCGGCGCGGTGGTGATCGCCCCGTTGAACGGCACCTGGCCGGTACGGGGCCGGGTGAAGGTGAAATTGCGGAAAGTCACCGCATCGATGCCCATGTCGAAAGCTGTCGTGTAAGGGATGAAGGATTCAACCAAAACCAACCGCTCGGAATCCGACATATCGGGCAAGAGCCCAACGAAATCGGCAAGGTTCGCGGTGAACAAGCGGGCTTCGCCATTGGTCGCGTAAGACCACTCAACACTCATCGCGTCGTTGGGCTCATCATAGACGATTTGGGTCATGCGCATACGCGCATTGCCGTTGTTGCGCACCATCGTCGTGAAGATATCGGCGAACCCCTCCATGTCGAAGGCGGTCAATGTCTGGTTTTGCCGCGAGATCACATCGGCCACCGCATAGGTCGCCTTGACCGAACTGCTATAGGTGCGGAACGCATCGAAGAAGACGAAGCTGCCCACATAGACCCAGATCAGCACCGGGGTGATGATCACGGCCTCCAAGACCGAAGCGCCGCGCTCGTCGGATCGGAATTGGCGAAGAAGTCTGGCAAGCATCCCGTCCACCCCTCAATTCGGCTCGTTCACGTAGATCGAGGCCGCGACCATGTGCAGCCCGCCGCTATCGTCGCGCGCAAGGTTCAGGCCAAAACCCGAGAAGGGCAGTATCCGGTCGATCACCGCGCATGCCCGCATCAGCACAAGCTGGTTGCCCGCGCCCTGATCGAAGGTGTTGAACGGCACCACGCTCGGATCGTCGCGTCGGACACAGGCCACCCCGTTTGCGGGCATCGCATAGGTCATGCGGTCGATGACGGTCAATTCGACCACCAGAACGCTCTCACAATTCTTGATCGCGCGGGTATTGTCGCAAATCGCGATCTTGATATCGTCGGCGTTGGGCGGTCGACTTTGGCCCGTAACGGGGTCCACGATCTCACGCGACAGCCGCAACAGGCGTGCCGCCTCTTCCAAAGAACGTTCCATCAATACCTGACGCGACAAGATCACCCCGGTTTCGAACACTGCGACGAAGAGCGCCATGATCACGGGGAACATGATCAGGAATTCGATCGTCGATGTCGCCCGCTCGTCGCGGATGAAATGGCGAAGTGTCGCGATGAACTTACCCATGCCACACCACGTTCATTGCACAAGGCGCAGTTGGTTGATCGTGCGCGCGATCGAGGTGAAGGCGTCCGAGATGTCAGCACTTTGCACCTCGTAGTAATGCGCATCCGTCGTTGCGCAGTGGCGCATCACCGCTTGCCCGCGCGCGGGTGCCTGAAAGGCGATCGAGAACACGACGATGTCGTTGGCGCGCGCCACGTTACAGATTTCGCGCAAGCGCCGATCCGCCTCATCGTCCCAGACGTATTCGTCGAGGATATCCCAGAAGTCATACTGCGCGCCCATCGCTTCCACGGCGCTACGCCGCCAAGAAGCGCTGCCTGCCCATGCATCCGAGTTGAACAGGTCTTCGCGCACCTCTCGGACCGGGATGTGGTTCCACAGATCGGCATAGTCCAACCGGATGGCATTGTTGTTGCCACCGCCATCGGGGAACGAGCGCCACAGCTTGGCATCCTCTTGCCAAAACATGTTCCACTGGCTGTAGAAGACCGAGAAATCGCCATCATCGGGATCGCGCCAAAAGGGGCTGGGGCCGTTGCGATAAGCCGAGGTCACATCGTATTGGGCGGTATTCTCGCCATCGGTCATCATGACGACGACCTTGATGGTGTCATTGTCGCTATATTCCGCGGGGCGATCGGTGAAGTCGGTATGGACCGTGCCGTTCGTGGTCAGCCCGTTCAGCGCCGGGCGCGCCATCGGGTCGAGCAGTGCGACCGCCCAGCGCATGCCGGCATCGATCGCGGTCGAACCCTCTGCTTCAAGACTGGTAATCAGCTGGTGCATATCGCCTTCGCTGTTTGACCACGGGATGATCGCCGCTGTGTCATCGCGTGGGCAGCGCGGTTCCGGCACCGCGTCAACCCATGAGTCCGTCACGATGTCGAAATGCGCCATCCGTTGGATCGGCACCGCCGGGTCAAGACCCGAGACGGTGAAATCATTCCATTCGAAACGCGAACAGCGCGAATAGTTGTGCAAATTGCTGAGTGCATAGACCGAGCTTAGCGTGGTGCCCACATTGACATGGCCATTATAGGGAATGACCGAGATCGACACGAATTGCTGCCCTGTCGGGTTGGTATTGGCCGCCAGCATCGACGTCACGAAATCACGCGCCGCCGGTTTGAGATTGGTCATCCGCGTACCCTCCATCGAGCCCGATACGTCCAAGACGAGCGAAACCTCGATATTGGGGATGCGTTCCTCGGCGGCCCCCGCTGCGGGTGAGCTGAGAACGCGCTGTCCGAAAAGCCGCATGAACAGCGTGTTCATTTCCATCTCTGCCGAGGCCGTCACGCGGCGGGCGTTGATCCCGTCATCGACCGTGACGCGCAGGCGGTAATTTCCAAGTCCCGCGGTTTCGAAATAATTCTGCACCACTTCCTGCGCAGGGCGTTCTTGGTCCAATGCGGCGGCGGCCAGAACCGCGCGATCCAAAGTATATTGAAGCTGCGTGCGCTGTGCCTCGTAGCGCATCAGGTCGATGGCGATACCACCCACGCCGATCATCAAGACGAAGATGACCGTCGCAAAAACAGTGATGGTGCCATCTTCGCGCTGAATGAAACGCGCGGGCATGTCACGCAAGATCCGCGCGGCGGCTTGTTGAACGAGGCATTCTGCTTCGTAGGGGCGCATTGGTTCAACTCCTGACAACTCGTAGCCCGTGCTTCGGACACAGTGGGCCGAGGGTTTGAATGTCTGCGAAGCGCGGCGAAAATATGGCCCAATCACGCCGATACGGGGAAATTCCGTTCGCGAAGCAGAGACAATCGACCGGGAGGCGACAGCGCTGCCATTGCATGGGTTGAGTTGCGCAACTGCCTGTGGCTAGCTTGCCCAAGTGTTGCCGCGCCCAAAAGCGGGTGCCGCGCGCGGGGAGGTTTTGTGATGCAAATGCATGCCGGCGAGCCGAGTTTTCGCCAATCCGTCGATTTGATGTTCAACCGTGCTGCGGCGCTCATGGATATGCCGCCGGGACTGTCCGAAAAGATCCGGGTCTGCAACGCAACCTATATCGTGCGGTTCGGCGTGCGCCTGCGCGGCGAAATCCGCACCTTTACCGGTTACCGCTCGGTCCATTCCGAACATATGGAACCGGTCAAGGGCGGCATCCGCTATGCGCTGGCCGTAAACCAAGACGAGGTGGAGGCGCTGGCCGCGCTGATGACCTATAAGTGCGCGCTGGTCGAGGCGCCCTTTGGCGGCTCCAAAGGCGGGCTTTGCATCGATCCGCGCGAATATGACCAAGATGAGCTGGAAAAAATCACCCGCCGCTTCGCCTATGAGTTGATCAAGCGCGACCTGATCAATCCCGCCCAGAACGTGCCCGCCCCCGATATGGGGACCGGCCCGCGCGAAATGGCGATCATCGCCGATCAATATGCGCGCATGCACACAACCGATATCAATGCGCGCGCCTGCGTCACCGGCAAACCCATTCATGCGGGCGGCATCCAGGGCCGGGTCGAGGCGACGGGCCGCGGCGTCCAATATGCGCTGCGCGAGTTCTTTCGTTACCCCGAGGATGTTGCCAAGGCGGGCCTGTCCGGCACGCTCGACGGCAAGCGCGTGGTGGTGCAGGGCTTGGGCAATGTGGGCTATCACGCGGCGCTGTTTCTCAGCACCGAGGATGGCTGCAAGATTACCCATGTGATCGAACATGATGGTGCGGTCTCCAACCCAGACGGGTTCGACATCGTGGCGCTGCGCGAATGGATCGTGGCCAATGGCGGCGTCAAGGATTGCCCGCTTGGCACCTATCATGCCGATGGCGGGCGGCTGCTCGAGGCCGATTGCGATATCTTGATCCCCGCCGCGATGGAGGGGGTGATCAACCTGCATAATGCCGCCGCGATCAAGGCCCCCCTGATCATCGAGGCGGCCAATGGCCCGGTCACCGCCGGCGCAGACGAGATCTTGCGCAAGAAAGGCACCGTTATCATCCCCGATCTTTACGCCAATGCGGGCGGCGTGACGGTCAGCTATTTCGAATGGGTCAAGAACCTGTCCCATATCCGGTTCGGCCGCATGCAGCGCCGCCAAGAAGAATCGCGCCACCAGCTTTTGGTCGATGAGCTAGAGCGCATCAGCCGCGACAGTTCGATCAACTGGACGCTTTCGCCGGGCTTCAAAGAGAAATACCTGCGCGGCGCAGGCGAGCTGGAACTGGTGCGCTCGGGCCTCGACGACACGATGCGCGCGGCTTACCAATCCATGCGTGAGGTCTGGTGGCAGCATGATGGCGTCAACGACCTGCGCACCGCTGGTTTCCTTGTCTCCATCGGCCGCGTGGCCGAGGCTTATCAGGCCAAGGGGATCTAGACCTCAGCCTGGCCGCTTGGGCATTTCGCCATTCATCTCGGCCACGATGATCTTGATCAGGTCGGCCACCGGCTTGGCTTGGTGTGCCGCTGTTGCCCCACCCACGGCCACCCGCCGCCCCGACCGCCACCATAGCGCGGGCGCATAGACGCGACCACGTGTCGTGGGAGCCTTGAGCCTGACAAGAAACCCGCCTGCGGGTTTGAAGGCAAAGACCGAGCGGTCGACGCTTTCAACCTCGGCCAGCTCGAAAATCACCCTCCCCCCTGCCTCGCGTAGCGCGCTGCGGGTCAATTCCAGCGTCACGGCGGTCGCAATCCAAACCTGCCATGCAAGATAAAGCGATCCGATCCCGAGGATTACCAGAAAGGCCAGCCAGACCAGATCGGCGGGTGGGGTCGCAGCGGCGACATAGATCAAGATGAAGCCCAACATCCCCAGCACCCCCGTGGTAAAGACGCGCCGCACCGGATGCGGATCGATGGTGGCCAGCACCTCGTTGGGATCGGGATCTTTGCGTTTGGGCATCATGTCTCGCCTATTGCTTGACCGCCCCATACCCCGTCGCGCGGTGTTTGGCGAGACTTGCGCATCCCTGCACAGTGACGGTGTGCGCATCCCCCTTTGCCGCGCGCGCCGCGACCGCTACATCACCTCGCGAGACAATGAGGAGTGCCACGACCATGTCGATCCGTCCCATTCTGGAAACGCGCCACGCCAAGCCCACGATGGAGGGTGCGGGCGTGCATCTGCACCGTGCTTTCGGCTTTCAGGATCCGACCGAGTTGGACCCGTTTTTGCTCTTCGACGATTTCCGCAATGACGACCCGATGTTCTATCGTGACGGGTTCCCGTGGCACCCCCATCGCGGGATCGAAACCATCACCTATGTGCTGGCGGGTACCGTCGAACATGCCGACAGCTTGGGCAATCGCGGCCGTCTTGGGCCGGGATCGGTGCAATGGATGACGGCCGGGTCGGGCATCTTGCATCAGGAAATGCCGCTTGGAAACGCCAAGGGCCAGATGCATGGCTTCCAGCTTTGGGGCAATCTGCCGGGCAGCCAGAAAATGACCGCGCCGCGCTACCAAGATATTCAGGGCGCCGAAATCCCCGAGGTGACCGATGATGACGGCACCCATGTGCGGGTGGTCACAGGCGAATTCTGGGGCAAGCGCGGTCCCGTCGACGGGATCGCCGCTGATCCGCAATATCTTGATATCTCCATGCCTGCGGGCGTGAAGAAGACCTTTCGCATCGACACCTACCGCCGCGCCTTCGCCTATATCTTCGAGGGGCAGGCGGCGTTCGCCGATGCCTCGCGCCCGCAAGGGGTGCTGCTCGAGAAAGAGGTGATGGGCCAAGAGTTGAACATTCGCGACATGTCGGGCGACCGCACCCTGGTGCGTTTCGGCACGGGCGACGAGGTGACGGTGCAGGCCGGGCCCAATGGCGTGCGTTTCCTGCTGATCTCGGGCGCACCGATCGAAGAACCCGTCGCATGGCACGGGCCCATCGTGATGAATACCCAAGACGAGTTGCAGCAAGCCATGCGCGACCTGCGCAACGGCACCTTCATCAAGCCCGCCCACTAGAACCAGACCCGGTCCCGCCATGGCGGGGCTGGATATCGCCCCCGGCTTTGGCCTATGCCTTCAGTCATGCTGAACACCGTCACCATGGGTGAAGATAGCACCCACCCGCCCATCTTGATCGCGCATGGCCTGTTCGGCTCGGCGCGCAACTGGGGTGTGATCGCGCGCCGCCTGTCCGATCAGGGGCGGCGGGTCGTGACCGTCGATATGCGTAACCATGGCGACAGCCCTTGGGAGGGTAACCACAGCTACCCCGATCTGGCCGAGGATCTGGCCCAAGTCATCGCCGCCCATGGCGGACAGGCCGATGTGCTGGGCCATTCGATGGGCGGCAAGGCGGCGATGGCGCTGGCTCTTACGCACCCCACCCTTGTGCGACGCTTGATCGTGGCGGATATCGCACCTGTTGCTTATGGGCACACCCAAAAGCACCTGATCGACGCGATGCGCGCGGTCGATCTATCCTTGATCGAAACCCGTCGTGACGCGGATCTGCAACTGGCCGGCCATGTCTCGGACGCAGGGGTGCGCGCTTTCTTGTTGCAATCGTTGGATGTGAAGGGGCGGGCCTGGCGGTTGAACCTTGATGCGTTGGAACGCTTCATGCCCGCGATCTTGGGCTGGCCTGATCTGGTCGGCAGCTTTGACGGACCGACGCTGTTCTTGTCGGGCGCGCTGTCAGATTACGTCAAACCCGACCACCGCCCGGCGATCAAGGCCCTGTTTCCCAAGGCGCAATTCGCCAAGATCCCCGGCGCGGGCCATTGGCTGCATGCCGACCGCCCGCGCGAATTCGAAGCCGCGATCGTTGCGTTCTTCGGCGTTTAATCCTGCGCGCGCATCATTCGCTTGAGGATACCCGTCTTCCAGACGCGCTGATGCACGATGACCGCGCCAATATGGGCCAGCACCAGCAAGATCATCAGGTTCTTGAGCAGCTCATGCGCCTCGCCTGCGGCTTCCATTCGGCCGCCCCATGCCAAGGCCCCGGTGATCGGCAAGCCGATCAACAGCGCGTAAAGCGTCAAATGCGCCAGATGCCCGGCCTTGCGAAAAATCTCGGGCTCGCCCTCGGGTGGGGGTGGGGCGCCGCGATCATGGCGCAAGATCAGCCGCCAACAGGCTAGTAGCAAGATCACCGCGCCGCCTGCGATATGGCCGATCACCGGGGCGGAAAACGCGTATATCCCGGTCTCGGTAGCGATGTCATAGGCCTCCGCCATCCCCTCATGCAGGACGAATTGCAACACGATGAGGACCGCGACCACCCAATGAAGGATGATTTGAAGCCTGCTGTAGCCTTTTGATTGTGTCATGGCGCGCCACTCCCGCTAAAGATGTGAAAAGCTACCATGTCATGTGTGGCTTTGCGATCTGCGCCGATGCACACATCATGTTGCGGCTTTGCAAGCATCGGCCGATTTGGCGCGAATGACCCCATATTTTGTTGCAGCACGGGGTCGGACACCGTAGATGCGGTGGTACAGGTGCGTACGACGCGGTCGCATTGCGGGGCGGGGTTGGCTTTCGGGTCGGCCTCGCCCTTTAATTTTCTGCGATGCGGCATTGTGAAAAAGATGAAGACGTCAGGTGCTTAGACGCGGTCTTCGCATTGCCTGACGCCTTCTCTCGGACCAGCGTCCCGAAGGACGTTTTGCCCTGTTAGAACCGACCGATCGCAAGATCACCCGATCCCGGTATCCGTGGCCGCAAGACCCCGTCTACCTTCCCGTATCGCGTGGTCTAGGACCACCCGCACGGGCCACCGAATTCCCCATCCCCGAAGGTCTGGCCAATCCAGCGCGCCACCTGTCCGTCCCGTCCGGTAGTCCGCCCAAGTCCTTGATCCGTAGATCATTTACCCCGGCATACCCCAGTCCGTTCGGCTGTCGGGCGTCGTCTGCGAAGCACGAGTCTCCGCTGCGTTTCACCTTTGGCCACCGGGCCTGTCGCGCCCCGCTTCGGTTACCCTCTGCGGTGATCAAAAGGTCTCAAACACCCCCGAGTCGCGCAAGCATGAAGCAGTGCAGCATGAAATTTTCCTGTGGAGGAAATCGTGGATTCTCGGTGAGTGCGGCGCGATTCCGGGCCGTGGATCAGCGGTTTGGACGGTATCGCGCGCGGTCACGATTTTTTGGCGTTTTTCTGCAGCTGCGAAGAGAAAAACCGCCCGCATAGCCCGTACACACCGCGTACATCCCCCCGTTTGACGCCCATCAACCCCTGTCTGCGGCCCGCATGCAAGGCTGAGAGAATCACGCTAAAGGGGAAAAAGATGATCTCGCTCGAGGATATGGAGGATATGTGCAGCCTGACCCGCGCCGAGATCGCGCAGGTCGCCGCCCATGAACATGTGACCGAAGAGGCCGCGGTGGCGGAGATCGAGCGCCTGATGCACGAACATGGCGGCCCACAAGCGCTGAACCGGATGCTGTGCGAGGATATCCGCGCCGCACTTCACGCCGATGATGTGGCCGAGGCGCGGCGGCTGTTTGCGCTCCTGCACGGGTTCCTCGCCGCGCATCCCGAGGCGGTGAGGGGGTCCTGACCCGTACCGGGTGAAACCCGGCGAAAGGTCCAGTGGACCTTTCGGGGGAAGGACGGGCGGAGCCCCAAGGTGAAACACGGGTTCGTCGCGCGGCCGGAGGATTGGCCGTTTTCGCGGGTCGCATCGGGATGGGCGGTATGTGCCGGGGTTGGAATTGGGGATGTAGGGTGGGTGAAACCCACGCGGGTGTGTGGGTGGTGGTGGGGGATGGTGGGGTGGAACTCCATACTACGGATCTAGGTCAAGTCCTAGGTAAGTCTGCACTGAGCCTAGGTCGACGCTCTTAGTTCCAATTCTTGCTTTTACTTCTGCCGCGTCTCTCACGATGGATTCGATCGTGGACTCAATTGCGGCTATATCGCTCAGGTTTAGTCGCGCCGAAACTACAGTCCCTTCGAAATCGCATGGTAATATTTTCGTCCTTGAGCCTCGCTCAAATACTATTGCAGCGGATCCCGAAGCGATCATCAATGTTCCCAGGCTCCCAAATAGGCGATAAGCTTGAAATAGCCCAAATCCTGCGTTATCCTATTCTGACTTTTGCGCTGATTTCTTCT
>NZ_CBFIIK010000088.1:0-11875 GCF_965662675.1 Roseicyclus sp. | reverse complement strand
GCGCAGCTTGGCGCTGGAATGGGCGCGCCACGGCATCCGCGTGAACGCGCTTTGCCCCGGCTATATCGAGACCGAGATCAACCGCGATTTCTTTGCCACCGAGGCGGGTCAAACCCTGATCCGCCGCGTGCCGCAGCGCCGGATGGGCAAGCCCGCCGATCTCGATGGCGCCTTCTTGCTGCTGGCCTCGGACCTCAGCGGCTTCATGACCGGAACCGAGATCGTGGTCGATGGCGGCCATTTGATTTCGTCACTGTAAGGAACGACCGATGGATTTCACCATTTCCCCCCGCATCGAAGATTTCCGCGCCCGCATCGCGCGTTTCGTCGATGAGGCGGTGATGCCGGTCGAGGCGGATCGCGCCAATTGGGACGCACATGGCAATATCGCCCATGCGCCCCTGAACGCGTTGCGCGCCAAGGCAAAGGCAGAGGGTCTGTGGTGCTTGCAACTGGCCCCGGAAACCGGCGGTCAGGGCTTGGGCAAGATGGGCATGGCCGTGTGCTATGAGGAGATGAACCGCTCGATCTTCGGGCCGGTGGTGTTCAATTCGGCCGCGCCTGATGACGGCAACATGATGGTCTTGGAAAAGATCGGGACCGAGGCGCAAAAGGCGCGCTGGCTTGCCCCCATCGTCGCGGGTGATGTGCGCTCGGCATTCGCCATGACCGAACCGCATCCGGGCGGCGGGTCGGACCCCGGCATGATGCTGACCACCGCCACCAAAAAGGGCGACAGCTATGCAATCCAAGGCCGCAAATGGTTCATCACTGGCGCCGAGGATGCGCAGCATTTCATCCTCATGGCGCGCACATCGGATGATCCGCGCCGGGGTCTGACCGCCTTCCTCTTCGACCGCGACGAGCCCGGCTGGCGGATCGAGCGGCGTATCCCGATCATGGGCCCCGAGGAGCATGGCGGGCATTGCGAACTGGTCTTTGACGACTTGGTTCTGCCCGCCGACCGCGTCTTGATGGGCGAGGGGTTGGGCCTCAAGGTCACGCAGATCCGCCTTGGGCCAGCGCGACTGACGCATTGCATGCGCTGGCTGGGTCTGGCCAAGCGTTGCACCGAAATCGCGCGCGATTATGCCGAAAACCGCCACGGCTTTGGCGTGCGGCTGGCCGACCGCGAAAGCATCCAGATCAAGCTGGGCGATCTCGCGATGGGGATCGAGATCGGACGGCTTTTGGTGATGAAGGCGGCATGGGAACTCGACCGCGGCGGTTTCGCCAAGAAAGAGGTCTCGATGGCGAAAATCCATGTCGCCAACCTTTTGCACAAGGCCGCCGATGTCGCGATCCAGATCAACGGCGCGCGCGGCTATTCGCAAGATACGGTGCTGGAATGGATCTACCGCTACGCGCGCCAAGCGCGGTTGGTCGATGGTGCCGATGAGGTGCATCAAATGGTGCTGAACCGCCACCTTGCCAATGAGGGGCGCGATTTCTGGCACTGGGATAGCGCGGCGGGCTGACGACAGGGCAAGGGGGGCAAGCGATGTTCAGCGATCCGCATCTGGCACCGCGCGCGGCGAATTTCCGGCCGCTGACGCCGCTTGACCTGCTTGACCGGACGCTGGAGTGCCACGCCGCCCGCCCGGCCGTTGCATGGCGCGCGCATATCTGGAGCTATGCTGAATTTGGCGCGATCGTCGGCCGCATGGCGGGGGCGTTGCGCGCCCAAGGGATTGGCCCCGGCGATGTGGTTTCGGTCGCCCTTGGCAACCGCCCCGAGATGCTGGCCGCCCATTTCGCCGTGCCGGCGCTGGGGGCGGTGTTGAACACGCTCAATATCCGGCTTTCAAGCGCCGAGTTGGGCTATATCCTCGATCATGCAGGCAGCAAGGTGCTGGTGGCCGAAGCCGATTATCTGCCCGACCCCGCCGACGCACCGCTACCCCGGATGGTCTTGTGCAGCGCGCCGGGGGCCGGTGACGGGATCGACTGGTTTTCCGGCCCTGCCCCCGATCTGGCGCTGAGCGCCGCCATCACGGATGAGGCGCAGGCGATTTCGCTCAACTACACCTCCGGGACGACCGGCAAGCCCAAGGGCGTCGTCTACACCCATCGCGGGGCCTTTCTGAACGCGATGGGTAATGTGCTGGCGCTGGGGCTGAGCTGTGACAGCCGCTATCTCTGGACGCTGCCCCTGTTTCACTGCAACGGCTGGTGTCAGGCTTGGGCAGTGACGGCGGCGGGGGGGCTTCACGTCTGCCTCGACCGGGTCGAGCCTGCGCTGATCCTGTCGGAAATCGACCGCCATGCCGTCACGCATATGAGTTGCGCGCCCGTCGTGCTGTATATGTTGCTCGACCATGCCAAGGAACCGCCGCCTGTCCGGGTCAAGGTCACGACCGGGGGGGCCGCCCCCACCCCTGCGCTGTTGTCGGGGTTGTCCAAGCTCGGCTTTGATCTCAGCCATATGTATGGGCTGACCGAAAGCTACGGTCCCGCCACGATCAACGACCCAAGCGACCCGGAGGCCGATCTTGAGACCCGCGCGGCGCTGATGGCCCGCCAAGGTCGCCGCCACCCCACGGCGGGGCGCGCGCGTGTGGTAGATGAAAACGGTCAGGATGTCCCCGCCGATGGGCAGACGATGGGCGAGATCGTCTTGGCCGGAAACACCATAATGGCCGGCTATTACCGCAACGCCGAGGCGACCGATGCCGCATTCGCGGGCGGCCTGTTCCGCTCGGGCGATCTGGCCGTGGTCCATCCCGATGGGCAGATCCAGATCCGCGACCGGGCCAAGGATATCATCATCACCGGCGGTGAGAATGTCTCGAGCCTCGAGGTGGAAACGGTGCTGCACCGCCACCCCGATGTGCTTTTGGCCGCCGTCGTGGCCGCCCCCGACCCGAAATGGGGCGAAACGCCTTGGGCCTTTGTCGAGCCGCGGCAAGGGGCTGTGCTGACAGCCGCGGCACTCGATGCGTTCTGCCGCGAGAACCTTGCGGGCTACAAACGCCCCCGGCGCTTTGTCTTTGGCCCCCTACCCCGCACCGCGACGGGCAAGATCCAGAAGTTCATGCTGCGCGAACAGGCGGCCCACGCCCTCGCCAACGAGGGGGCGGCATGACAAGCGCGGCGCTTGATATCGCGGCCTTGGCCGCATGGCTGGCCGCGCGCATTCCCGGCACCGGGCTGCCCAACCTTACCCGCATCGGCGGCGGGCAATCGAACCCGACATGGTTCGTCGATTGGGGGGGCGCGCGCTTGGTGCTGCGCAAAAAGCCCGATGGCCCGATCCTGCCCGGCGCGCATGCGGTGGAGCGCGAGTTTCGCGTGATGCGCGCCCTGTGGGGCAGCGACGTGCCCGTCCCCCGCGCGCTCTGGCTGGAAGAGGATGCAACCATCCTCGGCACGCCCTTCTACCTGATGGAACGGCTGGAGGGGCGGGTGTTCTCCGACACCGCCCTGCCCGGTGTTACGCAAGAAGACCGCCGCGCGATGTATTTGGATATGGCCCGCGTTCTGGCGCGGCTGCACGCCGTGCGCCCCGAGGCGGTGGGGCTGTCCGATTTCGGCAAACCCGGCAATTACTTCGCCCGCCAGATCGCGCGCTGGAGCAAGCAATACCAAGGCTCGACCGGGAAGCGCATCGCAGCCCTCGATCATCTGGTCGAGTGGCTGCCCGCCAACATGCCCGAAGATGACGGGGCGGTCTCGATCGCGCATGGCGATTTCCGGGTCGGCAACCTGATGTGGCACGAGACCGAGCCGCGCGTCATTGGCGTCTTGGATTGGGAATTGTCGACGCTGGGCCATCCGCTGGCCGATCTGGGGTTCTGCGCGATCCCGTGGCATTCGAGCGAAAATGAATATGCGGGCCTTCTGGGCCGCGACTGGCAGGGCGCGGGCATTCCCAGCCGCGATGAATTCGTCGCCGAATACATTTCCAATGCCCGGCCCACCGGGCCGCTTTTGCCCTTTCACATCGCTTTTGCGCTCTTCCGCTTCGCCGTGATCTTCGTCGGTATCGCCGATCGCGCACGGGCGGGATCGGCCGCCTCGACCGAGGCGGCGAGCTTGGGTCCATTGGCCGAACGCTTCGCCGCGCGCGCCATCGCCGTGATCGAGACACAAGACCCAGCAGGGAGGGGACACGATGTTGCTCTTTAGGGCCGTCGACGCGCTCAACAGCGCGATCGGCAAGGCCATCAGCATGCTCATCTGGGCGGGGATCGTGGTACTCTGCTACGAGGTGGTGGCCCGCTACATCTTTGGCCAGCCAACGCTTTGGGCGCATGGCTATACCCAGCGCATCTTCGGGTCCTATTTCGTATTGGTGGGCGCCTATACGCTGATCCGCAACGACCATGTACGGGTGGACCTGCTGCTCAACACCGGCGGGCCACGGCGGCGCGCGGCGCTGGACCTTCTGAATTTCACCTTCCTCGTGATTTGGGGCGCGGTCCTGTCATGGGAGGCGTTCTGGTTCTTCGAAGACAGCTGGCGCTTCAACGAGGTCGATGAAAGCGCGCTGCGCCACCCGATGTGGCCGATCAAGCTGGCCATGTTCGCGGGTGTGGCGCTGATCACGCTGCAAGGCGTGGTCGAAATGCTGCGCGCGCTGATCTTGCTGATCAACCCCACGGCAGATGTCGGCCGCAACACCGCCGCCACGGGGAGTGTTGCGCAATGACGCCCGAAATTCTGACGATCGGCATGTTCAGCATGCTCTTGGTGGCGATCTTGCTGGGTGTGTCGCTGTCATTCGCGCTTGGCGGCACAGCGGTTGTGTTCGGCCTCTTGGTCTTTGGACCCAACGGCATGTTCACCATTGTGTCGACCATGTTCGGCTCGATGTGGTCGATCCTGTTGTCGGCGATCCCGCTGTTCGTGTTCATCGGTGTGGCGCTCGCGCGTTCCAAGATCGCCGAGGATTTGTACCAATCCTTTTACCTGTGGTCGGGGCGGATGCCCGGTGGATTGCTGATCGGCACCTCGGGCTTTGCCGCGACGCTGTCGGCGATGACGGGAAGCTGCGCGGCCTCGACGGTGACGACGGGACTTGTGGGCATGCCCGCCATGGCCCAGCGCGGATATGACCGGCGCTTTGTTTTGGGCACCATCGGGGCCTCGGGCACATTGGGAATTCTGATCCCGCCCTCGATCACGCTGATCTTGATCGGGATGCAGACGGGCCAATCGGTGGGGCGACTCTTCATGGGCGGTCTGGCCGCTGGTCTGCTGCTTTTGGCGATGTTCATGGCCTATATCGCGATCCGCAGCCGCATGAACCCCGCCCTTGCCCCGCCTGCCGCACAGACGGCCCCGCTGGCGGAACGGCTGAAATCGCTGCGCGCGGTGATCTTGCCCTTGGTGGTGATCTTGTCGGTGCTGGTCTCGATCTTCGCGGGCATCGCCACGCCCACCGAGGCGGCGGCCGTCGGCGCACTGGCCGTCGTGATCTCGGTCGCGATCAGGGGTGAGCTGAATTGGAGCTATGTGCGCAAGGTCAGCCACGACACCGCCTCGATGACCGGCATGGTGATCTGGATCGTCTTTGGCGCCTCGGCCTTCGTCGCGGTCTATGGCGGCGGCGGCGGCACGCGCTTCATGCAAAGCTTTTTGCTGGGGCTCGAGGTCAACCCCCTGATGATGATCTTGCTGATGCAGCTGATCACGCTGGTCTTGGGCATGTTCCTTGACCCGGTAGGAATCATATTGCTGGTGCTGCCGATCTTCTTTCCGATCGTCACGACCTTGGGCTTTGATCCGATCTGGTTTTGCATCTTGTTCCAGCTGAACCTGTGCATCGGCTATATCTCGCCGCCCTTCGGCTACAACCTGTTCTATCTCAAGACACTCAGCCCAGAGACGCCGATCCTTGAGATCTACAAGGCGATTTTCCCGTTCTTTTTCCTGATGCTGGCCACGGGGGCGGCGATTTTCCTGTTCCCCGAGCTTGTGACCAGCTTCACCGCCATCCCCGCGCGCTGAGGCGGCGGGGCGACTACCCACCAGAGGAGGAGAAGACCATGACCAAGAAGATCCAACCGCTTTCCCGCCGCGGCTTTTTCGCCGCGTCGGCCGGCGCTGCCGCGGGTGTGACCCTCGCAGCCCCGGCGGCGATTGCGCAGACCAAGACCGTCTGGCGCATGCAGACGCATTGGCCCACTGGTAATTGGTACTACGAAGATGTCTTCGTGAAGTTCTGTAACCGCATCACCGCGGCCACTGGCGGCGAGTTGACCATCGAACCGCACGCCCCCGAAAGTATCGTGCCCACGGGCGAGGTGCTGAACGCGGTGCGTCGCGGCTTGCTGGAAAGCGCCTTCATCTACCCCGCCTATTGGATCGGGCGCGTGCCAGCCGCCGGTCACCTGAACGGCCATATCGGCGTTTGGGACCGCCACGAAGAACAAGACATCTTCTACTACGAGATGGGCGGCCTCGACATCATCCGCGAAGCCTATGCCGAGCAGGGCGTCTATCAGGTCGGCCCCGTCTCCTATTCGGGTCTGACGCTGTGGGGCAACCGCCCGCTACGCACAACCGCTGATTTCGCGGGCTGGCCGGTGCGCTCGACGGGGGCTGCGGGCCTTGTGCTGGCCAAGATGGGCGCCTCGCCTGTCTCGATCCCCGGCGGCGAGCTTTACCAAGCGCTGCAATCGGGTGTCGTGGATGGCGCGCATTGGGGCTCCACCTCGACGGCTTGGGGGATGAACTTCCAAGAAGTGTGTAAATACGTCATGGAGCCCGACCTGCTTGGCCACCTGAACGGCGAAGTCATGGTGGGTCTTGATGCTTGGAACGCGGTCGGCGATGATATCCGCGCGACCGTGTCCGAGATCGTGCGCGCGACATCGGCCGAAGCGGCGGCGCATTTCTTGTATCGCGACCTGACCTTCAAGCAGGAATTCGTCAATGCACGTGGCGGCGAATTGGTTACCATCGACGATGACGCGCTGGCCGCGCTGCGCGCCGCATCGCTGTCGGTCGTCGATGATTTCTCGGCGCAAGACCCGACCTATTGCGGGCGCTTGGGCGAGATGCTGCACGAGTTCCTGCGCACCACCGGCCGCGCCTGATCGCGCGCGACGGACATGATGTTTGCGGGGGCCGGTTCGCCGGCCCCTGTTCTACGAAACGCCAAGAAAGATGAGGATATCATGACCCTGCCCCGCACCATGACCGTGGTCGAGATCTCGCAATACGGCGGACCGGAGGTCTTGGTGCCTGCAACCGCCCCTGTGCCTGTGCCGGGCGATGACCAAATCCTGATCAAGGTCGCCTATGCGGGCGTCAACCGCCCCGACGCGCTGCAGCGCGCGGGCAATTACGCACCGCCCAAGGATGCCTCGCCCCTGCCCGGGCTGGAGGCATCGGGCCTTGTCGCGGCCGTGGGTGCCAATGTCACCCGCTGGAAAACGGGCGATGCGGTCTGCGCACTGTTGCCGGGCGGGGGATATGCCGAATATGCCGTCACTGCCGCCGATCACGCGCTGCCCGTACCCAAGGGCATGACGTTGGAGGCCGCGGCGGGCCTGTGCGAGACCTTCTACACCGTCTGGACCAATGTCTTCATGCGCGGTGGGCTGAAGGCGGGCGAGCGGTTCTTGGTCCATGGTGGCGCATCCGGCATCGGGACGACGGCGATCCAACTGGCCCATCTGCGTGGCGCGCGCGTTTTCGCGACCGCAGGCAATGCCGAGAAATGCGCCGCATGCGAAAGGCTGGGGGCCGCGGTGGCCTATAATTACCGCGAGACCGATTTCGTCGCCGCCATGCGCGCCGAGGGCGGGGCCGATCTGATCCTCGACATGGTGGGCGGCGATTACATCGCGCGCAATCTGGACGCGCTGGCGATGGATGGGCGGCTGGTGCAGATCGCCTATCTGCAAGGGTCCAAGGTCACGCTCGACATGATGCAGGTGATGACGCGGCGCTTGACGATCACGGGCTCGACCTTGCGCCCGCAATCGCATGCCGCCAAGGCCACCATCGCACGAGCTTTGGAGGCCGAGGTCTGGCCGCATCTGGATATCGGCGCGATTGCGCCCGTGATGGACAGCACCTTTGATCTTGCCGATGCGGCAAAGGCCCATGCAAGGATGGAAAGTGCCGCCAATATCGGCAAGATCATCCTCAAGGTCGCCGGGGCATGAGCGATTGGCGCAGCCACGACATCTCGGCCCGGCACCGCGTCGCCTCAAGCGACACGCCGGGCCTTGATCTGGTGCTGCGCCACAGGGGCGAGGACGGCCCGCCGGTCTTGTTCGTGCATGGCGCGACATTCTCGGGGCGGCTGTTCGACATTCCCCATCCGGGGCTGAACTGGCTGCAAGTCGCGGCTGATGCGGGCTTTAGCGCCTATGCCATCGACATTCGCGGCTATGGGCTGTCGAAACCCGATACCTTCCCCGAGGGGCGACCCTATGCGACAGGCGATGAGGCCATCGCCGATATCGGCGATGCGGTCGATTGGATCGCGGCACGCCACGGAGGCGCACAGGTTGCGCTTGTCGGCTGGTCTTGGGGCACGCTCACCACCTCGCGCTATGTGGCGGGCGTGGGCGCGGGCAAGATCAGCGCGCTGGCCCTCTACGCGCCCATCTATGCCGAGGTGAACGAAGACTGGATCGCCGTCATGGCCGACCCATCCGACCCAAGCCGCCACCGCGATTTCGGCCCCTATCGGCGCGTCGATCTGGCCGATACCCGCGCCCGCTGGGATGCGCAACTGCCGCAAGGCGCGGATTGGCGGGATGAGACGGTGCTGCAAGCGATGGTCGCTGCCTCCATCGCCGATGACGGGGGGGCGAGCGATCATTTCCGGGTACCGAACGGCACCTTCCTTGACCTGTGGGAGTGCTTCAACGCGCGGCCCATCCATGATCCGGGGGCTGTCACCTGCCCAACGTTACTCATCCGCGGTGCGCAAGACCCGACCTCCACCCGCCACGATACGCTGGCGCTCTTCGATCGGCTGGGGGCGGCTGACCGCTCTTACGTCGAGATCGCAGGCGGCACGCATTTCCTCAATGCCGAGGCCCGTGCGCCCGCGCTCTTCGATGCGGTCAATGCGTTCTTGCGCCGGACGCATGGCAAATGACGCAGCAAATCCTCGACATGGGCGCCCAGATCGCCTAACCGGGGCGCGACCCACGCCTTTTGCGTGAATTTCCGAACGGACCCCCAATTTGATGATCACGACCCTGACCGAAGCCCTCGCCGAACGTGGGTTCGATGTGCTGACCGATGTGCAGCAAGCCGTTACCGCCCCGGAATTGGCGGAGGCCGATCTGCTTGTCTCGGCGCAGACGGGATCGGGCAAGACCGTGGGGTTCGGCCTTGCCATCGCGCCAACCTTGATGGGCACCGATACCCGCCTTGGACCACCCGCCGGCCCCTTGGCGCTGGTGATCGCACCAACGCGCGAGCTGGCGATGCAGGTGCAGCGCGAATTGGCATGGCTTTACGCCAAGGCGGGCGCGCGTGTCGTGTCTTGCATCGGCGGCATGGATGCCCGCGAGGAGCGCCGCGCGCTGGAACGCGGCGCGCATATCGTTGTCGGCACACCGGGGCGTTTGCGCGACCATATCATGCGGCGCGTGCTAGACCTGACCGATATCCGCGCCATCGTGCTGGACGAAGCCGACGAGATGCTGGATCTGGGCTTTCGCGAAGACCTTGAATTCATGCTGGGGGCGGCCCCGGCCGAGCGGCGGACACTCTTGTTCTCGGCCACTGTGCCGCCCGCGATTGCGGAACTGGCCAAACAGTTTCAGCGCGACGCGGTGCGGGTCACCACGCTGTCGCGCGGTAGCCAGCATGCCGATATCAGCTATCAGGTGGTGCAAGTCGCAGCTCAGGATGCGGAAAACGGGATCATCAACCTGCTCCGCTTTCACGATGCGCCAACGGCCATCGTGTTCGCCAATACCCGCGCCACCGTGGCGCGACTGGCCGCGCGCTTTGCCAATCGCGGGCTGTCCGTTGTCAGCCTCTCGGGCGAGTTGAGCCAAGATGAGCGCAGCCATGCGTTGCAAGCCATGCGCGACGGGCGCGCGCGGGTCTGTGTGGCCACCGATGTGGCCGCGCGCGGCATCGACCTGCCAAAGCTCGATCTGGTGATCCATGCCGATCTGCCGACCAATACCGAGGCGCTTTTGCACCGTTCGGGCCGGACGGGGCGCGCAGGGCGCAAGGGCATCTCGGCGATGATCGTGCCCGACAAGATGACGAACAAGGCCTCGCGCCTGCTGAAATGGGCCAAGATCCAAGCGGAATGGACCTTCGCCCCCACGGCGGACGAGATCTTGGCACTCGACGAGGCGCGGCTGTTGGACGATCCGCTTTGGACGAACGCGTCAAACGAGGGCGAGGCCGCCTTTGCCGCCAAACTGATGGCGACCCATAGCCCCGAACAAATCGCGGCCGCCTGTCTGCGGCTTTACCGTGCCGGGTTGTCCGCGCCCGAGGATCTGGGCGCACCTGCCGCACCGGGCGCGCGCCCTGAGCGTCAGGCCTTTGGCCCCTCCGTCTGGTTCGCGCTGTCGGTCGGCCGCGCGCAGCGTGCCGAGGCACGCTGGCTTTTGCCGCTTTTGTGCCGGGCCGGCAATCTTGACAAGGCGCAGATCGGCAAGATCCGCGTCGAAGAAGACCAGACCTTGGTCGAGATCGCCGAGGCTGCTGCTGCGGGCCTGTCGGCGCGACTGGGAAGCGATGGCCTGCTTGAAGATGGCATCACCGCCAAGCGCCAAGACGGTGCGCCGCAAGGTCGCCCGGCGCGCGCGGCCCCTTCCAAACCGCCCCGCGCCCGGTCTGATGAAACCACAGCGCGCCCTGCTGCGCCCACGGCCGAAGTGACTGCACCCGCTGCGCCAAATGCTGCCGCCGCAGACAGCCCGGCCATAGCAGTGGCCGCATCCCCTCCCAGCCCCGCCCCCCGCGCGGCGGCTGGGGAAAAACCGAGATCAAAGGCCCCTTACAACCCCGACAAAGCCCCCGCCAAGCGCAGCACCCCCGCCGAGGCGCCGCAAGACGGCGGCCATCGTCCCTACAAGGATGCAGCGCCCTACCGCGCGGACAAGCCCAAGGGCGGCAAGCCCTATCAGGGCGCAGGCAAGCCCGGACCAAAGCAGGGCGCATCCGACCCGTCAAAGCGTTTTGGCAAACCCGGCGGAAAGTCTCCCGGCAAATATGGTGAGGCATCCGGCGCCAAGCCCGAAGGGAAATATGGCGAGAAGCCGGCGGGCAAGTTCGGCGGCAAGCCAGGCGACAAGTCAAGCGGCAAGCCGGCCGGCAAACCTTGGGCCAAACCGGGTGCGGGCAAGCCCTATCGCGGCGATGCAAAACCTGCCGCCGCCGATGGTGCCAGCCCACCGCGTGCGCGGCCCAACGCTGCCGACCCTTCCCAGCGCATGACCCGGCCGGGGGGGAAACCCGGCGCTGTCCCCGGCAAACCGCGCAGCGGCAAGCCCGGGGGTCGCACTGGCCCCGCCGGTCCGCCTCCACGTGGCGGCAAGGGCAATGGCAAAGGCAAGGGCAAAACCTGAGACCGAAACTCAGCGGGCAGCCTCACTGCCCGCGGCCCCGCCCACATCGCCCGGCGCGACCGAAACTGATTTGACGATCGCATGGACGCTCACACCCGGGGCAAGGGCAAGCGCCGTGGCCGAGCGGCGGGTGACCCGCGCCAAGACGCGACCCGCCGCGGTGTCGATGGCAACAATCGCCCCCGGCCCCTCGCCCGCGCGGATCTCTTGCACTAGGCCGGGCAGGATATTGAGCGCCGACAACCCCTCGGGGCGGCCGCGCGACAACAGCACATCATGGGCCGCGATCCTGACGCGCAGGGGCGTGCCGGGCGACTGGGCCAACTGCGGCAAGAAGAGCGCGATGCCGTTGGCGTCAAGCT
>NZ_CBFIIK010000087.1:0-11934 GCF_965662675.1 Roseicyclus sp. | reverse complement strand
ATGAAGGGCGACACGATCGAAGTGATCAATACCGACGCCGAGGGCCGTTTGGTCCTGGCCGATGTGATGTGGTACGCCCAAGAGCGTTTCAACCCCGCCGGCATGATCGATCTTGCCACGCTGACAGGGGCGATCATCATCGCGCTCGGCCATGAGAATGCGGGCGTGTTTTCCAATAATGACGCGCTGTGCAACGCCTTTCTCAAGGCCGCACAAGCCGAAGGCGAGGGGGCGTGGCGCATGCCCTTGGGTGCGGCCTATGACGACAAGCTGAAAAGCCGCATCGCCGATATGAAGAATGTCGGCGGGCGCGATGGCGGCGCGATCACGGCGGCGCAATTCCTGCAGCGTTTCGTCAAGGCCGAGACGCCGTGGATGCATCTCGATATCGCAGGCGTGGCGAGTGTGAAATCCGACACGATGCTTGCGCCCAAGGGTGCGACGGGCTGGGGCGTGATGGCCTTGGATCGCTTGATCCGCGACCATTTCGAAGGGTAAGGGAAAGCCAGTTGGCCGAGGTCTTTTTCTACCATCTGACCCAAACGACCCTTGAGGTGACGCTGCGCCAGCTGCTCGAGAAATCGCGCGCCGCCGGCTGGCGCGTCGCGGTGCGCGGCCAAAGCGATGCGCTGCTCGACCAGTTGGATCGCGCGCTATGGGCCGGGCCGGATGACGGGTTCTTGCCTCATGGTCGCGATGGCGGCGCACATGACGGGGATCAACCCGTTCTTTTGACGCTGTCGCACAGCGCGGCCAACCAGCCTGATTGCGTGGTCAGCGTCGAGGGGGCAACCATTGCGCCGGAAGAGATTGCCGGTCTGAAACGCGCGATGGTCTTGTTCGACGGCCATGACGCCACGGCGCTGCAAACCGCGCGCGCGCAATGGAAAGCGCTGACCGGGGCGGGCGTCAAAGCGAAATACTGGTCCGAGGAAACCGGGCGCTGGGCGATGAAGGCGGAAAGCTGAGCCCTGTCGCGTGTCGCGGCGGTATGTATTCAGCGGGCCAGCCGCAATTGCCCGCCCGATATTTCCAGCCGGTCGAAGCGGCGCAGATAGCTCATCCCCAAAAGGCTTTCGAACAATTCACCGCGATTGACCACGGCGCGCACCCCTTCATCGACCACCCCGCCCAAGGCCATTGTGGCTATGCGCACAGGCGCGGTTTCGACCATGCCATTGGCCGTCATCGCGCGGCCAGAATAGACCAGCGTGTCAAGATCCAGCCCGATCCGGGCGGCGTCTTCGGTCGATAGCACGATCTCGCTTGCGCCGGTGTCGACGACGAAGCGCACGGCTGTGCCATTCAATTCCAATGTCAGGTAATAATGCCCGTCAGGCGACATCGGCACCATGATTTCGCGCCCGTCCTGCATCACGGTTTGGCGCGGCACCACCGTATCGCGGATCGTGGGCCACAGCCCGACCGCCGCGATTGTGCCGATGAAGATCAACACCCAGATCGCCCCCTGGCGCGCCGTGCGCCCCAGATTGCCGCGATTGGACGCGACATAGGACAGCGCGATCGCGCCGCCCAAAAGGCCAAGAAACATCAAGGATGCGATCTGATCGCCGCTCACGCGTGGCCCTTTCACCGGTTGCGATCAATATAGGGGGTCGGGGCGGTTAAATCACCTGCAGATCGCGCATCGCGTCGATCACGAATTGCACCGAAAGTGCGGCCAAGAGCATGCCCAAAAGCCGGGTGACGACATTGATGCCGGTTGGCCCCAAGACACGTTCCAAGGGTGCAGCCAACAAAAACAGCGTGAAGACCACGACAAGCACCACCAGCATCACCAGATGCACGATCACCAGATGTGTCGTGCCGCCGCCACCTTCACCCGTCAACAAGATCATCGTGGCAATCGCCCCCGGCCCCGCGATCAGCGGAATGGCCAAGGGAAAGACCGACGGATCATCGGCGGGCGCGCCATCGGCTTGGCCTTGGCGGCGCTGGCTGCGTCGTTCGAACAACATGTCGAGCGCGGTCAAAAACAGCAAGATACCCCCCGCCATGCGGAAAGCGGGCATCGAGATGCCGAGGAAATTCAACACCGCCTCGCCCGCCAGACCGAAAAGGGTCAAGATCCCAACGGCCACCAGCGTGGCGCGGATGGCCACCGCGCGGCGTTGGCGGGCGTTCTGGCCACGGGTCAGCGCCACGAAAAGCGGCGCAAGGCCGATCGGGTCGATCACGACGAAAAGCGCGACGAAAGCGGGGATGTAATCGGCGATGCTCATGCGTTCTCCGCCGCCTCGAGCTTTTCGGCGGCCGCAACCCACATCGCTTCTGCGCGCTGCAAGCCCTCCATCAGCTCGGCATATTTCTTTTGCCAAACCTCCAACTCGCCGATGCGCCCATCTTCGTAAAGCGCCGGATCGGCCAGCTTGGAGGCGAGTTTTCCGCGCATCTCTTCAATGGTGGCCACCCGCGTCTCGCATTTGCGCAACGCGGCGCGGAGCTCTTTTATCTCATCTCTCGAATAGGTTTTTACCTTTACCTTTTCAGGTTTTGCGGGCTTTTCTTCACCTTTTAGTAGAAGTGCGCGATAGCTGTCGAGATCGCCCTCATAGGGGCTGACACGCCCATCTTTGACCAGCCACAGCCGGTCGGCCACCAGCGACAGCAGATGCATGTCATGGCTGACCAAGATCACCGCGCCCGAATAAGCGGTCAACGCCTCGACCAGCGCCTCGCGGCTTTCGATGTCCAGGTGGTTGGTCGGTTCGTCCAGGATCAGCAGATGGGGCGCATCAAGCGTGGCCAGACACAGCGACAGCCGCGCCTTTTGCCCGCCCGAGAGCTTGGCCACCACCGTTTCCGCCTGTTCGGCCATCAGGCCAAACCCCGCCAGAACCGCCCGCAGCTTGGCCTGATGCACCCCGGGCCGCGCGCTTTGGATATGCTGAAGCGGCGTTTCATCCAGATGTAGCTCATCGACCTGATGCTGGGCAAAATACCCCACCCGCAGTTTGGAGGATGCCGTCTGCCGCCCGCCGAGCGGGGCGAGCTTGGCTGCCAAAAGCTTGGAGAGCGTCGATTTCCCCTCGCCATTGCGGCCCAAAAGCGCGATCCGGTCGTCTTGGTCGATCCGCAAAGACAGCCGCGACAGCACGGGCTTGCCGTCATAGCCCACGGCCACATCGTCAAGCGCAAGGATGGGCGGCGACAACCCATCGGGCGTCGGGAAGGTGAACACAGTGCGCGCCGCATCCTCGGGCATCCGGATCGGCGTCATCTTTTCCAGCATCTTGACGCGGCTTTGCGCCTGTTTGGCTTTGCTGGCCTTGGCCTTGAAGCGATCGACAAAGGATTGAAGATGGGCGCGCTGCAGGTCTTGTTTCTTTGCTGCCGCCGTCTGCACCGCCCGCGCTTCGGCGCGGGTGCGGGCGAAAATGTCATATCCGCCCGTGTAAAGCGTCAGCGCGCGCCCCTCCAGATGCAAGATATGGCCAACCGCCCGGTTCAACAGCCCGCGATCATGGCTGATCACCAGCACCGTATGGGGGTAGCGCGTCAGATAGCTTTCCAGCCACAACGCCCCTTCGAGGTCGAGATAGTTGGTCGGTTCGTCCAAGAGCAGCAGATCGGGCTGTGCGAACAAGACGCCCGCCAGCGCCACACGCATGCGCCAGCCGCCCGAAAAGGCCGAACAGGGCATGCGGCTTTCCTCGTCGGTAAAGCCCAAGCCCTTGAGAATACTGGCCGCGCGCCCTTCGGCCGACCAGGCGTCGATATCTTGCAACCTTGTCTGGATCTCGGCCATGCGCTCGCCGGTGGCACCCTCGGCCTCCGCCAACAGCGCGGCGCGTTCGGTATCGGCCTCAAGCACCGTATCAATCAGCGACACCTCGGAGCCCGGCACCTCTTGCGCCACACCGCCGATGCGCGCGCGCGCGGGCAATTCGATGCTGCCGCCATCAAGCGTCAACTCGCCCCGGATCAGGCGAAAGAGCGTGGTCTTGCCCGCCCCGTTGCGCCCGACGATGCCGACCTTGTGGCCAGCAGGAATCGTGGCGCTCGCCCCTTCGAACAGGGGGCGGCCGGCGACGGAATACGAGATGTCGGAAATGCGCAACATGCGCGCTGTCTGACCGCGCGGTGTCTTGCTGTCAACGCCCCGCTTTTCATCCCCCGACCCCCATGCTAATGCCGCGCCAAATCCCAACCCCACGGAGCGAGCACATGGCCATCCAGCGCACTTTTTCGATCATCAAACCCGATGCCACCAAGCGTAACCTGACCGGCGCGATCAACGCCAAGATCGAGGCCGCGGGCCTGCGCATCATCGCGCAAAAGCGCATCCACATGACCCAAGCACAGGCCGGTCATTTCTATGCCGTCCACAAGGAACGCCCTTTCTACGGCGAATTGTGCGCCTTCATGGCCTCCGAGCCGGTCGTCGTGCAGGTGCTTGAAGGCGAGAACGCGATCGCGACCTATCGCGAGGTGATGGGTGCAACCGATCCGGCCGAAGCGGCCCCTGGCACCATCCGCAAGGATTTCGCGATTTCCAAGGGCGAAAACTCGGTCCACGGCTCGGACGCGCCGGAAACCGCTGCCGAAGAGATCGCCTATTTCTTCGCAGGGCTCGAACTGGTCGGCTAAGTCGGACGCATCTGATCGCAGCTGATCACGGGGTCGCCCAGCCGGGCGGCCCCGTTTTTCATGGACGGGGACTAGCGCCTTTGTCCCGTCCCGATTTCGTTGAGAAGCCGTTCAAAGGCGCTGTCATGCAGCGGGTCGGCCAGCCCTGCCTTGAGCGTATCGAAGCGCGCACGCAGTGCGGTTTTCTCGGCCCCCTTGCAATCATTCCAGGGCCTGCCCTGGAGCGCCATATGCAGAACGTAATAGCCGATAAAATGGGGCCGGGTTCCGGTCGCGATCATCGCCCCATAGGCCGCATCTGCGCCCATCGCGCGCAGCGCTGTGGCGCTGGTGATGCCTGCGCGCGCCATATCCGCCGCCATGGCGGGGCCGATATTGCGGATCATGGTGACGCTGTCGTCATCCTCGGGCTGCGGCATGGGGATCGTACCTCCGCGCATAACCTACCAGAGGTCGGCCCAATCGGAAAAGCGCAAGAGGGGGTGGGGCGGGAGATGGTGCAAAAAACTGACGACCCGGCCATGTGGAAGAGAGACGAGGGGCCGGGCCGCCAGCAGGCTTTTCGCATCGTCCAAGCAGCGCACCAAGGAAGGGAGGAGGAGTGCTCTGTCGTCCGATAACATGAGCGTGCCGTCGCGCGGCGCGGTCGACAAGCAAAACACCACTGTTCAAACGGCACATTCCTGATCTGCACGAAATTTCATCGACTATGCCCGCCGCCACGCGCAACAACGCAGCGATTGACGAACAGCGGCGCCCATCAAACCCGCGATCGCATCTTGCCCCAAACGTCCAACACGCTTGATCGGCCTCGCGATGAGGAATTGGCTCCGGCGGTAGGGATCGAACCTACGACCAATTGATTAACAGTCAACTGCTCTACCGCTGAGCTACGCCGGAACTGAGGCTGCGTATAGCAAGCGTGATTTCGGGCGTCCAGTGGGCGAGTTGGAAAAAATCCTCTCTGCTCTCATGGCAGGAAAAATGGCGCTTCGGCGGAAAGATCCCCCTCGGGTACGGCTAGGTTTCTTTCTGAAAGATCAATAAGATGTGCTAAAACATTGCGTACCGCGGCGGGAAGGAGGGCCGGGGCAAGATCGCTATAGATGTCGTGGGCCAATGCGCTGGGGGTTGCGCCGGGCCGTGCGGTCAGCGCGGCGATGATCTGTGCTTCGCGGCGCAAGCGATGCGCGATCAGCGTTTCCACACGGGCTTGCGGCGCATCCACCGCCGCGCCATGGCCGGGGAAATAGACCCGGTCATCACGCGCTGATAGCCGCGCGCAAGAGCGCATGAAGGCCCCCATATCCCCGTCCGGCGGCGAGACGAGCGAGGTCGACCACCCCATCACCAAATCGCCGGTGAACAGCGCCCCCTGCCATGCAAAGCTGAGGTGATTGGCCATGTGGCCCGGTGTATGCAGCACCGCGATCTCGCCCCATGATCCCGCGATGGTCTGGCCCTCGCCGATCCTTTGGTCGGGGGTGAAATCGTGATCGACACCTTCGCCGCCGCCCAGCGCGCCCTTTTCGGCAAGGGCCGCCATCGTGGCGCTGCGCCCCCAATCAGAGGGGCCCGCCGCCAGCACCGGGGCGCCGGTCTGTCGTGCCAGATCTCGCGCCAGCGGGGAATGGTCGCGATGTGAATGCGTCACCAAGATCGCGCCGATCCGCTCACCCGGTGCGAGGGCGGCCAATATGGCATCGAGATGGGATGGCATGGCCGGGCCCGGGTCGATCACCACCACCTCACCCGCGCCCAGAATATAGGTGTTGGTGCCCTGGGCCGTCATCGGCGAGGGGTTCGGGGCGATGACGCGCCGCAGCCCCGGTTCCAACATGTGCATACCGCTTTCGCTTTCCATCTGCCTCGCTGCCCGTTTATGTGGGTGCATGATGTTCGGATGGCTCAAACGCATGATGCCGCGGGGGCTTTATGGCCGGGCCGCGTTGATTTTGCTCGTGCCCATCATCACGCTGCAGATTGTCGTGTCGGGGCAGATCCTGCAACGTTATTTCCGCGAGGTCGCGGCGCAGATGTCGACAGCATTGGCTTTGGATCTGCAACTGGTGGCCGATGCCGTCGCCGCCGGAGAGGGCCAGGCGCGCGCGATTGCCGCCGCATTGGAGATCAATGTCGCCATGGCCCCGCCCGGGCTGATCCGCGATCAGCGCGTCATTTACGATTTGACCGGGATCGAGGCGATTGGGGTGCTGCGCCGCGAATTGCCGGGGCTGGTGGCGGTCGATCTGGTCAGCAATTGGCGCCGCCCGATGATCGTGATCGACACGCGCGAGGGGCATGTCGCACTTTCCGTCGCGCGCAGCCGCATGTCGGCCTCGAACCCGCATCAGCTTTTGGTGCTGATGGTGGCCCTTGGTCTGTTCATGACATGGGTCGCCTACCTGTTCTTGCGCAACCAACTCAAGCCGATCAAGCGGCTGTCGGATGCCGCCGAGGCCTTCGGCAAGGGGCGGGTGGTGGCCTATCACCCTTCGGGCGCGACCGAGGTGCGCAGCGCGGGCCATGCCTTTTTGGATATGCGCGCCCGCATCGAAGGGATGATCGAGCAGCGCACCTTGATGTTGTCGGGGGTCAGCCATGATCTGCGGACGCCTTTGACACGGATGAAGCTGGGGCTTTCGATGCTCGATGACGGGCCCGAGGTCGCGGCCTTGTTGCGCGATGTGGCCGAGATGGAGGCGCTTTTGGCCACCTTTCTCGATTTCGCACGCAGCGAGGCGCTGGATGATCCCGTCGCCATTGATCCCATCGCGATGGTGCGGGCGTTGGTCGATGATCTTGCGCGCGGCGGTGTGCAGGTCGATCTGGTGCTGCCTGCGCGTGGCGGCAATGTGATGTTGCGCCCACAAGCGGTTCGGCGGTGTTTGACCAATTTGATTTCGAATGCCCAGCGTTACGGCACGACCGTGCGCCTGACCCTGAGCCTGCCGCCGCGATCCATCCGATTCTCCGTCGAGGATGACGGGCCGGGTATTCCCGCAGCGCGCCGGGCCGAGGCCTTGGTGCCCTTCGCGCGGCTCGATGAGGCGCGCAACCAAGACAAAGGGTCCGGCGTCGGGCTTGGGTTGGCCATCGCGCGTGATATCGCGCAACGCCATGGCGGCAGCCTGAACCTTAGCGACAGCGCAGCACTTGGCGGCTTGCGCGTCGATCTGGTCTTGCCCCGCTGAGAGCGTATCAGTCGCGCGGATCGGTTGAGGCGCGGTGGCGCAAAAGCCCATCCATCGCCGCATGGTAGAGTTGCCGATGCGCCCGAGCGCGCAGGCGGCGGTGATCGCCGCCGATCCACTCGGCGCCCGCTTGATCGATCGCCATTGCCGAGAAGTGATCGAGTGCGAAAAGTGCCAGCTTGACCTTGTTCATGTCACATCATCCTTAATGATCTGGGGTCGTTGGGCAGTGGGTGCAGCGTCCGGTGCCGATTGAAGCGCGGTCTGGGTTTCGGACAGGTTAAGCCTAGCGCAATCGGGCCGATGTTGCGGTCTTGGATGGCATGGCGGTGGCTTTGTCGGGGTGCATTTGCGCGTCAAAGGGGCAAATGCCGCGACATTGCCCATCAAAAAGGCGCGTCATGTCGAATTGCGGGAAGGTGGTAGGCCCGGAGGGACTTGAACCCCCAACCAAAGCGTTATGAGCGCTCTGCTCTAACCATTGAGCTACAGGCCCGCCTGCGCATGGCTTATCAGACACCGCCCCCCCGTCAAGCGCTGCGACTTGCGGGATGGGAGCGCTTGGCCTATGCCGAACAAGGTCAGGAAAGGATGCCGCCCATGCCCCATCTGCCGATGCTTGCCCTGCGCTACCTGGCTTGGTTGGTGGCCTTGCGTGTGCTGTTCGGTGTCTTGGTGCAATTCGCGGGCCTGCCCAATTCCATGGCGACCGCCGTTATCCTAGCCGCTGTGCCGATGGCCTTCATCGGCCAACGGGTTACACGCAACGCCACGCGCGCCTTGCAGTTTGCGGATTGGGCCATGGTCTGGGGCCTGTGCGTTGGGGTTTTCGCCGTCATTCAGATCATTCTGCCTGCGATTATCATCGCCCCGATGCGCGCGCTTCTGGCCGATCCGGCCGGATTGCAGCAAACCGTGCTGGTGCTGGTTTCGACCGGAGGGATGATGGCGCTGTTTCTGTGGATCGGCGCGCGGACGTTAGGACGCGGCCGCCTCTGAGCTTACCTTTGCCAGCGCGCCAAAGTGGCGTTTCATGCGCTTGCGCTTGGCATATGCGCCAAAGGCGTCGAGGAAACGGTCAAGCGCATCGGCCCCCATCAATTCGGTGTATGTCTCGAGCGTGTATCGGCCATGCGTGTCATGGGCCCAAAGAATGCCAAGCCTGTGGTAATGCGCGATGCTCTGGCGGCGCCCGGTGCCTTGGCCAAAGCTTTCGATGTTGAAATTCAGTCGCTGCTCCAGCGCCTTGACCGGGCTGTCGCGCAGGTAGCCAAGGATCGGCAGCGTGAACTGATCGATATTCGCGCGGTCATAGGGGCGGGTGACCGTGCGTTCGAAATGCAGGGCCGTTTGCAGCCAATCACGCCCGATATGGGTGGGGTTTCCCTTGTCGTCCCGCGCGCGCCAGATGATCATGCCAGCGTTGTAATAGGGAAAGGACACAAGTTGCCGCCCGCCATTGTATTGGACGCGTTCCTTGGGGGCGGGCAGGTCGAAGGCGGCGTAGAAATGCGCCCAATCCTCGTCGCTGCCTGCCGATGACGCATAATCCGAGACACAGGCCGCGATCTGCGAATTGCCCAATTCCTTTGCGAAATCAACAGGTTCGGCCAAGATGACATCGGTATCCAGAAACACCGTCACATCCGCGCACCGCTCGTCGGCGGCGGCTAGGATCTTGTTGCCATGCGGATAGGGGGCGGTCCATGGCGCATGCCCGCCGCTGCGCCCGGGAATGTCGCGCAAGGCGATGCCCGAACGCTCCAGCGCCTCGATGGTGAGCGGGTTCAACGCGGATCGATACTCTGCCCGCAGGTAGGCGACGGCGCTTTGTGACGCGGTCATGTTGGCCCTGAGCGTCGGCGCCAGCATGCACGCCTGCGCCTCCAGCCGCGCGCCATCCACGATGAAATAGATTTCAGTCGACAATGTCTTGGCCAACTCTGCCTCACAAACGCAAGATTACGTGGGCGCCCGCCCGGCGGCCGCAGTCATGCCAGCATAGGTCGAATATGCCCATTGCGGCAAGTCGCGCGCAGCCGCTTTGTGCAAGGCGCATGGACGGGCCGCGCTGTGGCTGATATCGCGGGGCCGAATGCTGCAAGACCCTGGGGGTGCCCATGAGCGACAACAATCAAAAGCCGCTGACCTATGCCGAAGCCGGTGTCGATATTGATGCGGGCAATGTGCTGGTCGACCGGATCAAACCCGCGGCTGCCGCGACGGCACGCGCTGGCGTGATGTCGGGGCTTGGCGGATTCGGCGCGCTGTTCGACCTCAAGGCCGCAGGCTATGATGATCCGATCCTTGTCGCCGCCACCGATGGGGTGGGCACCAAGCTCAAGATCGCGATCGACACCGGGCTTTACGACACGATCGGCATCGACCTGGTGGCGATGTGCGTCAATGATCTGGTCTGCCAAGGGGCGGAGCCATTGTTCTTCCTCGATTATTTCGCGACCGGAAAGCTTGAGGTTGACGCTGCAACCCGCATCATCGCGGGCATCGCCGAGGGCTGCCGACTGTCGGGTTGCGCGCTGGTGGGCGGCGAGACGGCGGAAATGCCGGGCATGTATGCACCGGGCGATTTTGATCTGGCGGGCTTTGCCGTGGGCGCGATGAACCGCGGTGCGGCGTTGCCTGCCGGGGTGCGGGCGGGCGATGTGCTGTTGGGGCTGGCATCCGATGGGGTGCATTCCAACGGTTATTCGTTGGTCCGCCGTGTGGTGGAGCGATCGGGGCTGGCGTGGGATGCACCCGCGCCCTTCGCCCAAGGCAGCCTTGGCGCGGCGTTGTTGGCACCCACGCGGCTCTATGTGAAACCCGCGCTGGCCGCGATCCGGGCGGGCGGCGTGCATGGGCTGGCCCATATCACTGGCGGTGGCTTGACCGAGAACCTGCCGCGTGTCCTGCCCGAGGGGCTGGGCGCCGAGATCGATCTGGGCGCGTGGTCCTTGCCGCCCGTATTCAAGTGGCTGGCCGCTGAGGGTGGATTGGCGCAGGCCGAGATGCTCAAGACCTTCAACGCAGGCATCGGCATGGTGCTGGTGGTCGATGCCGCCCGCGCCGATGCGCTTGAGGCAGAACTGGCCGCGGCGGGCGAGCGCGTGCATCGCTTGGGTCATGTCGTGCCGGGTGCGGGGGTCAGCTATAGGGGCGCGCTTGCGTGACCAAGCGCGTTGCGATCCTGATCTCGGGCGGCGGCTCCAACATGGTGCGGCTGGTCGACAGCATGACGGGCGACTACCCCGCGCGGCCCTGTTTGGTGCTGGCCAATGATCCCGGCGCGGGCGGGCTGGAAAAGGCCGCCGCGCGGGATGTGCCCACCGCCGTGGTCGATCATCGCCCCTTCGGCGCGGACCGCGCTGGATTCGAGGCGGAACTGACCCGCGTTCTGGCCGCCCATGCCCCCGATATCATCTGTTTGGCAGGCTTCATGCGGGTGCTGACGCCCGATTTCGTCACGCGCTGGCAAGGGCGAATGCTGAACATCCACCCCTCGCTTTTGCCGAAATATCCCGGCCTGCACACCCATGCCCGCGCGCTGGAAGCTGGCGACGCCGAGGCAGGCTGCAGCGTGCATGAGGTGACAGCCGAGCTTGATGGTGGGCCGATCTTGGGTCAGGCCCGCGTGCAGGTCTTGCCCGGCGACACAGCCGACAGCTTGGCCGCCCGTGTCTTGGTGCAGGAGCATCGGCTCTACCCGCTGGTGCTGAGGCGGTTCGCGGCGGGCGACGGCGGGCGGATCGATCTGTGACCATGTAAGGCGCGCCCCAAGGCGCACCCTACACAGGCCCGGATCGGTCGGGTGCGCCTTGCGGCGCATCACCAATCACAAAAGCGATTTGACCTTTTCGGCCACGGCTTCGGCGGTGATGCCGAAATGGCGGTAAAGCTCCTCCGCCGGGGCCGAGGCACCAAAGCCGTGCATGCCGACAAAGCCCGATTTCTCGCGCCGGCCACGTTCGCCAAAGAGCCAGCGATCCCAGCCGAACCGAATACCCGCCTCGACCGCGACGCGCACGGGGCCCGCGGGCAGAACGCGCTTGCGATAGGCCTCGTCTGTTTCCTCAAAGATCTCCCAGCAGGGCATGGAGACGACACGGGTGCCGATCCCTTGCGCCTCGAG
>NZ_CBFIIK010000086.1:0-11994 GCF_965662675.1 Roseicyclus sp. | reverse complement strand
GATGCGTGCCGCCATTATAGGGCGCGTTCAGCGCAAAGACATCGCCGGGGCGGATGCGGCCCGCATTGAGCCGGATCACCGTTTCCACGCTGCGATCCATCGAGCCCAGATGCACCGGCATATGCGGTGCATTGGCCACCAGCGCACCCGTCGCATCGAAAACCGCACAGGAGAAATCCAAGCGTTCCTTGATGTTGACCGAATGGGCGGTGTTTTGCAGCGCCACGCCCATCTGCTCGGCGATGTTCATGAACAGGTTGTTGAACACCTCGAGCAGGATCGGATCGGCGGCAAGGGTTCCGGCGGCGGCGGTGCGCGCCATGCGTTCATGGCGGCGCATCACGATGTCGTCGCGCGGGGTGAGTTCGGCGCTCCAGCCCGGCTCGATCACGATGGTCTGGTTATCCTCGATGATCAACGCGGGGCCGCGCACCCGGTCGCCGGGGACAAGGGCCGCGCGCGGAAAGACCGCGGCCTGAACGCTTGCACCATTGCAGAAGATCGGCACATGGCGATCGCTCACGGCATCGCGTGCCGTGGCGTCGGACAGCGTGGCGGCACCCTTGTCACGGGCGGCCTCGCGCATTTCGACCTCGACGGCCTCGACTGTGACGGGCTTGTCGGGGCTGACAAAACCGAACTGTGCCTTGTGCGCGGCCTCGAATTCGGCGCGCGCAATGGCGGCATCGCCCGCCCATCCGACGGGCAGCGCGGTATCGGTGCCAGCATAGCGCAGGTGCAGGCGGGTGACGGAAAGCGCCGCCTCGGGATCGACGCCTTGCTCGGACAGTTCGGCGGCGACAGCAGCGCGCAGATCGGCGGCCAAGCGGTCGATGGCGGCAAGGCTGTCCGCCCCCAACGGCTCGACCAGCGCCTGTTGACGGCTGGCCGAAACCGTCGCCCGCCCGATCCCATAGGCCGACAACAGGCCCGAGAGCGGATGGATCAACACCGCCTCCATCCCCAAGGCATCGGCCACCAGACAGGCATGCTGGCCCGCCGCACCGCCAAAGGCATTCAGCGCGTATTTCGTCACATCATAGCCGCGCTGAACGCTGATCTTCTTGATCGCATTGGCCATGTTCTCGATGGCGATGGTGAGGAAGCCCTCGGCCACCGCCTCGGGGGTTTTGCCCTCGGCCTTGGCGATCTCGGCAAAGCGCGCGCGCACCACATCGGCGTCAAGTGCCGCGTCCTGATCGGGGCCAAAAACGCGGGGGAAAAACTCGGGCCGCAGCTTGCCCAGCATGACATTGGCATCGGTCACCGTCAGCGGCCCGCCGCGCCGATAACAGGCGGGGCCGGGATTGGCACCGGCACTATCCGGCCCCACGCGGAACCGCCCCGGTTCAGCATGCAGGATCGACCCACCGCCCGCCGCGACCGTGTTGATCCGCATCATTGGCGCACGGATACGCACGCCTGCCACCTCGGTGTCAAAGGCGCGCTCATATTCGCCCGCGAAATGCGCCACATCGGTCGAGGTGCCGCCCATGTCGAAACCGATCACCCGGTCGAACCCGGCATCAGCCGCCGTTTCCACCATGCCTACGACACCGCCCGCAGGCCCCGACAAGATCGCATCCTTGCCTTGAAAGCGTTCGGCCGCCGTCATCCCGCCCGAGGACATCATGAATTGCAGCGTCGGCCCCGCCGCGCCCGCAGGGGTCGCGCCAAGCGCATCGGCCACGCGGGCGACGTAGCGGCGCAAAATGGGCGAGAGATAGGCATCGACCACCGTCGTGTCGCCGCGCCCGACCAGCTTGACCAAGGGTGAAACCTCGTGGCTGACCGAGACCTGCTGAAAGCCCATCTCGCGCACCAGCGCCGCCAAAGCGGCCTCATGGGCGGGGTTTTTCCACGCATGCATCAAGACGATGGCGACCGCCTCGATCCCATCCGCCTTGGCCGCCGCCAAGGGCGCGCGGAGCGGCTCGGCATCAAGCGCAAGCTCCAACGACCCGTCAGCGCGCAGGCGTTCATCGACCTCGATCACCCGCTCGTAGAGCTGTTCGGGCAGGATGATTTCCTTGGCGAAGATGTCGGGCCGGGCCTGATAGGCGATCCGGAGCGCGTCGCGGAACCCCTTGGTGATCAGCAAAAGCGTGCGATCGCCCTTACGCTCCAACAAGGCATTGGTGGCGACCGTGGTGCCCATCTTGACCGTGCCGATGCGGGCGGGGTCGATCACGCCGCCCAAGAGCCGCCGTATCCCCTCGATGGCGGCATCAGGATAGGCTTCGGGGTTTTCCGAGAGCAGTTTCAGCGGCGTCAGCGACCCGTCCGGCGCACGGCCCACAACATCGGTGAATGTGCCGCCCCGGTCGATCCAGAAATCCCAAAGCGCTGCGCCTGTCACCTGTGCCATCTGCCCCCCGCCGGGATCGCCCCGTTTCTTCACCCTGCTCGGTGACAAATTGCGCGCGGGGGGTCAAGCGCTGCGATCAGCGCGCCAGCCCCGCCGCCCACGCCAGAATACGCGCCGTGACAGGCGCGGTCATCGCCGGGCTCATGATATCGCCCGCGATCACATGGGCAAAGGGATCAGCCCCTTGGGCGGGCATCTCCAGCGCGACAAGGTCGACCGGCCCGCCCCACCCCGCCATCGCCGCGCGCGTGGCCTGTGCCGAGACCACTTGATCGGCGTCGGAAATCAGCACCAGCGCAGGCATATCCGCCTGGCCCAGATCACGCCCCCGCATTTCGCGCAAAAGCGTGCCAAGCGTCACCGCCGCCCCGATGGGATAGCGCGTCGTCCAATGCGCGGCTTGGCCTTCGTTCATCGGCTCAAACGCACGCTCAGCCCCCGCGACCCAAGGCCCCCAGACCCGCGCATAAGGCCATTCCAGCAAGACCCCCGCCGGGTTGGCCAAGGCGAAATTGGGCGCAACCAACACCATTCCCGCCACATCGCGCGCCATCGCGGGATCGGTCGCAGCCCATGCCGCCAGCGTGCCGCCCGTCGAGGTGCCGATGACGATCACCCGCTCGCCCACCGCGCGCGCGATCTCGAGAAAAAGCGCGGTATCCTCCAGCCAATCGCCCGCCCGCGGCTCGGCCATGGCATCGCCGTCGCGCCCATGCCCCGACAGCCGCGCAAAGACCAGATTGGCCCCCAGACCGGCCGCCACAGCATCGGGAACAGGGCGGATTTCCTCGGGCCCTGCGGAAAAACCGTGCAGATACAAGACCGACAGCGGCGTAACTGCGCCCGCCTCGCCCGCCCAGACGATCCGCGCCGCGTCACCGGGGCGGATATCGTCAAGCGCCGCTTCGCGCGCAGCAATATAGGCAACCGGGTCATCGATCTCGGGCAACGCGCCCATCTCGGCCCGCTCGCGCGGCAAAAACCACACCACAACCGCAAGCGTCACCCCCGTCGCGATCACCCAACCGATGAAACGCACCACGCTAAGCATCGCCCAAAACCTCCGCCACCGCGCGGGTGATGGTCGCCAAACAGGCCGGATCGGAAAAGCGGTGATCGGCGCCCTTGATCAATTCCAAGCGAATATCGCCCCCTTCCAGATGATCCAGAAGCCGCAAGGCGACCGACATCGGCACATCGGCATCGGCCGTGCCCTGCAACAACCTGACCGGCACGCCAAGCGCCAAGGGACTGCGCAGCACCAGCTGATCGCGCCCATCCACAATCATCCGCCGCGTGATGATCATCGGATCGCCATACTCCGACGGCAGCGCCACCTGCCCATCCTCCATGCAGGCGCGGCGCTGATCCTCGGACCAGTCGGCCCACATCCCATCTTCGGTAAAATCGGGGGCGGCGGCGATGGTGACCAGCCCCGCCAGCCGTTCGGGCATGCGCTTGGCCATCAACAGGCTGATCCACCCGCCCATCGAAGAGCCGACCAACACCTGCGGCCCCTCGGTCAAGGCGGTGATCGCGGCAGCCGCATCTTCGGCCCAATCGCCGATACAGCCATCGATGAAATCGCCACTGCTTTGCCCATGCCCCGAATAGTCGAACCGCAAGAAAGCATGGCCAGCCGCACGCGCCCAAGCTTCAAGATGAACCGCCTTGGTCCCGGTCATGTCCGAGCGCAGACCGCCCAGAAACACCACCCCCGGCCCCTGCCCTTCGGACTTGTGATAGGCCAGACGACGACCCGTCGCAGTCTGCAGATAGCGCACCATGCCTTGCCCCCCTTTGGCCCCGAATCCTGCGCCAGCCGCGCGCGCGGGGCAATCCCATAACCGACCCAACTGGCCGTTGACTTCGCAACGTCACCCGGCCAGAAAGCGCGCAATACATACCCGCAACCGGGCGTTTAGTAGGCGCCAAACCGACGAGGAGGCCGACAGATGGCCCAGATCACCCTCACCTTTCCCGATGGCAATGCACGCGAATTCCCGGCCGGCACCACGCCCGGCGAGGTGGCCGCTGCGATCTCCAAATCGCTGGAAAAAGCCGCGATCTCGGCCACGGTGAACGGCGCGCATGTCGACCTGCAATGGCCGATCGATGCGGATGCCACCATCGCGCTGCACACGATGAAGGACGCCCCCCAAGCGCTGGAGCTGATCCGTCATGACCTCGCCCATATCATGGCGCGCGCGGTGCAAGAGATTTGGCCAGACGTAAAGGTGACCATCGGCCCCGTGATCGAGAATGGCTGGTATTACGATTTCGACCGCAAAGATCCCTTCACCCCCGAAGACCTTGGCCAGATCGAGGCCAAGATGCGCGAGATCATCAACCGCCGCGACCCGGTGACGACCGAGATCTGGGAGCGTGAGCGCGCGATCAAGTATTACGAGGCCAATAACGAACCCTACAAGGTCGAGCTGGTCGGCATGATCCCCGAGGGCCAGCCGATCCGCATGTATTGGCACGGCCACTGGCAAGACATGTGTCGCGGCCCGCATCTGGCACATACTGGCCAAGTGCCCGCCGATGCCTTCAAGCTGATGAGCGTGGCAGGCGCCTATTGGCGCGGCGACAGCACGCGCCCAATGCTGCAACGCATCTATGGCGCGGCGTTCCAGAACCGCGACGACCTCAAGGCGCATCTGACCTTTCTGGAAGAGGCCGAAAAGCGCGACCATCGCCGCTTGGGCCGCGAGATGAACCTGTTCCACATGCAGGAGGAGGCGCGCGGCCAAATCTTCTGGCATCCCAATGGCTGGACCATCTACACCACGCTGCAAGATTACATGCGCCGCCAGCAAACCCGCGGCGGCTATGTCGAGGTGAACACCCCCCAAGTCGTCGACCGCAAGCTGTGGGAAGCTTCGGGCCATTGGGAAAAATACCAAGAAAACATGTTCATCGTCGAAGTGGACGAGGATCATGCCCGCGAGAAAGCGGTCAACGCGCTCAAGCCGATGAACTGCCCCTGCCATGTGCAGATTTTCAACGTGGGGCTGAAATCATACCGCGATCTGCCGCTGCGGATGGCGGAATTCGGATCGTGCAACCGCTATGAACCCTCTGGCGCGCTGCATGGCATCATGCGTGTGCGCGGCTTTACCCAAGACGACGCGCATATCTTTTGCACCGAAGATCAGATCGAGGCGGAAACCGCGCGCTTCATCACCTTCCTGTCAAACATCTACCGCGATCTGGGCTTTGCCGAATTCGAAGTGCTGTTTTCCACCCGCCCTGAACAGCGCGCGGGCAGTGACGCGGTCTGGGACAAGGCTGAATCCGCCCTTCTGGCCGCCACCCGCGCCGCCGGGATCGAGCCGGTGCTGAACCCCGGCGAAGGCGCCTTCTACGGCCCCAAGCTGGAATTCACGCTCACCGACGCCATCGGGCGGAAATGGCAATGCGGCACCCATCAGGTCGATTTCGTCCTGCCCGAGCGGTTGGATGCCAATTACATCGGCCCCGATGGCGAAAAGCACCGCCCCGTCATGTTGCACCGCGCCTGCCTTGGGTCCTTCGAGCGGTTCATCGGCATCTTGATCGAGGAACATGCCGGCAAGCTGCCGTTTTGGCTGGCCCCGCGTCAGGTGGTCGTGGCCTCGATCGTGTCGGAGGCCGATGATTTCGTGCATCAGGCCGTGGCCCAACTCAAGGCGGCGGGTGTGCGGGCCGAGGCCGATATCCGCAATGAAAAGATCAACTACAAGATCCGCGAACATTCGGTGGGCAAGGTGCCCGTGATCCTCGCCATCGGCCGCAACGAGGTCGAGGCAGGCACAGTGACCCTGCGCCGCTTGGGCGAAAGCCAAACCCAACTTCGCCCGCTTTCCGAGGTCGTGACAGAACTGACCGCCGAGGCCGTGCCTCCCGATCTGCGCTAAGGCCGGATCGCATCTTTACATCTGTTCACGAACCGCCCCCACGCCCTGCGTCGGGGGCGGTTCGCCTTTGACGCGATTGACACATTTGGCCCTCGCGCATGGATTATTCCGGCGCATCATGCTGCGTCGCAGCGAGGGGTTTTGCATCAAAGCATTGAAGATAAAAGAAATTCCGATTTACACATTTCACTTTTCCACCACGATCCGATCACGGCCACGTGCTTGACGGCCTCGTGATTGGCCGGTGAACGGGCGCATCAGCAATATCACCTCATCCGCCAAATCAGGCCGGATGAAACATTAATTATCGCTGAACCCAACACCGGGAGTTTTACGTATCATGACCATCCACACCAAATCCCTCGCCCTTTTCGGTGCTGCCGCGGCAGCCCTGACCGCGTATGGCACCACCGAAGCACAGGCACAGGCACAAGAGAAGTGCTACGGCATCGCTCTTGCAGGTGAGAATGACTGCGCCGCCGGTCCCGGCACGACCTGTGCGGGCTCCTCGACCGTGGATTACCAAGGCAACGCTTGGAAGTTCGTCGCTGCAGGCACCTGTGTCTCGATGGAAAAAGATGGCGGCCGCATGGGTTCGCTCGAGGCTCTCGACCGCGACTTGCCCGCATAAGCTGTTGCTCCGGCAGATCGCCGGCATGTGCTTGCTTGATCCCGCGGCCCTCGCTGCGGGATCATTCCCTCCAAGACCCAAGGTCACATCATGCTCGATGCCACCGCCCCCCGCGCCCTGCCCGCCGCCGCAGGCATTGGCTACAAATCACGCCATTTTTCCGGTCTGATGGCAGCACGCGGCCCCGTTGCATGGCTGGAAATCCACGCCGAGAACTATATGGGCGCAGGCGGACGGCCCTTGGCGCAATTGCGTGCGCTGGCCGAACGCTTTCCCATCTCCGCGCATGGCGTGGGCCTGTCGATCGGCGGCGCGCGGCCGCTCGATCGCGACCACCTCGCCCGCCTGCGCCACCTGTGCGACTGGCTGAACCCCGCCAGCTTTTCCGAACATCTGGCATGGTCGACCCATGACACGGGGTTCCTGAACGACCTGCTGCCCCTGCCCTATACGGAAGCGACGCTCGCCCGCGTCTGCGCCCATATCGACCAAGTGCAAGAGGTGCTGGGCCGCCGGATGCTTTTGGAAAACCCTTCGACCTACCTCGCCTTTGCCGAGACCGAGATGGCTGAGGTCACGTTTCTCTCCGAGATCACCCGCCGTACCGGCTGCGGGCTGTTGCTCGATGTCAACAATGTCTTCGTCTCGGCCACCAACCAAGGCTGGGATGCGCGCGCCTATATCGATGCCTTCCCACTGGATGCTGTGGGCGAGATCCATCTCGGCGGCCATGACGAGGATGCCGACGACCATGGCCGCCCCCTTTTGATCGACAGCCATGGCCGCCCGGTCATTGATCCGGTCTGGGCGCTTTACGCCCATACCATCGCGCGCGGCGGCCCGCGGCCCACGTTGATCGAATGGGACAATGATGTGCCCCCCCTGCCCGAACTCATCGCCGAGGCCGCGCGCGCGCAGGCGATCCTGACCCCGGTCGAGGCCACGCCATGACCAGCCAGACCACATTCGCGACGGCGCTTCTGGACCCTGCCGCCCCGGTTCCCGCGGGGCTGAAAAACCCTTTCGGCGGCCCGGCTGGCAAACGTTTCGACGTCTATCGCAACAATGTCGCCGCCTCGCTGAGCGCGGCGTTGGAGACCGGCTTTCCAACCGTGCGCAAGCTGGTGGGCGACGAATTCTTCAAGGCGATGGCGCTGATCTATCTGCGCGCCAACCCGCCCAGCGACCCGCGCCTTGCGCTTTATGGCACGACATTTCCCGGCTTTCTGGCGCGTTTCGAGCCCGCACTTCACCTGCGCTACCTGCCCGATGTGGCGCGCCTCGATCTGGGGTTGCGCCAATCCTACCACGCGGCAGACAGCACCCCCTTCGACACAAGCGGGCTTGATCCGGCGATGGTGCTGGCGCTCAGGCCGCGCCTTGCGCCCGCCACGCTGATCTTGTCCTCGCGCCACCCGGTCTTTGCGATCTGGCGCTACAATAATGAGGCCGACGCGCCCAAGCCCGACCCCGTGCCGCAAGATGTGATGATCGCGCGCAAGGGATTTGACCCGGTGCCGCATCTCTTGCCGCAAGGCGGGCTGGCACTGGCGCGCGCGCTCAAAGGACGCCTCACGCTGGCCGAGGCAATGACCCGGACGCTGGCCGATCATCCCACCGCCGATATCGCGGCGCTCGTCACCTTGATGTTCACCGCAGGCGCGCTGACGCGTGACGCCTGACGCCCCTGAAAGGAATTCCTCGATGAATGCTCTGATCGCCCTTCATGCCCGCATCTTCGGGGCCCTTGAAACCCATCTGGCGCCTGCCCTTTTGCCCAGCCTTGCGCGCCTTCTCTTTGTGGGTGCGCTCTTCATGTACTATTGGAATGCAGGGCTGACCAAACTCGGCGAAGGGTTTTTCGGCCTGTTTCAACTCTCGACCGGGGCCTATGTGCAAATCCTGCCCCGCGCGGTCGAGGCAGCAGGCTATGATCCTTCGGCATTGGGCTCAATGGCCCGCGCCATCGTCCTTTTCGGCACATGGGCAGAATTCGCGCTGCCGATCCTTTTGGCGGTGGGGCTGTTCACGCGCCTTGCGGCACTGGGCATGATCGGCTTTGTCGTGGTGCAGACATGGGTCGATGTCATGGGCCATGGTGCGGCATTGGGTGCGTTGTTCGACCGCCATGCCGACGGGCTGATCGACATCCGCGCCTTGTGGATCTTCCCGCTTGTGTTGTTGGTGCTGCGCGGCGGGGGGCCGATCTCGCTCGATGCCGCCCTCGCGCGCTGGTATCAGCCGATCAGCGCGGCTTTTGTCCCGGCGTCCCAGCCAAGATAAAGCGCATCGCCCGCATCGATCAGCGGCCGCTTCATCACGCTGGGATATGCCGCCAAAAGCGCGACGGGATCAGCACTTTGCGCAGCCCCATCCAACCCCCGCCATGTGGTCGAGCGCCGGTTGATCAAGCCATCCCCGAATTGCGCCAAGGCCCGGTCGCGCAGCGCGTCGGGCAAGGCCACCTCGCGCAGATCCACAAGGCTTGCCGCATGGCCCGCCGCCACCAATTCGCGCAATGCCGCGCGACAGCTATCGCAGTTCTTCAACCCATAGATGCGCAATCTGCCACCTCTTTCAGCATTTCACCCCGCCCTTGTGCAACCAGTGCGAGAAAACGGGCATTTCACCCAGCAAAATCCACCCAATTCTTGTTTTTTCACCCCGCCACACCATCATTTTCCACGTGGCGCAAGGGTGCAACCCATCATCCACCCCGACATGTCGCGGTCGGGTGACCCCAACCTGCAGCACCACCCCGCACCGCTTCACCAAGGCGCGGGCTGACGAGGACTGGATAAGGAAAGACAGATCGATGCCCACTGGCACCGTAAAATGGTTCAACACCACAAAGGGTTTTGGTTTCATCGCACCCGATGATGGCGGCAAGGATGTGTTCGTGCATATCTCGGCCGTGGAACGCGCCGGCATGACCGGCCTGCCCGACAATATGAAGATCGGCTTCGAATTGCGCGAAGGCCGCGATGGCCGCTCCTCCGCGGTCGAATTGCAGAAGATCGACTAAGGCCGGGCCGATCTGCCCAAGGCATGGAGAGTGGGGCCGCGGCGCCACATCATGGTGGCATTTCGATGCCATTCTCTATCTTTTTTCCAAATCGCCGGTAGCCTGACCCAAACAAACCCGTCCGGACAGGGAAATGCAGAACGCGATCATGGCATGCATGCGCGACGAGGGGCCCTTCGTCGTCGAATGGGCCGCCTATCATCGGCTGATCGGCTTCGACCGGGTGTTCATCGTCACCAATGACTGCTCTGACGGAACCGATCTGATCTGTGATCGGCTGCAGGCGTTAGACCATGTCACCCATATCCGCAACGACGACCACGGCGCGACGCCGCCCCAGATCGCGGGTGTCGCAAAGGTGCTGGCCCAGCCCGGTGTCGATGACCTGCGCTGGCTTTTGCATATCGACGCCGATGAGTTTCTCAACATCCATGATGGCGTGGGCCACCTCAGCGATTGGCTGCCCCGGCTCGGCGCACATGACGCGGTCGCGGTCACATGGCGGCTTTTCGGTGATGGCGGCCTGACAGCATGGCCCCAAGGCGGGCTCCAGACCGAGACCCTGACCATGGCCGCCGCATCGGCGGGGCTGTTGTCGGGGCTGCAAAAGACGATGGTCCGCCCGGCGGCCTTTGGCGCGGGGATCGACCACATGCCCAAGGCGCCGCGCCATGACGAAGTCACCCTGTGCAACGCCGCTGGCCGCAGCCTGCATCCCGGCGCGCTCTACCACCCCACGCAATCCGATCACCGCGCGGCGGGCGACGGCACGATCAACCGCAAACGCCATTTCCCGTGGCAGGGCGCGGTGATCAACCATTACGCCATCCGCACCCAAGACCTGTTCCTGCTCAAGAACTGGCGCGGGGATGCGATGAATTCGCGCCATAACAAGCGCTATGCGCTCAACTCGCGCTGGCACCGCGCGGCCAATTGCAACGATGTCGCAGAGGTCTCGATCCAGCGCCACCTGCCCGGTTTGCGCGCGCTCATGGCCGCATGGCGCGCCGCCGACCCCGACATCGCCCGGATCGAAGAGGCGGCCTTCGCCCGCATCGCCAAGGCACGGCGCGATTGGCTGACACCCGAGACGATCGCCCGCCTGACCAATCCGCCCCGCGAGGCCTAGCCCGCCACCATCCGCGCCACCATCACCCCGCCCCAAGCCGACAGCGCCGTGACCGCCACACCCCAGGCAAGGTCGAGCGCCACCATCTGCGGATGCCACACCCGCATCACCGCCCAGCTGGTGAATTCATAGGTGCCATAAGCCACCAGCCCCAGGATCGCGCCATTGACCAGCGCCATATGCGGCACCCCATCGCGCAGCGCGGGCCAGCCCGCGAAATAGGTCACCCCGCCCATAAAGGTCAGGTAGAACAACACCGCAGGCAACAGGCGAAACCCGCCGGGATACAGCGCATCGCCCAAATGGCGCGCAAAAACCGGCTGGATCACCGCACGCAACATCAGCGCATCGGCGATCAGGAAGATGATCGCCGTGGCGACGAACAAGACGATCAGGGACATGGGCACTCCACCTAAAGGGTGAGGCAGAGGTAGGGCGGAGGGGCGCCCCTGTCGAGGGGGCCCTCCCGATGTACCGCAGGGTGGGCATCCTGCACACTATGGTGGGGTGGAGGCACGGATTACGGGTGCTGCTACGCCGTAGAGTGGGCATTCTGCCTAGCATAAGTGGGGTAGAAGCGGGTGCTATAGGTATAGCGACACTTCAAGCTAAAGAAACCAAGCGCCTGAAATCGGTTTCGCAGATAATTCGGAGCCCAAAACCCTCGTCAATAAGCTCTTCTGCTCGCCTTTGTTTGGAGGATTTTTTATGTCCTGATAATTGTCGGATATCGAGGTCCCCTACTACAAGTAGGGTTGTGTTCTTAGTGACGTTAGATGCCACACTGCAACCAAGCCGCGCTGCCAACTCCGCTGCTTCTCGGCGCGGTATGGTGAGCGCGCCAGTAACAGCCACTACCTCACCATGTAGAGGGCCATTAGGATCACCATCTATGGAAATCTTCGTTGAAGATGATAACGGCGAGATTGGCCGCGAACT
>NZ_CBFIIK010000085.1:0-12262 GCF_965662675.1 Roseicyclus sp. | reverse complement strand
ACGACGGCGGGCAAGAAGCCTGCGGGTTCAAAGGGGACGCCTGCATCGGCCATCAGCTGGTAGACGGGAACGATCGCGCCCTCGGCGGCCATCATGGTGCCTGTGCCGACCTCGAAGACCTGCACGATATCGGGCTGTTCGCCTGCGCGGAAGGCCGCGATCGCGCCGGTCATCGTTTCGGTGTAGCTGCCGCGATAGCTGGGAACCACGACGAAGTCGCTTTGCGCCGCGTTGAAAGCGGTGGCCAGCGCCTCGGTCTTTTCACCAAGCTCGCCACCCATGGCGTGCCACCAATCGATCTGGGTCTGGGCCTGTGCGGCGCTGCCCAAGGCAAGCAGGCTGACGGTGCTTACCGCTGCAATCTTGTTGAACGTCATCGGACTCTCCTCCGGCCGGTCGCCCGGCGCGTCAATCTGTCTGGACATGAAAGGACAGCCCTCGCGGCCACCCTTGGCCGCAGCGCTTAATGTGACTCTGTGACGGGCGTGTTACGGGAGATGATGATTTGATGACATCGCCCGAAAAATCGGTGAGGCGGCGTTGCCGCGTGCCTTATCCCGGATCGCTCAGGCGTCCAGTTCGATCCAGACGGGGACGTGGTCCGAGGGTTTTTCGCGTCCGCGCACGGCCTTTTCGATGCCGCAATCGACCATCAGATCGGCGGCCTGCGGGCTAAGCAGATGGTGGTCGATGCGGATGCCGTTGTTCTTTTCCCATGCGCCGGCCTGATAATCCCAAAAGCTGTAAAGGCCGGGGGCGGTCATGCGTGTGCGGATCGCTTCGGTGAAACCGAGGTTGAGCAAACGACGAAAGGCCGCGCGGCTTTGCGGCAAGGCCAGCGCATCCTCGCGCCAGACTTCGGGGCGGGCGGCGTCGATGTCTTGGGGGATGACGTTGTAATCGCCCGCCAACACCAGCGGCGCCTCATCGGCGAGGAGGGTGCGGGCATGCGCCTCCATCCGGGTCATCCAGGCGAGCTTGTATTCGTATTTCGGCCCCGGCGCGGGGTTGCCGTTGGGCAGGTAGAGCCCACAAACCCGCACCGCGCGCTTGTCGCCCATCACGGTGGCTTCGATCCAGCGGGCTTGTTCATCGGTCTCGTCGCCAGGTAGGCCACGGCTGACATCCTCAAGCGGTAAACGCGACAGGATCGCCACACCGTTGAAGCCCTTTTGGCCGTGTGTTTCGACGCGGTAGCCCAAATCCTCGAAATGTTCGCGGGGGAAACCCTCATCGACGGATTTGATTTCCTGCAGCAGTGCCACATCGGGCTTGAACGCGTCCAGCCAGTCGCTCAATGCCTCGAAGCGCGCCTTGATCCCGTTGATGTTGAACGTCGCGATTTTCATGGCCTGCCCCGTCATGTCCCTCTGTCTTGCCGGGTCTCCCATGCACAGGCATGGGGCGCAAGCTTACATCGAGAAGGATGTCCCACAGCCGCAAGACGAGGTTGCGTTGGGGTTGGCGATGGTGAAGCGCGCGCCGATCAACTCTTCGGTGAAATCGATCACCGCATCGGCAAGGAAAGGCAAAGAGACGCTATCGACCACGACTTTTTGGCCGTCGCTTTCCAAGATCAGATCATCTGTGGCCGGGTCGTCGAGGCGGATATCATACTGAAAACCGGAACATCCCCCCCCATCGACCGCAATGCGCAGCGCCTTGGCCTCGCCTGTTGCGGCGTTGATTTCGGCAAGCCGCGCGAATGCGCGTGGCGTCACCTTGGGCGGAAGGGTCAGTGTCAGGGTCATTGGCGAAGTCCTTCGCGGCGCTGTCGCATTCGGTGTCCATAGCATATATGAACCAAGTCGATGCCGACAAGAACCGGAAGCAACCGATGCGTGCGCCCTATGCCTGTGACCCCCGCCTGACCCGTGGCCGCCGCGTGGTCGAGGAGGAAAGCACCTTCCGCTCGCCCTTTCAGCGCGACCGCGACCGGATCATCCATGCCTCGGCCTTTCGCCGCCTCAAGCACAAGACGCAAGTCTTTGTCGAGCACGAGGGCGATTATTTCCGCACACGCCTGACCCATTCGATCGAAGTGGCGCAGGTGGCGCGCACTATCGCGCGCGCATTGGGGCTGGACGAGGATCTGACCGAGGCCGTGGCGCTGGCTCATGATCTGGGCCATCCACCCTTTGGCCACACGGGCGAGGATGCGTTGCAGGATTTGATGGCCCCTTTCGGTGGCTTCGATCACAATGCCCAGGCGATCCGCATCGTCACCCATCTCGAACGCCATTACGCCGAATTCGACGGCTTGAACCTCGGTTGGGAAACCCTTGAAGGGATTGCAAAACATAACGGCCCGGTGGCGCCACCGCCGCCTTGGGCCTTGGCCGAATACTGCGCGTTGCATGATCTTGAGCTAGCCACCCATGCCAGCGCCGAGGCGCAGGTCGCCGCCATCGCCGATGATATCGCTTATAACCATCACGATCTGCATGATGGCCTCAGGGCCGAGCTGTTCTCGACCGATGAATTGGCGCGCCTCCCCGTTCTTGATCGTTGCTTTGCCGCGGTCGATGCGGCCTATCCCGGTCTGAATTACTACCGCCGCCGCCACGAGGCGCTGCGCCGGTTCTTCGGCGTCTTGGTCGAGGATGTGATCGGCTATGCACAAGCGGAACTGGCGGCGCTCGATCCGCGCAGCCCCGATGACATCCGCGCGGCGGGTCGGCCGATCATTCGGTTTTCGCAAGGTGTTTTCGAAGATCTGAAGGTAATCCGCGCCTTTTTGTTCGAGCGCATGTATCGCGCGCCCTCGGTTGTTGTGATGCGCGCGGAAGTTACGGGCGTGGTGCGCGACCTCTTTCCCCATTTCATGGCCCATCCCGAGCTATTGCCCAAGCAATGGCGCAATGATGTGGCGGCGATCATGGGCGATGAGACGGCCTTGGCACGGATCGTATGCGATTATATTTCAGGCATGACCGACCGTTTCGCGCTTTTGACCCATAGCCAATTCTGCGGCGGGCAAGCCGTGGGGCAGGGTGGTTATGGGTGAGCAAGCGGGCTTTGCGCGCCACGCCTGATTGACCTCTGGCGTTGCCGTGATACTAGGCTGGCAACCGACCCGAGGATCTGGAAATGACGATGTTTGCCGATATTCATGCCACGGTTCTTGCCGCGCTCGATGAGATGCGCGCCGAGGGGCGCTTGCCCGCGGGCCTCGATATGCGCGCCGTCGCCGTCGAGCCGCCGCGCGACGCGGCGCATGGCGATATGGCGACCAATGCGGCGATGGTGCTGGCCAAGCCCGCGGGCATGAACCCGCGCGAGATCGCGACCGTCTTGTCCGAGAAGCTGGCACAAGATGCGCGCATCGCCAGCGCCGAGGTGGCGGGGCCGGGTTTTCTCAACCTGCGGCTCACCGCCGAGGCATGGCGGGGCGTGATCGCCACGATCCTTGCACAAGGCGCGGGCTATGGGCGGTCCGACATGGGCCACGGGCGGCGGATCAATGTCGAATATGTTTCGGCCAATCCGACGGGCCCTTTGCACGTCGGCCATACCCGCGGCGCGGTTTTCGGCGATGCCTTGGCGCGGCTGCTGGATTTCACCGGCCATGATGTGACGCGCGAATACTATATCAACGATGGCGGCGCGCAGGTCGATGTTTTGGCCCGCTCCGTCTATCTGCGCTATCTTGAGGCGCATGGCCAAGAGGTCGCCTTTGCCGATGGCACCTATCCCGGCGATTACCTGATCGCGGTGGGTCAAGCGCTCAAGGACGAGGTGGGCGATGCGTATTTGGGGAAAGATGAAGCCGTCTGGCTGACGGCGATCCGCGATTTTGCCACAGACCGGATGCTGGAGTTGATCCGCGAGGATCTGGCCATGCTTGGCGTGGCGATGGATGTGTTCTACTCCGAGAAGTCGCTCTATGGCACCGGCCGGATCGAAGCGGCGCTCGATGATCTGCGCGGCAAGGGCCTGATCTATGAAGGCGTGCTGGAACCGCCCAAGGGCAAGACCCCCGAGGATTGGGAGCCGCGCGAGCAGACGCTCTTCAAATCGACCGATTTCGGTGACGATGTCGACCGCCCGGTGATGAAATCGGATGGCGCATGGACCTATTTCGCCCCTGATATCGCTTATCACTACGACAAGATCAGCCGCGGCTTTGACGAGTTGATCGATATCTTCGGCGCCGATCACGGCGGCTATGTCAAACGGATGAAGGCCGCGGTCGCGGCGCTGTCGGGCAGCCGCGTGCCGCTCGATATCAAGCTGATGCAGTTGGTGCGCCTCAAGCGCGGCGATCAAGAACTGAAAATGTCCAAGCGCGCTGGAACCTTCGTCACCTTGCGCGATGTGGTCGAGATGGTAGGCGCGGATGTGACGCGGTTCGTGATGCTGACGCGCAAGAACGACGCGCCCTTGGATTTCGATGTCGACAAGGTGCGCGAGCAATCCAAGGATAACCCTGTCTTTTACGTGCAATATGCCCATGCGCGTGTCCAATCGGTGCTGCGCAAAGGGGCCGAGATCGGGATCGTGCCGGGCGGTGCCGATGATCTGGCCGCGATCAGCGATCCGGCGGAATTGGCGCTGGTGGCCAAACTCGCCCATTGGCCGCGGCTGGTCGAAAGTGCCGCTGAGGCGCATGAGCCCCATCGTATCGCCTTTTACCTCTACGAGCTGGCCAGCGATTTCCACGCGCTGTGGAACAAGGGCAATGGCGCGCCTACGCTGCGTTTCTTGCAGGAGGATGATCCGGCCACAAGCCGTGGGAAATTTGCCATGATCAGTGCCGTGGCGATTGTTATTTCCAACGGTCTTGGTATCTTGGGTGTGCGGCCTGCCGATAAAATGTGAGGCATCAGACCTCCTGTCGGCCGGATCGTAGAGGCAAACCCCGGTGCTGAAAGGCGCATAAACGGGGACCAAGAGCAGGCGTAGCAGGATATGGCAAACATCGGATCATTCGGTGATGATCGCGGTTTTGGGGCATCGGACGGGCATGGCGCGTCAGCGCCCGTGATGTCGCAGGTCGGACAGATCGTGAATTGGGCCGGCGCGTTCGTGTCGCTGGGCTTGGTTGTTGGTATGGCTGTGTGGGCGTTTCAACTGGCGTCGCGGGATGTCTCGGGGGTGCCGGTGATCCGCGCGCTCGAAGGGCCGATGCGCAGCGCGCCCGAAGATCCCGGCGGCACGCAAGCCGACCATCAGGGCCTTGCCGTTAACCGCCTTGCCGAGGGTGCGGCAGCCGCCGATGTGCCCGATACTTTGGTGCTGGCACCGCCGCCGGTTGAATTGACCGCCGTCGCGATGAGTTCGGCCTCGCTTGCCGCCGATATCGATCAGCCCAGCCCTACGCCGGAAGCCGCCTCGCGCCAGACCCAAGAGTTGATCGATGTCTTGATGGCGCGTGGCGCCGATACGCCGCTTGTCGAAAACGATGATCCGATAGCCGCCGAGATGGCTGGCGTCAGCATCGCGCCGCAACCGGCGCCGCCACAGGGGACAACGGCGCCATCGGGGGTCATTGCAGCCTCAGTTCCGGGTGTCAGCCTGTCGATCCGCCCGCCGGTGCGGCCCACGACGATCCTTGCCTCCGCCAGCATGGCCGAGGTTGCAGGCCCACTGGGCGCGGCGGTGCGCGAATTGGATGGGGCGGAATTGGCCGAGGGTACGCGCCTTGTGCAATTGGGTGCATTCGACAGCCCCGAGATTGCGCAGGCCGAATGGGACCGTCTGCTTGTGCAATTTCCCGATTATTTCGAAGGCCGCGCGCGGGTGATCCAATCGGCAAGTTCTGGCGGCGCGGCGTTCTACCGTCTGCGCGCCCATGGCTTCGAGGATCTCGCGGCATCGCGCCGGTTTTGCGCGGCCTTGGTGGCGCGCAACGCGCCTTGCATCCCCGTAACGGTCAGGTAGCGCGCATGTCCGGGCTTTCGGCCACGATCCTTGGTTGCGAAGGCCCGCGCCTATCCCCCGATGAAGCGCGCTTTTTCGCGCAAGCCCAGCCTTGGGGCTTTATCCTGTTCGCCCGCAACATCGAAGACCCCACCCAGCTTTTGGCGCTGACATCCGATCTGCGCGCGGCGGTTGGGCGTGACGCGCCGATCTTGATCGACCAAGAGGGCGGACGGGTGCAGCGCATGCGCGCCCCTTACTGGCGGCAGTGGCGACCTGCCCTGGAGCAGATGGCGCAAGCAGGCCCCGAACGCGCAGCGCGTGCCATGTATCTGCGCGCCCGGCTGATCGCGCATGAATTGCGCGAGATGGGGATCGATGTGAATTGCATGCCCTTGGCCGATGTCGCGCGTCAAACGACGCATCCGGTTTTGCTCAACCGGCTTTACGGCACCGAACCCAATACGGTGATCGGCGCGGGCCGAGCCGTGGCGCAAGGGTTGGTTGCGGGCGGCGTATTGCCTGTGCTGAAACATTTGCCCGGCTATGGTCTGGGCGAGGTGGACAGCCACCTCAGCCTGCCGCGTGTCAGCGCGCCGCTTGCGGAACTGGAGCGGGTCGATTTCGCGGCCTTCAAACCCTTGGCCGATCTGCCCTTGGGCATGACCGCCCATATCGTCTACGAGGCGATCGACCCCGATCTGCCCGCCACATTCTCGCGCATGTTGATCGACAAGATCCGCGACCAGATCGGCTTTGATGGGGCGCTCATGACCGACGACCTCTCGATGGGGGCGCTGCCCGGACCGATCGGCGAGCGTGCGGCCCGCGCGCGTGCCGCGGGCTGCGATCTGATCCTGCATTGCAATGGCGATCGCGCCGAGATGGCGTTGGTTCTGGCCGATGCCGGCGATCTGGAAGGTGCGGCGCAGGCGCGCTGCGCGCGCGCGCTTGCCCAACGCAGCCATCCCGCGCCGCTTGACATCGCTGCCGTGGAAGCCGACCTTGCCGATCTTCTGGACGGAGAGGTCTATGGCTGACACGCCCGTGCCCGCCAATGATGCGGACACCCAATGGGACGCTGTCGCCTCGCGCCGCGCGGCCGAGGCGCTGATTGTCGATGTGGACGGGTTCGAGGGGCCTCTCGACCTGCTCTTGACGCTGTCGCGGACGCAAAAGGTCGATCTGCGCAAGGTGTCGATCCTGCAATTGACCGAGCAATATCTGACCTTCATCGACCAGGCGCGCGCGCTCAGGATCGAATTGGCGGCCGATTACCTCGTCATGGCGGCATGGCTGGCATTCTTGAAATCGCGCCTGCTCTTGCCGCCCGACCCGACCGAGGATGGGCCTTCGGGCGAAGAGATGGCGGCCTATCTGGCCTTTCAACTCGAACGGCTGGCGGCGATGCGCGATTGCGCCGCCAAGCTCATGGCGCGCGACCGTCTGGGGCAGGACCGCTTTGCCCGTGGCGAGGAACAAGAAGTCGCGACCGCAAGGCGCATCACCTACACCGCAGGTCTGTTGGACCTGATGCAGGCCTATGCCCGCATCCGCACCCGCGATGAGTTTCGTCCCTTCGTCATGGACCGTGACAATGTGCTGACGATGGAGCAGGCGCTTGACCGGATGCGCGGGATGATCGGCTATGCTGGCGATTGGACCGATCTTTCCAGCTATCTGCCCACCGAATGGCGTGGCGATCCCAAACGGCGCCGCTCGGCCATGGCGGCGAGTTTCGCGGCCGCTTTGGAACTGGCCAAGGCGGGCAAGGTGCTGATCCGGCAATCGGAGACCTTTTCGCCGATCGAATTGCGTCGTAGGGACGAATAGATGACGGACACGCCCAAACCCGTGCGCGAAGAAAGCCTGTTTCGCGCCCCCCCCTTGGCCGAGCAAGAGCGGATGGTCGAAGCGATGCTCTTTGCCGCCGCCCGCCCGCTGAGCGTGGCCGAGATGGAGGCGCGCATGCCCCACGGCTGCGATGCCGCCGAGGCCTTGCAGCTCTTGCGCAAGCGCTACGAGGGGCGCGGCGTAACGGTGGCGCGCGTGGGCGATGCTTGGGCGATCCGCACGGCGGCTGACTTGGGCTTCTTGATGTCGCGCGAAACGGTCGAAACCCGCAAGCTGTCGCGTGCCGCGATCGAGACGCTTGCGATCATCGCCTATCACCAGCCCGTTACCCGCGCCGAGATCGAAGAGATCCGGGGCGTGTCGGCCTCCAAGGGCACGGTCGATCAGTTGATCGAGATGGAATGGGTGCGCTTCGGGCGCCGCCGCATGACGCCCGGCCGCCCCGTCACCTATGTGGTGACGCAGGGATTTCTTGATCATTTCGGGCTGGAATCGGCGCGCGATCTGCCCGGCCTCAAGGAATTGCGCGAAGCGGGGCTTTTGGAAAGCCGCCCACCCGAAGGGGCCGAGCCCGAGGCGGTTGGTCAAAGCGATACGGGCGACATGTTTGAAGATGACGCGGAAATGGCCATGCGCGACGATCATGATGACGATGATCTCGTCGATGATGAGGGCCAATAAACGGCAACCTGACTTTGCCGTATTTTTGCTATATCTTGGTGTCAGACAAGTATGAGCGGCCCAATCCGGGTCTGCATGTGAGTAACGAGGTCAGTGAGATGGAACGTGTCATCAACATGGTCATCCGGCAGGTGGTCCGCCAAGTCGTCAATCGCGGCATGAACGCAGGGATCGACAAGCTGACGCAGGGCCGCGCCGATGCAACCCCCGAGCAACAAGCCCAAGCCCAACAAAACGGCAACCGCACCAAGAAGGCGATGCAGATGATCCGCCGTTTCGGGCGATTCTGATCGCGGCGTCCTTGGCGCTGCAGCCTGCACGAAACGAAACGGGCGCCCAAGGGCGCCCGTTCGCTTGATCCAACTGCCGATTAGCAGCTGTAATACATCTTGTATTCGATCGGGTGAGGTGTGTGCTCGAAGGCGTAAACCTCTTGCCACTTGAGGGCGATGTAGGCCTCGATCTGATCCTTGTCGAACACGCCGCCCTTGAGCAAGAAGTCGTGATCGGCTTCCAACTCTTCCAGCGCTTCGCGCAAGGATGCGCAGACGGTGGGAATCGATGCCAGCTCTTCGGGGGGCAGATCGTAAAGATCCTTGTCCGAGGGGTCGCCGGGGTGGATCTTGTTCATGATCCCGTCGAGGCCAGCCATCAACAGTGCAGAGAAGGCCAGATAGGGGTTTGCGGACGGATCGGGGAAGCGGGCCTCGACGCGCTTTGCCTTGGGGCTTTCGGTCCACGGAATACGCACGCAGCCCGAGCGGTTGCGGGCCGAATAGGCGCGCAGAACGGGGGCTTCGAAGCCGGGGATCAAGCGCTTGTAGCTGTTGGTCGAGGGGTTGGTGAAGGCGTTGAGCGCCTTGGCGTGCTTGAGGATGCCGCCGATGAAATACAGCGCCTCGTTCGACAGGTCGGCATATTTGTCGCCTGCAAACAGCGGCTTGCCGTCTTTCCAGATCGACATGTTCACATGCATGCCAGTGCCGTTGTCGCCGGCCATCGGCTTGGGCATGAAGGTTGCCGACTTGCCATAGGCATGCGCCACGTTGTGGATGACGTACTTGTATTTCTGGATGTCATCGGCCTGCTTGGTGAGCGTGCCGAAAATCAGGCCAAGCTCGTGCTGGTTCGATGCCACCTCGTGGTGGTGCTTGTCGACCTTCATGCCGATACGCTTCATCGTCGACAGCATTTCAGACCGCAGGTCTTGTGCCGGGTCGATCGGGTTGACCGGGAAATAGCCGCCCTTGATGCCGGGGCGGTGGCCGGTGTTGCCCATCTCGTATTCGGTGTCGGTGTTCCATGCGCCGTCGACCGCGTCGACCTCGAAGGAGACCTTGTTCATCGATACGGCATAGCGGACATCGTCGAAGACGAAGAATTCGGCCTCGGGGCCAAAATAGGCTGCGTCGCCCACGCCCGACGACTTCAGATAAGCTTCGGCCTTGAGCGCGATGCCGCGCGGATCGCGGTTATAGGCCTCGCCCGTGTCGGGTTCGACCACGTTGCAATGCACGCAGATCGTTTTCTCGGCATAGAAGGGGTCGACATAGGCGCTTTCGGTATCGAGCATCAGCTTCATGTCAGAGGCTTCGATGCCCTTCCAACCGGAGATCGAAGAGCCGTCGAACATGAAGCCTTCTTCAATGAAGTCCTCGTCGACGAGGTCGGACATGACCGTCACATGCTGCAGCTTGCCGCGCGGATCAGTGAAGCGGATATCGACGTATTCCGCCCCTTCTTCCTTGATCATCTTCAAAAGGTGTTCTTTGCTCATCGTGACCTTCCCCTGACGTAATGGTCGTGTGGTTACATGGCCGTGCGGTGCGTTACGCGCCCGACGGCCAGCGGTTTAAATTGCGTCGTCGCCGGTTTCGCCGGTACGAATGCGGATCGCCTGCGAGATATCGGAGACGAAGATCTTGCCGTCGCCGATCTTGTCGGTTTTGGCGGCGCTGATGATCGCCTCGATCGCGGCATCGACCATGTCGTCGGTCAGCACAACCTCGATCTTCACCTTGGGCAGGAAATCAACGACATATTCGGCACCGCGGTAAAGCTCGGTATGGCCTTTTTGACGGCCAAAGCCCTTCACCTCGGTGACGCTGAGGCCCTGAATGCCGATCTCCTGCAGCGCTTCCTTCACCTCGTCGAGCTTGAAGGGTTTGATGATCGCCTCGATCTTTTTCATGTGGCCCAGGCCTCCTCGTATGTGCGGAACCCTGACACCATTTTGCGCGGGGGGAATCCATGCGCTACGATCCAGAACGGGCGCGACGCGCGGGATTCTGACAGGCTGTGATTAAAAATTAGGCATATTGTCGAACAAGTGAGCGATATGAAAACACCAGCTGGCATCAGCCTCGTGACCGCCGCGCAGATGCGGGCCATCGAACACGCCGCAATCGCCAGCGGTCGGGCCACGGGCCGGGAACTGATGGAGCGGGCAGGGCGCGGCGTGGTCGATGCCGTCTTTGTCCAATGGCCCGCGATGGCGCAGGTTCCGGGGCGCGCAATCGTGCTGTGTGGGCCGGGCAATAACGGCGGTGATGGGTTCGTCATCGCACGGCTGCTCAAGGGCTGGGGTTGGGAGGTGGAGGTTTTCTTGCTAGGCGATCCCGCGCATTTGCCACCGGATGCGGCCCTGAACCACGCGCGTTGGCAAGCAATGGGGGCGGTCGGCAGTTTGCCGCTGACGGGCCAGCCCGACCTGCGGGGCGGTACGGGTTTGATCGTCGACGCGCTTTTCGGCACGGGGCTGACGCGTGGGCTGGGACCGGATCTCGCGCAGGGCGTGCTGATGCCCTTCGACACCGATGCATATCACGGCTGGCACCGGGTCGCAGTCGATATCCCATCTGGGCTTTGCGCCGATTCCGGGCGCATGCTGACCGATGCGCAGGCGCGCGGCGCGGCTTTTCGGGCCGAGCTGACGGTGAGCTTTCATAGCCACAAGCCCGGCCATGTGCTGGGCGGCGGCCCCGATTTCTGCGGCCGGGTGGTGGTTTGCGACATTGGATTGGGGCAGGGTGGGCCGCTGGACGATCTGTGGCTTATGGATGCGCCTGCGCCCTCGGACATCCTCAAGCAAGCCGGGCACAAGTATGATCATGGCCACGCGCTGGTCCTTTCGGGCGGGCTTGGGCGATCGGGTGCGGCGCGGCTGGCGGCGCGGGGGGCGTTGCGCATCGGCGCCGGTCTGGTGACAGTGGCGGCCCCGGCTGCGGCGATGGCGGAATGCGCCGCGCAGCTGACCGCGATCATGTTGCGTCAGTGCGACGAGGCGGCAGAGCTTGCCACCATGCTCGATGATGGTCGGATCGGCGCGCTTTGCCTTGGGCCGGGGTTGGGGTTCGCGCCTGCCGCGTCTTTGGTGCCTGTCGCCCTTGCCTCCCGCCGGCCCACTGTGCTTGATGCCGATGCACTGAGCGCCTTTGGCGATCAGCCGGACACATTGTTCGCAGCCCTGCATGCCGATGCCATCATCACGCCGCATGATGGCGAGTTTGCACGGCTTTTCCCCGATTTGGCCGAAATGCTGGCGCGCCCTGCGTCGCGCGGCCCGGCCTTTTCACGGATCGCGGCAGCGCGTGCGGCGGCCAAACGGGCGGGGTGCATTGTGCTGCTCAAGGGGCGCGACACCCTCATCGCCGACCCTGCGGGCCATTGCGCGGTGCATGCGGCAACGGGCGCGCGCGCTACGCCATGGCTTGCGACCGCGGGATCAGGCGATGTGCTGGCAGGCATGATCGCGGGCCTGTTGGCGCGTGGTGTGCCGCCGATGCGCGCGGCACAGGCCGCTGTTTGGTTGCATGCCGAGGCGGCACTGATCTTCGGTCCCGGGCTGATCGCTGAAGACCTGCCC
>NZ_CBFIIK010000084.1:0-12624 GCF_965662675.1 Roseicyclus sp. | reverse complement strand
CTTTTCGTGACGCAAAGCAGTTTATAACTGTTTATAACTTTTTGTTCGACAGAATACGACGATCAATTTTCGCATAAATTATTGATTTTGTAGAGATTTATGGTGCCCCCAGAGAGACTCGAACTCCCGACCCTCTGATTACAAATCAGATGCTCTACCAGCTGAGCTATAGGGGCACGGCGAGTGGCATATGCCAAGCTTGCGGCGCTTGCAAGCGTCCAGCACCTTGGCATTGTATCCATCTGCGGTATAGGGTCCGGCGCAGTCAGGTGTGGGTACCGGGTAGAGAAAATCATGCAGGTCGTCTTTCACCTCGGCGCGCCATGCACCGACCTTGGGCTATTGCTCGGGTCATTGCTCAAGAACCGCGCGCTGCTTGCCGAGGACGGGATCATCGTTCCCCCCTTGATGCGCTATCGTGCCGTATTGCGCGACACGGCGCGCGTTTTGGCCGGGCGATCCGCGAGCGCGGATGTGCAACAGGCCCTGCTCGAAGCGATCGTGGACGAGGCGCGCGTGGACAGGTTGATCTTTTCCGACCCGCGGCTTGTCTGCATCAACAGGCTCGTGGTGCAAGGGCCGCAAATCTGGCCGATGATCGATCGCCAAGCCAGCAATCTGCGGGCACTCTTTCCACAAGCGCAGATCGAATTCTTCATCGGCATGCGCAACCCTGCCACGCTGATCCCCGCGCTTTTCGCTGGATCACGCTTCAAGGATTTCGCCGAATTCACGAATGGCATGCAGCCCCATGCCATCGCATGGTCCGAGATGTTGCGCAGATTGCGCCTCGCCCAACCCGATGTGCCGGTCACCGTGTGGTGCAACGAGGATACACCGCTGCTATGGGCCGATATCTTGCGCGACATCACGGATGTCGGCCATGACGTCGCGCTGCGCGGTCTCGACGATCTGGCCGAGACGATCATGGACCGCACCGGGTTCAGCCGCATGCAACGCTATCTGGCCGACAATCCGCCAGATACCGAGATGCAGCGCCGGCGCATCCTTGGCGCCTTTCTCGACCGCTACGCGCTGGATGCCGAGATCGAGGAAGAGCTGGACTTGCCCGGTTGGACCCCGGCGCTGGTCGACAGGCTGACGCAGAATTACGAAGATGACATGGTCGAGATCGCCGCGATCCCGGGCGTCAAGCTGTTGACGCCCTGATCGCAGATCGCCTCAGCGCATGCCCAAGGCCTCTTTGTACATTTCCAGCACTGCTTCTTCTTCGGCGATGTCGTCGGGCTCACGCTTGCGCAGCGCGATGACCTTGCGGATAACCTTGGTGTCGTAGCCGCGCGATTTCGCCTCGGCCATCACTTCCTTTTGCTGGTCGGCGATGTCTCGCTTCTCGGCATCCAGCCGCTCGATGCGTTCGATGAACTGGCGCAGCTCATCGGCGGTCACGCGGTAGCTGTCGGGGCGGTCTGCGGTCTCGGTCTCGGTCACATCCATCGGATCTCTCGCGGCAAAGGGAAAATCGAGCCTCGATCTAGCCCTCCGCCCCGCCCGCCACAACCCTTGCCAGCGACAAGTCGCTGGCATAGGTCAAAGCGCAGACCGCATGGAAAGGATCGCGCATGGCCGCCCTCGTCTATATTGGAACCGGGTTGGCGCTGGTGGGGATCTTGGTGCTGCTTTATTGCGTATGGGCCGCCATCGCGGCCAAGCGCGCGGGCCTGCCGGACGAGGTGTTGCGCGCCAAGCTGCAGCGCATCGTGATGATCAACATGGTGGCGCTTCTGATCTCGGTTCTTGGGCTGATGTCCGTGGTGATCGGGGTCTTCATTGGCTGATATTCGTGACATGATAGCGTGCGGCGCGCAGGCATGAGCGGGATCGACGACCTGCCCGCGCTACGCGATGTGATCGCCACGCACGGGCTTTCGGCGCGCAAGGCGCTGGGACAGAATTTTTTGCTCGATCTCAACCTCACGGCAAAGATCGCGCGCGCGGCGGGGGATCTGTCGGGCTGCGATGTGCTGGAGGTCGGCCCCGGCCCGGGTGGCCTGACACGCGGGCTTTTGGCCGAAGGGGCACGTCGGGTGCTGGCGATCGAGAAAGATCCCCGCTGCCTGCCCGCGCTGGACGAGATCGCCGCCGCTTATCCCGGTCGGCTCGAGGTGATCAATGCCGATGCCTTGGCGCTGGATTGGTCTGCGCATCTGACGCCACCCGTCAAGGTCGTGTCGAACCTGCCCTATAATGTGGGGACCGAGCTTTTGGTGCGCTGGCTCACGCCGCCCAGCTGGCCGCCGGTCTGGCAATCGCTGACGCTGATGTTCCAGCGCGAGGTCGCCGACCGTATCGTCGCCACACCCGGCTCCAAGGCCTATGGGCGGCTTGCGATCCTTGCACAATGGCGCTCAGATGCGCGCATCGCGCTGACCTTGCCGCCAGAGGCGTTCACCCCGCCGCCCAAGGTCCATTCAGCGGTCGTGCATTTCACGGCCCTGCCCGCCCCCCGCTATCCCGCCGATCCGGCGGTGTTGGAGCGCGTCGTGGCCAAGGCCTTCAATCAAAGGCGCAAGATGCTGCGCGCCGCGCTCAAGGGGCTCGCGCCGGATATCGAGGATCGGATCGTGGCCGCCGGGCTCAAGCCCACGGATCGCGCCGAACAAATCTCGATCGAGGGGTTTTGCGCGCTCGCCCGCATGGTGGCGGGCTGAGCGCTCGGTTCATTCAGCCGCTTCTTGCGGGCTATCGCCACCATCGGCATCACCGCCCGCTTCACCCTGCGCGGCATCGGCGGGTTTCTTTGGACGGCGTGAGCGGCTGCGCTTGGCTTTGGGCGCGCCTTCGGGTGTTTCGACCAACCCGCCCTCTTGTTCAGCCGGGGCATCGATGACGGCATCGAAATCACCGCGCGGCTCGGCCTGACGCGGCGGCTCGGCGGCACGCGGGGCTTCGGCCTCGGGGCGCGTGTAGACATTGCCCGGCTGCTGCGGGACATCGCCATAGGTAAAGGCGGGGCCATCGCTTTGGCCATCGCCCTCGCCGCGCTCGCGCCCACCACCGCCATGCTGCGGCTGGAACTGCTGGCGCGCTTCTTGTTCGCGCTGCGCCTCGGCCAACATGCGCAGGTAATGCTCGGCATGCTGTTGGAAATTCTCGGCGGCGACGCGGTCATTGCTGAGCTGCGCATCGCGGGCGAGTTGGTTGTATTTCTCGATGATCTGCTGCGGCGTGCCGCGGACCTTGCCCTCGGGGCCGGACGAGTCGAATACCCGGTTGACGATATTGCCGACCGAGCGATTGCGGTTCCCCTTGGACCGCGAGCGGTTCTTCGATGATCTCATGTGCTGTTTACGGTTCCAGTTGTCCTGGGTGGGAAGCGGTCCAAGCCCGAGGGCCGGCGACGCTCGTCACCCGCACCGTTGCACAAGGCGTTGCGATGCGGAATGTTAGGTAGAATAGCGGGGCAAGGTTGAACGAACCACACCCTCCGCTAAGGCCGAGTAAACATGCGTCGCGCCGGGTGACAAGTCGAATCTGTGCCATTGCACACGGAATTCGCAATTATCCGCCCGAAATCGACCGATTGCGTCATTTCCGCAACCGCGTTACTGACCGCGCCTGCCGGAAACGACCCGATCCTTGCCATTGATATCAGCATGCACCGCCACATCCACAAGGCCTGCGGCTACGAATATCGCGGCCACATCGCGGCCTTGTTCCGCACCGATTTCGACCAAGCAACGCCCGCCTGCCGCAAGATACGGGCCCAGACCGCCCAATATCTGCCGATAGGCCGCAAGCCCGTCACCACCCGGCGTCAGCGCGGCGCGCGGTTCCCATTGCGTGATCTCCGGCGCCAATCGGGCATAATCGGCTTGTGTCACATAAGGTGGGTTCGACACGATCAGATCGAACACACCCGCCAGCCCATCCCACCAATCGGCATGTCGCAGATCGAGCCGCGCTGCCACGCCATGGCGCTGCGCATTGCGCGCGGCCACCTCGAGCGCCGCTTGCGAGATATCGCTGGCCAGACCAAGCGCATCGGCACGCTCGGCCAGCAGCGTCACCGCGATGGCTCCGCTGCCGGTGCCCAGATCAACCATCCGTGAAAACGGCCGCTCCAAGGCCAGTTCGATCAGCGTTTCAGTATCGGGGCGCGGGACAAGCGTATCTTGGGTCACATGAAAGCTGCGCCCGTAAAAGGGCCACGCGCCCAAGATCTGCGCCAAGGGCCGATGTGCCAGACGGGCCGCGAGCATGGCGTCGGCCGCGGCCTGCGCCGCGGGCGCAAGAACATCACCGCCGCCGATACCCAGCTGGGCCGCAGACAATCCCGTAGCATGCATCGCGATCCTGCGCAGATCGCGCGCCGCTTCGTCTGGGCCGATCACGGGGGCAAGGCGGGCATGGGCCATGCGCAGCCAGAGGCCAAGCGTCAGCGGCGCATCATGGCTGCCACTCACCCCGACATCTCCGCCAGAAGTCTGGCCTGCGCATCGGCGGAAAGCGCCTCGATCACCTCATCGAGATCGCCATTCATCACCTGATCGAGCTTGTAGAGCGTCAGGTTGATCCGATGATCAGTCATCCGCCCTTGCGGGAAATTATAGGTGCGGATGCGCTCGGAGCGGTCGCCCGATCCCACTTGTGCGCGCCGATCGGCCGCCATGGCATCGGCGGCACGGCGCCGCTCCATGTCATAAAGCCGCGCGCGCAACACGCCCATGGCGATTTCGCGGTTGCGGTGCTGCGACTTCTCGGAACTGGTGACCACAAGCCCGGTTGGCAAATGGGTGATCCGCACGGCCGAATCCGTCGTGTTCACATGCTGCCCCCCCGCGCCCGAAGAGCGCATCGTATCGATCCGGATATCGTTTGCGGGAATACTGATATCGACCTCTTCGGCCTCGGGCAGCACGGCCACCGTGGCGGCCGATGTGTGGATGCGCCCGCCCGATTCCGTTTCCGGCACACGCTGCACCCGGTGTACGCCGCTTTCGTATTTCAGCCGGGCAAAGACCCCCTCGCCCGCGATCCGCGCCGTCACCTCGCGGATACCGCCAAGCTCGGTCTGTTGCAGGTCGACAATCTCCATCTGCCAGCCCTGCGCCTCGGCGTAGCGGGTGTACATTCGCAAAAGATCGCTGGCGAAAAGGGCGGCCTCATCCCCGCCCGTGCCGGGGCGGATCTCGATCATCGCGGGCCGCGCATCGGCGGCGTCCTTGGGCAAGAGCGCCAGCTGCAAGGCCTGCTCGGCCACGGGAAGGGCGGCGCGCAGGCGCGGCACCTCATCCTCGGCCAGCGCGCGCATCTCGGGGTCGCGCAGCATGGCCTCGGCCTCGGCCAGTTCGGATTGCAGGCGGCGCCATGCGTCGATCTGGGCCACGACGGGCCGCAGATCGGCATATTCGCGGCTGATCGTGGCGATCTCATCGGGCGCAGGGCCCGCATTCAGCCGCGCCTCGAGATACTCGAAGCGTTCGGTAATCTGGATCAGGCGATCTTGCGGCAACATGGGCGCGATGTGACCCTGTGCAGCCGCGCGGTCAAGGCCCTGTCTGCGCGCCCAGCGCCCCGACCCAGGCCGCGACCCGCGCGGCATTGACCCCAAGATCGCTGTAACCATAGCGCGAGCGCGAGAATATCTCGACCCGCGTGCCTGCCCCCTCGGGTATAATGCGGATCGAAACGACATCGGGAAAACCCATCAAGGCGGAGCGCAGAACATAGCTGACATGGCCCTCCGCAGGGCTGCCCGCGATCGGCTTGGCACCTGCATCATCGGCGATCCGAGACAGAATTTCCGCGATCACAGCGGGGCTTTGCGTGAACACCGGTGCATCCGCCCCCACACGCAGTGCGAAATTCGGACTGGACGGAGGGATGACGCGCGCAGGCTCCACATGCCATTGCGCGGCCGGCATCGGCACGACGCGAAACCACACGGCACCAGCGAGCACCGCCAGCACCAAGATGATCGACAAGATCAGGAGCATCCGCATCATTACACCGGCTTTCCTTCAATTGGCCCTGCCAAGAGCACCTCACGCACCGCTGCCGCGATCATCTGTTCTTCATCCGTCGCCGTGACAAGGATCGGCACCTTGCCCTTGCCAATTGTTGGCTCATTCGCGGCATTCGCACCCTCATCCACCACCAGCCCGAGAAAGGCCAGCTTTTCCAGCGCCAAGCCACGGATGGGGGCGGCATTCTGACCGATGCCACCGGTAAAGATCAGCCCGTCGATCCCGCCCAGCACGGCGGCCAAGCCACCGATTTCTTGGGCCAAACGCGCGCAGAAATAGGCGATCGCCGCATCAGCGGCGGGCGACTCCGCGGCCAACAGCACCCGCATGTCGTGACTGATACCCGACAACCCCTTCAGCCCGCTTTCGGAATAGAGCAGCTGCATCAGCGCGGCCTGATCCATCCCTTGGCCCATCAGGTAAAGCAGCACACCGGGGTCGATCTGACCCACCCTTGTGCCCATGGGCAGACCATCGAGCGCCGAGAACCCCATGCTCGATGCAACCGAGCGCCCCCCCTTGATCGCGCAAAGCGAGGCCCCGTTGCCAAGATGGGCCACGATCAGGCGCCCATCGGCCAGGTCCGGCCGGGTTTGCGCGAGATGGGCGGCGATAAAGGCATAGCTCAGTCCGTGAAAGCCATAGCGCCTGATGCCTTGATCGAAATAGCGCCGCGGCAAGGCATAGGTGTCATTCACCCAGTCATGGCCACGGTGAAAGGCCGTGTCGAATGCGCCGACCTGCACCGCTTGCGGAAAGGCCTTGGTCGCGGCGCGGATCAGCGCAAGGTTATGCGGCTGATGGAGCGGCGCAAGCGGCACCAACCGCTTCAACATGGCGATCAACGGCGGCGTCAACAGCCGCGGCCCGTCGATCTCGGCACCGCCATGCACGATCCGGTGCCCGATCGCCACAGGCCCACCCGGCCCCATCATCGGCGCCAAGGCCGTGCGAAGTGCGGCAAAGGCACGGGCGTGATCGGCCTGTCCGATCGCGCGCTCTTGCGTCTGGCCATCGGTGGTCAGCGCCAGTCGCGCATCATCGCCAAGCGCCGACACCGTGACCCGCGCCACGGCAAGATCGGCCGCGCCGTCGTAAAGCGCCGCCTTGAGCGAGCTTGACCCCGCATTGAGCGTCAAGATCAGCCGCATCGCGCAGGCGCAGCCAAGATCACCGCCACCGCGCAAGAGGCCAGACGCGCCCGCACGCTGTCGGCCCGGCTGGTCAAGATGACCGGTACCTGCGCCCCCATGACCACGCCCGCAGCCTCGGCATGGGCAAGAAAGCTCAATTCCTTGGCGATCATGTTGCCCGCCTCGAGATTGGGCGCGACCAAGATATCGGCCCGCCCCGCGACCAGCCCGGTCAGCCCCTTGGCACGCGCGGCCCCCGGATCGACGGCATTATCCATTGCCAAAGGCCCATCGACATCGCCGCCGGTGATCTGGCCGCGCTCGGCCATCTTGGCCAAGATCGCGGCATCCAGCGTCGAAGGGATCGCCGTCGTCACCGTTTCGACAGCCGACAGGATACCGACCTTGGGCCGCGCCACCCCAAGGGACACAGCCAGGTCGATGGCGTTTTGCACGATCGAGACCTTGCAACCCAGATCGGGGGCGATGTTGATCGCCGCATCGGTGACGAAGAGCAATTGATCTTGCCCCGGCACATCCATCACGAAAACATGGGTCAGGCGGCGGTTGGTGCGCAGACCGCCCTCTTTCTTCAAGATCGCGTGCAGCATCTCGTCGGTATGCAAATGCCCTTTCATCAAGGCGCGCCCGCGCCCTTCGTGGATCAGCGCGACCGCACGCAGGGCGGCGGCGCGGTGATCGGGCACCGCCACGATCTCGATCTCCGCGATATCCACACCAGCTTCGGCGGCGGCGGCGGCGATCTTGTCGGGGGCGCCCACGAAAAGCGGCGCGATCAGCCCATGATCGCGCGCCTGCACCGCGCCCATGACCGCATCGGCACTTTCCGGGCAGATGACGATCACGGGCAGCGCGGGCAAGTCTTCGGCGCGTGCGATCAGCGCATCGAAATGGCGGTGTGATTGCACGACCAAACCGGGCACCGAAAGATCATCGAAGCGATGTCGCAACGCGGGTGCGCTCACCTCAACCTCGCCTTCCGCGACACGCCCTGCTGGCCCCTCGACCGATACCGCAAGGCGCACCGCATGACCGGCCAACTTTTGCGCGACCCGCACCTTCGTGTGCAGGCTGTCACCGGCCTGCGCTTGACCGACAAAGCGCAGGCTCTCGCTGCGATAAACGGTGCCGGGCCCCGGCAAATGATTGCCGACCACCCCCGCGATCAGGGCCGCGATCCATGCGGCAGGCGCCAATGCCTCGACACGGCCATCGCCATCCCCGTCGTGATTGGGCAGATGCAGCGGGTTCAAGCTCCCGCTGGCATGGGAGAAGACGATCAAATCCTCAGCCCGGCAAAGCCGCGTGATCGTCGCCTCTTGCCCAATGCGCAAGGCGTCGTAGGGGGTGCTGGTCAGGCTGGTCATGATGCTTCCCTCAACTGCGGCACGACAGGCCCAGGCTAATGCGCCAAACCCGGTCATGGCCTTGATGCAGATCATGCCGCTCTTGCGCGCCCCGATCCCATCATACTTTACTTTCGATTGGAAAACGGGCATAAGTGACAGGCTATCTCTACTCTATCGACCCCTGTCTTTCGCCGCGATGCGAAGCTTGTGCTCTCGATCTTGCATGGGTGACGCCGGGCTGCCGCATGGTGCGGGCAGCGTGTAACTGACAGGAGACACGGTTATGGCCACTGGCACCGTGAAATGGTTCAACACGACCAAAGGCTACGGCTTTATCGCACCCGATGGCGGTGCCAAGGACGTATTCGTTCACATCTCTGGCGTCGAGCGCTCGGGCCTGACCGGCCTCGCCGACAACCAGAAGGTCAAATTCGACCTCGAAAAAGGCCGCGATGGCCGCGAAAGCGCCGTGAATATCGAACTGCTCTGAGCAGCCGAATATCACGATCCCTCAAAGGGCGCCAATGGCGCCCTTTTTCATGCGCCATGCGCTGCGTCAGTTGCTCCAGCCATGTACATGAACCTCGCGCCCGGAATGGCCGTGCAAGATCTTGACGGCCATCTCGCGATGCGCCTCGTCGCGCACCCGCACCCATAGCAACATCCCGCCATGGGCCAGCTGGGCTGCATAGTTGCGTTGATGTGGCAGCGCCGCACGCCGGGCCAGCAAGACCCCCAACACCGCTGCAGGCGTCCCGCCAATGGCAATCGCCGCGATGGATGCCGCCAATGTGCTAGCAGGCCCCAACAGCGCCGCCATCGCGATCATCGACCCGACGTAGAAAAAGCCGCCCGCGATACTGCCCTCCAATGCGCCGATCGCATCCTCCGAGACAAAGGCCGCCCGCGGTGCGCGTGGATCATCGGCCAGCTCATCCGCCCGCCAATAGGCACGGCCCAATTTCTGCTCCAGCACCTCTTGGCGCGCCAAAAGGCTGATATCGTGGCGGCTGAACCCCAAGATGCGCAGATCATAGATCGCGGCCTGAAGGTCTTCGCGCCGGTCGAAAATACCGACCGCCTCGGGAATGTCGATCACATGCACGCGCCGTGGCGCGGTTTCGGGCTGATCCATGGCTGATGTCCTGCGCGGGAAACGACAGGCAAAAGCGATAGCCGAAGCGCGCGGCCAGCGGGTTGACGGGCATCAATAGGCCAAAGCAAGGGGGTGCGTGGTGCTATGGCTGTGGCGATACCGATTGCAAACCCCGCCGGGACGGCGGCTTCGAAACCCCGGCCGCCCTAAATCAAAGGCAAGGCGCGTCGCACCAGATCGTCAAGCTCTGCCTCATGAACCTTGGCCTCGGCCTTGAGCGCTGCGCGCATCTCAGGCCCCCAGAAATCCTTGAGGTGGGCGGCGACCCGCTCGGCCTGATCCCTGCCCGGCTGGGTCGCGAAGAACCCTGCGATCTGGTTGGCCATGCGAATGAGTTTGTCATGCGACATCGACGTTTCCTCCAAGGATACGTTCGGGATGGGTAAAAATCTCGATCCGGCCACCACGCGCGAAACCGGCCACGCTCAGCCCGGCATCTTCGGCCAAGCGCAAGGCCTGCGCCGTCGGCGCAGAAACCGCCAACAGGACCGGGCAGCCCGCCACCACGGCCTTTTGCACCAGCTCGACCGATACCCGGCTGGTCATCACAATCGCACCGCTGGCAGGGTCGATGCCCGCTTGCATCAAAGCCCCGATCAACTTGTCGAGCGCATTATGCCGGCCCACATCCTCACGCGCACAGATGATGCCACGGCCCGGCACCAAGAACCCCGCCGCATGCACGGCATGGGTCAGATCATGCAAGGGCTGATGGGCGCGTAACGCCTCGACCGCGGCCGTTGCCTCGGCCCAATCAAGCTGCAATGTACAATCCAATCGCGGCAGATCGCGCATCGCCTGCTCGAGACTGTCGATCCCGCACAGCCCACAGCCAACAGGCCCCAACATCATGCGCCGCCGCGCGCCCAAGGCATCCGCGGCCTCTTGCGCGATCCAAAGCCGTGCCTCGATCCCTTGCGCCAACTCCACCAATTCGATGCGCTCGATCTGATCGTGCCTTGCATAGCCTTCGGTCACGGCAAAGCCGCGGGCGAAATCCGTCAGATCGGCGGGGCTGCACATCATCACGGCTTGGGTCGAGCCGTTACAGGTGACGGCCACCGCCACCTCCTCGGGCAAGGACCGCGCGATCTCGCGCACCCCCTCAGGCCCCAAGGCCCGCGCCGATATGGAGCGGCTCGCCCTCATTCCGCCGCCGGCAAGATACGGCGCGACAGGCGCGCCTGTTCTTCATAGCTTTCTTGCCAATCCGTCGGCCCGTTCGACAGCCCCACCTGCACCGCCGTCACCTTGTATTCCGGACAGTTCGTCGCCCAATCGGAATAATCGGTAGTAATCACATTGGCCTGCGTCGTGGGGTGGTGGAATGTGGTGTAGACCACACCGGGGCTGACCCGGTCCGTCAGATGCGCGCGCAGGCTCGTCTCGCCCGAGCGCGAGGCAAGCTTGACCCAATCCCCCTCCTTCACACCACGCACTTCGGCGTCATGGGGGTGTATCTCCAGCACATCCTCGGAATGCCAAACGGTGTTTTCCGTCCGCCGCGTCTGCGCACCGACATTGTATTGGCTCAGGATTCGCCCCGTTGTGAGCAACAGCGGGAAACGCGGGCCCGTCCGCTCTTCGGTCGCGATATATTCGGTGACGATGAACCGCCCTTTGCCACGCACGAAACCATCGACATGCATGATGGGCGAGCCTTCGGGATTGGCATCATTACAGGGCCACTGGACCGATCCCTTTTCTTCCAGCATGGCGTAATCGACATTTGCAAAACCGGGGGTCGTGGCCGCGATCTCTTCCATGATCTGGGACGGGTGGGTGTAATGCCACAAAGGCCGATCCTCGGCGGCTAGCATCGCATTGGCCAGCAACTGGGTGATCTCCCAATCCGCATAGCCGTTGCGCGGCGCCATGACCTTGCGCACCCGGTTGATGCGACGTTCCGCATTGGTGAAGGTGCCATCCTTTTCCAGAAAGGTCGAACCGGGCAGGAAGACATGGGCGTAATTCGCCGTCTCGTTCAGAAACAGATCATGGACGATCACACATTCCATCGCCGCCAGGCCCGCCGCGACATGGCGGGTGTCTGGGTCGGATTGCAAGATATCCTCACCCTGACAGTAAAGACCCTTGAACTGCCCCGAAACGGCCGCATCGAGCATGTTGGGAATGCGCAGCCCCGGCTCGGGGTCTATTTCCACCCCCCAAGCACTCTCGAAAACCGCACGCACCTCGGCACCCTTCACATGGCGATAGCCCGGCAATTCGTGCGGGAACGACCCCATGTCGCAAGAGCCTTGCACATTGTTCTGGCCGCGCAGCGGGTTCACCCCCACGCCTTCGCGCCCGATATTGCCGGTCATCATCGCAAGATTGGCAATCGCCATGACGGTTGTGGAACCTTGGCTATGCTCGGTCACGCCCAGCCCGTAATAGACCGCCCCATTGCCGCCCGTGGCATAAAGCCTTGCCGCCCCGCGCAATTCCTCGGCCGCAACGCCCGTCAGGATCTCGGTCATCTCGGGGGAATGGCGCACATCACTCACGAATTCCGCGTATTCTTGGAATTCGTCCCAATCGCAGCGGTCGCGGATAAAGGCCTCATCATAAAGCTTTTCGGTCACGATCACATGCGCCATGGCGGTGACGACCGCCACATTGGTGCCGGGGCGCAGCGCCAGGTGATGGGCCGCTTCGATATGGGGTGTCTTGACCAGATCGATCCGGCGCGGGTCGATCACGATCAGCTTGGCGCCTGCGCGCAGCCGCTTTTTCAGACGGCTTGCGAAAACCGGATGCCCATCGGTCGGGTTCGCCCCGATCACCACGACCACATTTGCCTGCGCCACGCTATCGAAATTCTGCGTCCCCGCCGAGGTGCCGAAGGTCTGGCCCAGACCATAGCCCGTGGGTGAATGGCAGACCCGCGCACAGGTATCGGTATTGTTGTTGAGAAACACCGCCCGCGTCAGTTTTTGGACCAGATAGGTCTCTTCATTCGTGCAACGGCT
>NZ_CBFIIK010000083.1:0-12767 GCF_965662675.1 Roseicyclus sp. | reverse complement strand
CCGCAGATCAGCCGCCGCGAAACTGGGGCTTTGCGATATCTCTACCAACAGCGCTTCGGTCAGATTGCCATCCAGCGCCACGATCCCCGACCATGGCGCCTTTGCACTGGCCAGTCGCCCGTCAAGCAGCGGGGCCAATATGCGCGCACCCGCCGCCTCCAGCGAATGGGCATCGGCAAGCGCGGCCAGCAAGCCGCCCTGCGCCTCGATCGCCATGTATTGATCGGTCGGCAGATCGGCGTCGATCAAGACCGGGCCGCAATCCAGCCCCATCGCGCGACAGGCCGCCAAAAGCGCATGCCCCTCGGCATCATCGCCCACCACCGACAAAAGCGCTGGCGTGATCCCGAAGCGCTTGATCGTCATCGCGATATTGAGTGCCACCCCACCGGGCAGACGGGTGATCCGGCCCGGCTTGTCATTGCCCAGGCCCATTGCTTGATCGGTGCGCCCGATGATGTCCCAAAGGACCGATCCAATGCACAAGATATCAGGTTTCTGCCCCATGGGCTTGCTCTAGCCGGGCGGGTCGCGCCCGTCCATCCGCTTCTTCGTTTCGTAAATATCCCGGGGGGGTCGCGGCACGCGACGGGGGCAGCGCCCCCATCTCGGCGGCGCGCGCAGGGCAGGGGTTGCCAATCCCCCGCAAACCCCGTAATTGCGCGCTCACTTCACAGGCGGAGGCGGGCCATCGGGACAGACATCCCCGTTGCGTCCACCGGTTGGGGAAACCCTGAACCTTCGCCCTAGGCGCAAACCGGAAAGGAACACGATATGGCGCTTCCAGATTTTTCTTTGCGTCAGCTGCTCGAGGCTGGCGTTCACTTCGGTCACCAGACACAGCGCTGGAACCCCCGTATGGCCCCATATATTTATGGCGACCGCAACGGCATCCACATCATCGATCTGACGCAGACGGTTGAATTGCTCGACCAAGCGCTCAATGTCGTGCGTGAGACCGTGGCCAAGGGCGGCCGCATCCTCTTTGTCGGCACCAAGCGTCAGGCGCAAAAGCCGATCGCGGACGCCGCCGAGCGCTGCGCGCAATACTACATGAATCACCGTTGGCTGGGCGGCACGCTCACCAATTGGAAGACAGTGTCGAACTCGATCTCGCGCCTCAAGGAAATCGACGCGCTGATGGCGGCCGGTGTCGAGGGTCTGACCAAGAAAGAGCGTCTTGGCATGGAACGCGATCAGGCCAAGCTGCAAGCCTCGCTCGGTGGCATCACCGAGATGGGTGGGCTGCCCGACCTGATCTTCGTCATCGACGTCAACAAGGAAGACCTCGCCATTGCAGAGGCGCGCAAGCTCGGAATCCCCGTGGTTGCGGTTGTCGACACAAACTGCCCGCCCGATGGCGTGGATTACGTCATCCCCGGAAATGACGATGCCGCACGTGCGATCGCGCTTTATTGCGACCTGATCAGCCGGGCCGCACTCGACGGCATGTCGGCGCAGCTGCAGACCGCCGGTGTCGATCTGGGCGCGTTGGAAGACGGCACACTCGAAGAGGCCTTGGCCGATGAGAGCCCGGCCGCCGAAGCATCCGAGGCCGCCGAAGCCTGAGGCTTTCGTCATCCAAATGATACGCGCGCGGGGCATGCCCCGCGCGCAGACCGAATTTCAGGAGAACGCTCATGGCGATTACCGCTGCAATGGTAAAGGAACTGCGCGAAGCAACAGGCGCAGGCATGATGGATGCCAAGAAGGCATTGACCGAAACCGATGGTGATTTCGACGCCGCCGTCGATTGGCTGCGCACCAAGGGTCTGGCCAAGGCGGCCAAGAAATCCGGTCGTACCGCGGCCGAGGGCCTCGTGGCTGTGGCTGTATCCGCTGGCACGGGTGTCGCGGTCGAAGTGAATTCCGAGACGGATTTCGTGGCCAAGAACGCAGAGTTTCAGGGCATGGCAGCCGCCATCGCCGATGCGGCACTTGGTGCGGCCGATATCGATGCGCTCAATGCGACCGCGATCAATGGCACGCCCGTGGCAACCGTCATCACCGACGCCATCGCCAAGATCGGCGAGAACATGGCGCTGCGCCGCATGACGAAACTCACCGGTCAGACTGTCGTGTCTTATGTCCACAACGCAGCCGCACCCGGCATGGGCAAGATCGGCGTTCTGGTCGCCATCGATGGCACGGATGAGGGCTTTGCCCGCCAGGTCGCGATGCATGTCGCAGCCGTCAATCCCGCCGCGTTGAACGAAGATGCTGTCGACCCTGAGATGGTCGCCAAGGAGCGTCAGGTGCAGATCGATATCGCGCGCGAGTCCGGCAAGCCCGAGGCCGTGATCGAAAAGATGATCGATGGCCGGATGAAGAAGTTTTTGGCCGATATCACGCTGGTCAATCAGGCCTTCGTCATCAACCCGGATCTGACGGTTGGTGCAGCGGCCAAGGAAGCCGGCGTGGAAATCACCGGCTTCGTGCGCCTTGAAGTCGGCGAAGGCATTGAGAAAAAAGAAGAAAACTTTGCCGAGGAAGTGGCGAAAGTCGCCAAGGGCTAAGCTGTCCTTTTTGCAAGAAACAAGGAAACGGGGCAGGGCGTGGCGCTGCCCCGTTTTCTTTTGCTCACGCGCGCGTCAAATGGCCCTTGAGCGCGTCGAGCGCCAGTATGTAGCCCTGCGCACCGAAGCCTTGGATCACGCCGACACAGACCGGGGCGATGAACGAAACATGGCGAAACGCCTCGCGGGCATGGGTATTGGACAGGTGCAACTCAATGACCGGCAAAACGATCGCGCTAATCGCATCACGCAGCGCGACGGAAGTGTGCGTATAGGCACCGGCATTGATGATCACGCCAGACATGGTGCCGCGTGCGGCGTGAAGATGATCGATCAACGTGCCTTCGCAATTGGATTGCGCACAGCTGACGGTCAGCCCGATGGATTTGCCATGAGCGATGCTGGCCGCCTCGATATCGGCAAGCGTCGTGGCGCCGTAAATCTCGGGCTCGCGCGTGCCAAGCAGGTTCAGGTTCGGGCCGTTCAGGACCAGTATGTGCATGATGTCATCCTCTGGCGCGCAGTATAGGGGTTTGGCAAACCGGCGGAAGGGGCAAATATTCAGCGCGCTTTTTGGTATAAAATTTATTTATAAGCAGTATATTGTAAGGTGTTCTTAAACAAATTCTGCGGGGTTCGGCCAATCCCACGTGATATTTATTTAACATAATACTGATTATAGGATTCATGCATCCCGCATAGGTGCGCTCTCCATGGCGAAGCTGTGCGCCCTAGCCCAGTGCGTAGCCTGCGCCGCGCACTGTCCTGATCGGATCGCCTTGCGCCCCCGCCTTCAGCGCCTTGCGCAAGCGGCCCACATGAACATCCACCGTGCGGCTGTCGACATAGATGTCGCGGCCCCAGACGCGGTCGAGCAATTGCTCGCGGCTCCAGACCCGACCCGGGCGCTCCATGAAAGCGGTCAAAAGCCGGAACTCGGTCGGACCAAGGCGCAGCTGTTGCCCCTGCCGATAGACGCGATGCTCGGCCAGATCGATCATGATGTCATCGTATTCGAGCCGCTCACCGACTGTCGCGGGACGCACGCGGCGTAGCTGTGTGCGTAACCGTGCCAAAAGCTCGGCCACGGAATAAGGTTTTGTGATGTAGTCATCCGCGCCGGTCTCAAGGCCGCGTATCTTGTCGGTTTCTTCCGAGCGCGCCGACAGCATGATCACCGGGATGCGCGCGGTCTCGGCACCCATCTTGAGTTGGCGGCACACCTCGATCCCCGAGACATGCGGCAACATCCAATCCAGAACGATCACATCGGGCGGCGTCTCACGCACCAGGACCAAGGCTTCGTCGCCTGCTTCGGCGGTGATGACCTGATAGCCCTCGGCTTTGATGTTATAGGCCAGAACCTCGCGCTGTGCGGGTTCGTCTTCGACCACAAGTACCAGCGGTTCGCCCGACATGCCCCCTGCCCCTTACATGCCACGCCCGGCGTCGAGCGCTGTGGCGTCTTGCTTGGGTCGGTCATCATCGGGCATGTCGCCGGTCACCAGATAGATCACCTGTTCGGCGATCGAGGTGACATGGTCGCCCATGCGCTCGATATTCTTGGCCATGAAATGCAGATGCATGCAGGTCGTGATGTTGCGCGGATCTTCCATCATGAAAGTCAGATATTCGCGGAATAGCGCCGAATACATCTGGTCGACGTCGCGGTCACGCGCGCGCACATCCGCCGCCAAGGCGATATCGCGCTGAATATAGGCATCCAGCACATCCTTGAGCATCAACTCAACCTGACGGGCCATGCGGCGCAGGGATGCGGCCGTACCGTTGACCGGCGGGCTGTCGATGATGGTTTCGGTGCGCTTGGCGATGTTCTTGGCGTAATCGCCGATCCGTTCGAGGTTGGTCGAGACGCGGAACACCGTCAGGACAGTGCGCAGGTCACTGGCAATGGGTTGGCGCTGCGCGATGATGCGGGCCGCCTCGTCATTGACCTGTTCTTCCAGCGCATCGATGGCGCGGTCAGCCGCACGCACGGCGCGGGCTTGTTCGATGTCGCGTGTTTCAAGCGCCTCGGTGGCGCGCGCGATGGCCTCTTCGACCAAGCCGCCCATGCGCATGATCTGCGCCTGGATACCTTCAAGGTCGCGGTCGAAGCCCGATACGATATGCTCTGATGGTGGCATGGTTATCCCCCCTGCCCGATACGAAATTGCCTCAACCGATCCGGCCTGTGATGTAGCTTTCGGTACGCGGATCGTCAGGGTTGGTGAAAATCTTCGAGGTATTGCCATATTCCACCAGATTGCCGAGGTGGAAGAAGGCGGTTTTTTGGCTGACACGCGCGGCTTGCTGCATCGAATGGGTCACGATCACCACCGAGAATTTCGCGCGCAGCTCGTCGATCAACTCCTCCACCTGCGCCGTGGCGATCGGGTCGAGTGCCGAACATGGCTCATCCATCAGCAATACCTCGGGTCCGGTGGCGATGGCGCGCGCGATGCACAAGCGTTGTTGCTGACCACCCGACAAGCCGGTGCCGGATTCTTTCAGCCGGTCCTTCACCTCGTTCCACAGGGCCGCCTTGCGCAGGCTTTCCTCGACGATGCCGTCGAGATCGGCCTTGGTGCGGGCCAGACCGTGGATCTTTGGCCCATAAGCAACATTGTCATAGATCGATTTCGGAAAAGGATTGGGCTTTTGAAACACCATCCCGACCTTGGCGCGCAGCTGCACGGGATCAACGCGGCTGTCGTAGATATCTTCGCCATCGATGCGGATATCACCCTCGACACGCGCGATGGCCACGGTGTCGTTCATCCGGTTCAAACAGCGCAGAAAGGTCGACTTGCCACAGCCAGACGGGCCGATGAAGGCCGTGACGGTATTGGTCAAGATATCGACATCGACGTCTTTCAACGCATGTTTTTCGCCGTAATAGACCTGCACGCCGCGGGCCGTGATCTTGATATCATGCGCGTCCACAAGTCTCTCCGTCATGAGTTGGTCGTCCATGTTCCATTCCTTACCAACGCCGCGCGATGCAGCATCCTACCAGCGCCGCTCAAAGCGACGCCGCAGCACGATGGCCAAGATGTTCATAACCAGCAAAAAGGCCAACAACACGATGATCGCCCCTGCCGAGCGCTCGATAAAGGCCGGGTCGGCCCGTGACGCCCAGGAATAGACCTGAACCGGCAGCGCGGTTGCCGGATCGAAGAAGCCGCCATCAAAAGGCCCCGCCGGGTAGTTGGCGACAAAGGCCACCATCCCGATCAGCAGCAAGGGCGCGGTTTCGCCCAATGCCGACGCCAACCCCAAGATCGTGCCGGTCAATATCCCCGGTGCCGCCAAGGGCAGCACATGGTGAAACACCACCTGCATCCGCGAGGCCCCTACCCCCATCGCCGCGTCCCGGATCGAGGGCGGCACGGCGCGAATGGCCGCGCGTGTCGCGATGATGATCGTGGGCAGCGTCATCAGGGTCAGCACCAACGCCCCCACCAGCGGCGAGGATTGCGGGAATTGCGCGAAGTTGATGAAGATCGCAAGGCCCAAGATCCCGTAAACGATCGACGGCACGGCCGCGAGGTTCGAGATATTCACTTCGATCAGGTCGGTCCAACGGTTCTTCGGCGCGAATTCCTCAAGATAGATCGAAGCCGACACCCCAAGCGGCAATACCATCACCGCCACAAGCACCATCATATAGGCCGAGCCGATCATCGCCACCCCCCAACCCGAGGCCTCGGGCCGCGGGTCGGAGGCATCGGGATTGGTCAAGAAAGCCCAGTTGAACTTGAGCGACAGTAGCCCGTCATCGACCATGCGGTCGGCCAGATCAAGCTGCGCGACCGAGATATTGGTGTCGCGTTCTGCCGTGTCGCGTGTCACACGCCCCTTGAGATAGCCATCGATCCGGCCCGTGGCGAAGCCTTCAAAGCGGATGGTCTGGCCCAAGAGTGACGGGTTTTCGAGGACCATATGGCGCAGACGGGCGGGTGTATCACGCGAGACGAAGGCCGTGATTTCACGATCGCTGACACCCTCGGTCGAGATGCCGCGATCTGCCAAATAGGCGATCAGATTATCGTTGAGCAGACCCGTATAGCCGATGGTCGTCACGCGCATCATCTCTTCGCGCTGGCGGTTGCCATTGGGATCGAGCCGTTCGGCGTCGAGCGTCACGGGAAAGGAAAATGTCGCCTGCCGAAAGGCCGAGACGCCATCGGAAAAGATCGTCCAAAGCATGATGAACAAAACCGACAGGCTGACGCAGATCGCGACGATGCCATAGTATTTGAACCGTTTTTCGGCGGCATTGCGCTGCTTCATCCGGTCGGTCTGCTGCAACAGAGAGGTCGACGGCTTGGCCGGGTTTTGCGGCGTATCGGCTGCGGTTACGTCAGTCATTCATACTGCTCCCGGTACTTGCGCACGACCCAAAGCGCGAAGATGTTCAGCCCCAAGGTGATCACGAAAAGCGTGATCCCCAGCGCAAAGGCCACCAGCGTTTCAGCCGAGTTGAATTCCAGATCGCCGGTCAATTGGCTAACGATTTTCACGGTGATCGTCGTCATTGCCTCGAACGGGTTGAGGTCCAGCTTGGCCGAGGCCCCTGCCCCCATGGTCACGATCATCGTCTCGCCGATCGCGCGGCTGGCTGCCAGCAAGATCGCGCCCACGATCCCCGGCAATGCGGCGGGCAAGATCACCTGCCGCACGGTTTCCGATTTGGTGGCACCCAAGCCATATGAGCCATCGCGCAGCGATTGCGGCACGGAGTTCATGATATCGTCGGCCAGCGACGAGATGAATGGCACATTCAAGATACCAATCACGATGCCCGCTGTCATGACCGATGAGCCCGACGTCCCAAGCCCTGTCGGCTCGGCGATCCAATCGCGCAGGAACGGGCCGACGGTCACCAGCGCGAAAAGGCCGAACACGACCGTCGGGATGCCGGCGATCACCTCGATCAGCGGCTTGACGACCGCGCGCACCCGCGGGCTTGCGTATTCCGCAAGGTAAATCGCGGTGAAAAGACCCGTGGGGACAGCCACGATCATCGCCACCAAGCTGATATAAAAGGTGCCCCACAACAGTGGCAACAGGCCAAGCTGGCTGTTGCCCTGAAAGGTCGGCGCCCAGGTCAGGCCGAAGAGGAAATCGGCAAAGGGGTACATGGTCGAAAAGCGGATCGTCTCCGACAGCATCGAGATCACGATGCCGATGGTGGTCAAGATGGCGATGGTCGAGGCCAGCATCAAAACACCCAGCACCACCGCCTCGACCCGGTTGCGCGCGCGAAGATCGGCTTGCGTGATCTTGATCGCATAGGCCAAAGCGCCCAGAGCGAGCAAGATGGCAAAAATCGACCGAAACAGGCCGCCCGTGCTCGACAATTCGCGGTAACTTTGTGCCGCTTGCAGCACCTCGGCCGTGACATCACCGCCAAGGGCCACGCCCACTTCGGCCAGTCGGCCACGGACATCATCATCGGCGATATTGAGCGCGATCGCGTCGTCCGACGAGAGCGCACCCGCGACCACAGCACTGTCGATGCCCTGCGCGACGCGACGCACATCGGCCATCAGCAAGATGCGATCTGTTTCATTCTCGAATTCTTCTGCGGGAAAAAAACTGGCCAATTGGCGTTCGATCATCATCGGCTGAACGATAGACCATGCCGCCACCAGCATGAGGGCCGGCAAAAAGGCCATGATCGCCCCGTGCCACCCGTAATAATTCGGCAATGAATGCAAACGGCGATTGTCGCCCTGCGCAGAGGCCATCGCGCGGCTGCGGCCCAGAAAGAACCCGACACACCCCAAGGCCAGCAACAGCAAAATCAGCATTGTGACGGTCATCGGGTGGGCCTCGTCGCAGTGAAAGAAACGGCACCCCGGACCAGCGCCCGGAGTGCCGAAGGATCATCAGATCAGTTCAGCGGACCCATGGCGACGCGGTTGCGCACCATCTCTTGGGTTTCGGCCAAAGCGGGGTCGGACACGAGGCCATACTCGGCCAGCGGGCCGTTCGGGCCGGCCATGTCGTCCGAGACGAAGAACTCGATATAATCCTGCATGCCGGGGATCACGTCGAGATGTGCAACCTTGACGTAGAAGTAGAGCGGACGCGACACCGGATAATCACCCGCGGCGACGCTTTCGGTCGTGGGCACGACGCCGTTCATCGTTGCGACCTGCAGCTTGTCTGTGTTGTTGGTGTAGAATGACAGGCCGAAGACGCCGATGGCGTTGCGGTCATTCTCGAGGCGCTGCAGCGTCTCGGTGTAATCACCGTCGATATCGACGTTGCGGCCATCGGTGCGAACGGCCATGCACGCTTCTTCGGCTGCATCCTCATCCATGCCGCCGGCCATGAAAGCCGCCATTGCACCGGTCTCTTCGCAGCCAGCGATCAACACGCGCTCGTCATAGACTTCACGGGTGCCGTGCTTGGTGCCGGGCGACAGCACGAGGATGTCTTGCGCGGGCAGGCTTGCGTTGAAATCGGCCCACTGGGTGTGCGGGTTGTCGACGATCGCGCCATCGACCAGAACCTGCGCGCCGAGCGCGTTGAAGAAATCGGCGGGCGTAAAGGTGAAGGATGGGCCATTGATATCCGAGGCGAAGACGATCCCGTCATAACCGAAGCGCACTTCCATCACCTCTGTCACGCCGTTCGCGGCGCAACGGTCGAGGTCGGACTGGCGGATGCGCGAGGAGGAGTTCGCGATATCGATGGTGTTCTCACCGACGCCTTCGCACATCATCGCGCGACCAGCACCCGAACCACCACCCTGCACGACCGGCGTCGGGAAGTCGAAGTTTTCACCGAAAAGTTCAGCGACGATGGTCGCATAGGGCAGAACGGTCGAAGAACCGGCAATCTGCACGTTGTCGCGGCTCTGCGCGAAGGCGCCGGTTGCGGAAACTGCGGCGATGGCCAAAACCGAAACGGAAATTTTTGCGAGCGACATGGAAGGGATCTCCTGATTTAGTCACACATCCGAACGCGCCAGACTGCGCATCCTTGAGCGACCGCCTATCGGTCCCGTGCAATGCTTTTGTGACGCCTGCGTAACAGTTTTATGACACTCGGCGCGGACGCCATGTTTTTCCATGACGCGGCGCAAGATCGGTCAATCGCGGGGCAAAATTACAGAGAAAACACTGCCATGCCCTTGGCGCGAGTCGATGCGCAAACGGCCGCGATGGCGGTTGATGATATGTTTGACGATGGCCAGGCCAAGCCCCGTGCCACCCATGGCGCGGCTGCGATGCGTGTCGACGCGGTAGAAACGCTCGGTCAGGCGCGGAATATGCAGCGGATCGATCCCCTCGCCCTGGTCGATGACGTCGACGACGATCACCGGCCCCTGCATCGCGCCCATGCCTTGCTTCCAACCGATCGTGAGGGTCACGGTCTTGCCCCTGCCCCCGTATTTCAGGGCGTTTTCGGTCAGGTTCAAGAATACCTGCATCAGCTGATCGCGATCACCCTTCAGCCGAAAAGCGCCAGCGGTCTCGCCAAGCGCAAGCTCGGGTGCGGCAGGCAAGATATCGAGCGCGAGATCACAAGCCTGATCTTCGGCAGCCGGCTTCAGCGCCGCGATCACGCCCCTGAGAACCGCACCAAGATCGACATCATCAGCGGGGCGTTGGCGTTCTTGCGATTCGACCCGGCTGAGCGACAGAAGGTCCGAGACCAAACGATTCATCCGCCGCGCCTCCCCCTCCATGATCCCCAAGAACCGCTCGCGCGCGCTGGCATCATCGCGCGCCGGACCGCGCAGCGTTTCGATGAAGCCCATCACCGCAGTCAGCGGCGTGCGCAATTCATGGCTGACATTGGCGACGAAATCGCGGCGCATCTCCTCGGCTTCGCGCAGGTGGGTGATATCGGTAAAATGCAGCGCCAGATCATGCTGGCCGCGTGCATCGGGTGGACCGATGGGCGTGATCTTGACGCGATACTGTGTCTCGCCCGTGCTTTCGGTGCGCTGCAAGCGTGCTTCACCGACCTGCCCATCGGCGAAGGCCGCCTCGATCCGCCCCAGAAGCGAGGGCTGGCGGAGCACCGATGCATAACTGCGCCCTTCGATCCAATTGCCCATAAGTGCGCGCGCGGCGCTATTGGCACGCAGCACTTGACCGGAATGCGACAGGTGCAGCATCGGCTCCGGCACCGCCTCGAGGAGTTCTGTCAGAAGCTCTTCGCTCATCATCACGCCATGGTTTGATCGGATGCCCTGCGATCCAATGCCCTAGGCGTGGCGCGATTCCCGCCGCTTGGCAATGGTGGCAAAATTACTATCATCTGCATTTGTTATCTTTGACAAAGAAATTTTCGCGTTATAATCAGACAGGCGATGGCGTGTTCGGCTGTCGCATCGCAACCTGTTTCGAAACGGAACGGCGGCGGTGTCGTATAGCCCCATCGTTGAAAACAAGGTGCCGAAGATGGATGGAAGAGACAGGCAAGCCCTTTCTCGCGCCCGTCATGAAGGGCCCGAGGAACCGCAAGTGGCCCGCCCCGTGTTGGCGGTCGAGATCGCGTGCGATGTTGTATCCGCCTTGCCGCCGAATCTGGTGGAGCCCGGGGCGATAATCCGCTCAGTCTCGCTTGACCATTTGGCGGATATCCCTTTGGTCGGACAGGCCGCACCCATCTTGGTGCTGTCGCGTCTTGTCACACCGGAATTCGACGCGCTCGATCTGGCGCGGATGCTGGCGCAATACGGTTATCGCGGGCGCTATCTGGCTTTGGTGGATCGGCTGCCCGATGCCAAGCTGATCCGCCGCGAAGTCGCGGCGCAATCGCCCGGCATCAATTTCGATGTCATCATCCTTGATGGATCATCACCGCTGCACTCGCTTTAGACCGCCGCAAGCCCGGCTTCGAAATCGGCGATCAACAGATCGACATCCTCGATCCCGACCGAGATACGGAAAAACCCGTCCATGATCCCAAGGGCCGCGCGCCCCTCAGCCGTCAACCCACGATGGGATGAGGATGGCGGATGGCTGAGCGTGGTGCCCACATCGCCCAATGTCGGGGCAAAGGCCATCTCGGGCATCGCCTCGACCATGCGATTGGCGGCCGCCGCATCGCCATCGATCATGATCGAGAGCATATTGCCGTAACGGCCAGCCAAGAGCGCTTTGGCGCGGGCATGATCCGGGTGATCGGCGCGGCCAGGATAAAGCACCTTCGCCACCTTGGGCTGGTCGGCGAACCAATCGGCAAGGCGCGCGGCATTGGCCTCGGCCCGGTCAAAGCGGAGCGGGAAAGTATATAGTCCGCGCTCGGCCAGCCAGCATTCATAAGGGCTTGGCGTCAGCCCGGTGGTCACTGCGAAATCATAGATCTTCTTGGCATCAGCCGGATCGCGCGCCGCGACATAGCCGAGCGTTACATCCGAATGGCCGGCCAAAAGCTTGGTTACCGAATGGATCACGATATCGGCCCCATGATCAAAGGGGCGATAGCCGATGGGCGTGGTAAAGGTGTTGTCCACGGCCACCAGAACGCCCGCTTCCTTCGCGACCGCGATGATGCCGTCCATATCGGCTACACGCAGCGTGGGGTTCGACACCACCTCGAGCAAGATCATCTTGGTCTCGGGCCGGATCGCGGCCTTGAGTGCGGCCGGGTTGCCCACATCGACCACGGTGGTGGCGATGCCGAAGCGCGCCAGATCCTGATGCATCAGCCGCAGTGAACGCCCGTAAAGCTGATCGGCGCCGATGATGTGATCGCCCGCCCCCAAAAGCCCCATGATCGCGGCGGTGACGGCCGCCATGCCCGATCCGGTGATCAGACCGCCGGTCGCACCTTCCAACATGTCGATCTTCTGGGCCAGAAGCGTGGCGTTGGGATGGCCCTCGCGGGCATAGGTATAGCCCTGCGCGCGCCCCTCATACTGGGCATGCAGCATGTCGATGGAGGGTGAGGCATAGACCACTGAAGGCTGGATCGGCGTGACCACGGCGCGACTGACCCCTTCCTTTAAGGGAAGGCGGCGGACGAGCGTTTGGGGGCGATCATTGCGGCGGTCCGTCATCTGGGTCTTCCTTCCTTCACAGTCGTTCGCGCTGTGAGTATCACGGCATTGCGCGGCGTCAATCTTCGCCTCGGCCCCTCTGGGTGCGGCGGGCATAGAAAAATATCGTCATTTGCGTGACACGGAAATTCAGTCATTCTGTTGACTATGAGCGCGCAATCCGTTTTGTGGGCATCACCATCCTACGATCCGTCGAAAGGGACATGTCGATGCCGAAG
>NZ_CBFIIK010000082.1:0-12885 GCF_965662675.1 Roseicyclus sp. | reverse complement strand
CAGCCGATGATCGACAGGCTCATCGGCGTCTTGATATGTTCCAGCCGCTTTTCCAGCGCCTCGACCGTCTTGATCACGTCGAACCCCTGCCGCGCGCAGGAGGGGCACGAGATGATGTTGACGCCGCGATGGCGCAGGCCCAGTGATTTCAGGATCTCGAAGCCGACCTTGACCTCTTCCACCGGATCGGCGGACAGGCTGACGCGGATCGTGTCGCCGATGCCCGCCCACAAAAGGCTGCCAAGCCCGATGGCGGATTTGATCGTGCCCGACATCAGCCCACCGGCTTCGGTGATGCCCAGATGGATCGGCGCATCCGTTGCCTCGGCCAAGCCCTGATAGGCCGCGGCGGCAAGGAAGACATCCGAGGCTTTGCAAGAAATCTTGAACGCGTGGAAATCATTGTCCTGCAAGATGCGGATATGGTCGAGGCCGCTTTCGATCATCGCCTCGGGGCAAGGTTCGCCGTATTTGTCCAGAAGATGCTTCTCGAGGCTTCCGGCATTGACCCCGATCCGGATCGAACAGCCATGATCGCGCGCGGCCTTGATCACCTCGCGCACACGGCTCGCGTCACCGATATTGCCGGGGTTGATCCGCAGGCATGCAGCGCCCGCCTCGGCGGCCTCGATGGCGCGTTTGTAGTGGAAATGGATATCGGCAACGATCGGCACCGGGCTTTCACGCACGATCTCGTGCAGTGCGCGGGAACTTTCCTGATCGGGCACCGAGATGCGGACGATATCGGCCCCGGCATCAGCGCAGCGTTGAACTTGATCGATCGTCGCCTTCACATCCGTCGTCAGCGTGTTGGTCATGGTCTGCACGCTGATCGGTGCATCGCCGCCGACCGGCACCGAGCCGACATGGATCTGGCGGCTTTTGCGACGCGCAATGGAACGCCACGGTCTAATCGGGTTATGTGACATGCGCTGGCCTTTTCGCTCGTCCTAGAGGGCTTTGCGGACAGGATAGCGGTGTCAGACGCAGTGGACAACGGGGCACACGCATTGCGTGTTCTCGCCGCTTCAGTTTCCGTCCGCAGATCCAATCACAAGCGCCGCGACCGCGGGGAGATCGGGATCGATCTGTGCATCGGCCATATTGTAGCTCGCGGTGACGGCATCGGCCGATAGCTCGATATCGCGTACAACTGTGGCGCCGGGGCCTGCTGGACCAAGGGTGACGCCATTGACCATGAAATAGACAGAACCCGCATTGCCCGAGCGCAGCACCGGGGCTGCATCGCCTGCAAGTGCGACAGTGTAGCTATCGCCGCGGTTCAGCGTGCCTTCGAACAAGGTGGCTCCCGTCGCGGCGCTTACCCTGATCCAGGAGGGGCGCACGGCGAAAATCACCAACTCATCATCGCGCGCTTCGGTCACCTGCACGAATGTGGCGGCCTCGGTCTGCTCTTGCGCGGCAGTCTCGGAGAATGCGGGGCGCAGCGGCGAGCTACGCGCGGCATCACCATCGGGGCCAATCGCGCCGACGGCATCGGGGTCGAGTGTCGCCAGCGCCCCATCGCGCGGCGTCAGAACCGGCGCATCCAATGCAAGCGGGCGGAACAGCCGCGGCGCATCTTCCTGTCCGGGAAGGATCGCGCCAAATTCCTGTGCGACTTCGACATTGCCAATGCGCGCGCCGGCCAGCGGGTCAAGCTCGGCCAAGGGCATGGGGGCGTCTTCGATCGGCGCGATCTGGAGGCGCTGGATATCGTGCAACACCGCCCAAGCGCCGTAGCCGATCCCGAGCACCAGCGCGACAAGCACCGCCGCCGACCCCAATGCCCCCGGCTCGATCGTCGAAAAAAGGCCCGGCTTGCTGGGGGCAAAGCTTATGCGTCCGCCCGCGATCACCTCGTTGGGATCGACAAGGCGCGGCGTCTCGGTGGTGGCGCGTTTGGTGGTTTTGTTTTGCTGGCTGGCGTCGTGCACGCCGTAAAATCCGGTTTCCGCGCAAAAGCGGCGATAGCTCCATTCCGGGTCGATCCCCAGATAGCGGGCGTAAGAGCGCACGTAACCCGCGATGAAACCGGGGCTAGAGAAAGCGCCGACATCGCCGTTCTCGATCGCGGCGATATAGGCTGCACGTATCTTCAGTTCGCGTTCGACATCCAGCAAGGACTTGCCCAGTGTCGCGCGTTCACCGCGCATCAGATCGCCAAGCGGCACATCCGAAAAATCGTAACCATCAAAACTGCCAGCAGAAACCGCAACAGCCCGTCCAGCGCTATTGGCGCCATCACCGAACTGGCCTTGATCCTGCCCCATGAACCACGCACCCTTTCCCTGCAGACGTTGTCGACGCTAAATATAGCGCGTCCAACGCCGCCTACCCCAACACCTTACATCATGTCGGACTGATTCCCCACAATAACCGACATGTTAATTTTCGTTATCATGCCGCGTTATTTTGGAAAACAACCAGATGGGTTTATCCGGCCATCTCGGCGCGATTCAGCGCACAATGGCTCCAAAGCCCGTCCATGGCACGCACAAGCGCATCCATCGCCTTTGGGTCGTGCACCGGCGAAGGCGTAAAGCGCAGCCGCTCGGTGCCGCGCGGCACGGTGGGGTAGTTGATCGGCTGCACATAGATGCCGAACTCGGACAAGAGCATGTCCGAGATCTTTTTCGTATGCACCGGGTCGCCGACGATCACCGGCACGATATGCGAGCCATGATCGATGATTGGCAGGCCTAGCCCTTTGAGCCGCAGCTTCAGAACCGCTGCCCGTTCTTGATGCAGATCGCGCAAGCCCTGATCGGTCTTGAGATGCCGCACACTGGCGGCCGCCCCCGCCGCGATGGCAGGTGGGATCGAGGTGGTGAAGATGAAGCCTGGCGCGTAACTGCGAATGGCATCACACATTTTGGCGCTTGCCGCGATGTAGCCGCCCATCACGCCATAGGCTTTGCCCAAAGTGCCGTTGATGATGTCGATCTGATCCATCAGGCCCAGTTTCTCGGCAACACCACCCCCGCGTGGGCCGTAAAGCCCCACGGCATGCACCTCGTCGAGATAGGTGAGCGCGCCGAATTCGCGGGCCAGTGCCACAATCTCGGCGATGGGGCCGAAATCGCCATCCATCGAATAGACGGACTCGAAGGCGATGAGCTTGGGTGCGGCGGGATCGTCGGCTTCCAGCTTGGCGCGCAGATCGGCAAGATCATTGTGCTTGAAGATGCGCTTGGCCCCGCCATTGCGGCGGATGCCCTCGATCATCGAGGCGTGGTTGAGTTCATCCGAATAGATGATCAGCCCCGGAAACAGGATCGGCAGCGTGGAAAGCGTCGCGTCATTGGCGATATAGGCCGAGGTAAAGACCAGCGCCGCCCCCTTGCCATGCAGATCGGCAAGCTCGGCTTCCAGTTCCTTATGATAGACGGTCGTGCCCGAAATGTTGCGCGTCCCGCCCGAGCCCGCCCCCGTGGCGTCGAGCGCCGCATGCATGGCGGCCAGAACGACGGGGTGTTGGCCCATGCCCAGATAATCGTTGCCGCACCACACTGTGATGTCGTGTTCGCTGCCATCGGGCTTTGTCCAGACGGCATGGGGAAACTGCCCGCGACGACGCTCGATGTCGATGAATGTGCGGTAACGCCCTTCGCTGTGAAGGCGGCCAATCGCGGTGTCGAGCGCGCTGTTGTAGTCCACTGGCTGTCTCTCCCCTTCCGGCGCGCCCACTGCTGGGCCCGGCTGTCAAAGACGCTTGCTGAAGTCTTGCCGGGCGACATAGGCCGTGATGCCCATGAGGGCCAAGTTACAAAATGCCGCGCACCCGGCTTTGACCTGAATCAATTCCGCACAGCCGCATCCGGGCCTGTCTGGACATTTGCGCAAGCCCGGTATCAGCTTGCCCGAACCCAGCAATCCCCTCGGAGGCCACCATGTCGCTTGACGCCGTTCTGACCCGCATCGATGCCGATCAAGAGCCTGCGCTGGCACGGCTCTTTGCATTGTTGCGCATCCCTTCGATCTCGACCGACCCGGCACATGCCGGCGATGTGCGCGCCGCCGCCCTTTGGCTGCGCGACGATCTGGCCAGCATGGGTTTCGCGGCCGAGGTACATGACACGCCCGGCCATCCGATGGTGGTGGGGCAGATGGAGGGGCCGGGGCCGCATCTGTTGTTCTACGGCCATTACGATGTGCAGCCCGTCGATCCCTTGTCGCTCTGGCACCGCGCGCCTTTCGATCCGGCGCTGGAGGAGACGCCGAAAGGCACCGTGATCCGCGCGCGGGGTGCCGCCGATGACAAGGGGCAGTTGATGACCTTCCTCGAGGCGTGTCGCGCAATCATCGCCGAGACGGGCACCCTGCCCTGCAAGGTGACCGTCTTTCTCGAGGGGGAGGAGGAATCCGGTTCCCCCTCGCTCGTTCCTTACTTGCGCGAACACGCCGATCTGCTGCGCGCCGATCTGGCCTTGATCTGCGACACGGGGCTCTTTTCCGATGATGTGCCCGCGATCACCACGCAGCTGCGCGGGCTTTTGGGTGAGGAAATCGTGATCACCGGGCCGCGGATCGATCTGCATTCGGGCATGTATGGGGGCATCGCGATGAACCCGATCCGGGTGCTGAGCCGCATCTTGGCGGGCTTGCATGATGATCAGGGCCGGGTGCAGGTGCCGGGCTTCTATGACGGGGTAGAGGAGTTGTCGCCGGAACTGGCCGCGCAATGGGCGGGCTTGGGCTTTGATGATGCGGCATTCTTGGGCGAGGTCGGGCTGTCGCAGCCCGCGGGCGAGGCCGGGCGCACGGGGCTGGAGATGATCTGGTCGCGCCCCACCGCCGAGGTGAACGGGATCACCGGCGGCTATACCGGGGCAGGCTTCAAGACGGTCTTGCCCGCGCAGGCCGCAGCCAAGGTGTCGTTCCGGTTGGTGGCGGGGCAAGACCCGCTCAAGCTGCGTGAGAATTTCCGCGCTTGGGTGCGCGCGCAGCTACCGCAAGATTGCACGGTCGCCTTCCATGATCACGGCGCAAGCCCGGCCAGCCGGATGGATATCGGCCATCCCGCCTTCGAGACGGCACGGCGCGCGCTGAGCCAAGAATGGCCCGGCGAGGCGGCCTTTATCGGCGGCGGCGGCTCGATCCCGGTGGCGGGGTATTTCAAGGAGATCTTGGGGATGGATTCGATCCTTGCCGGTTTCGGCAAGGATGACGACGCGATCCATAGCCCCAACGAGAAATACGACCTGTCGAGCTTTCATCGCGGGACGCGGGCTTGGGCACGCATCTTGACGGGTATCGCGCGCGGCTGACAGCGCCGGGGGCGCTGCCCCCGCGCCATCGGCCCAAGGGCCAAGGGCGCCCCCCCGGAGTACTTGAAAAGCAAAGATTGACCCGGATCAAACCGCTGCGGGCGGGGTGGCGCGGCGCGCAGGCCCACGCCAGAAACGCGCCATCATCAGCCCGGCGGCAAAGGCGAGGCCGACCACAAGCCCCGCCCAGATCCCCTGCCCACCAAAGCCCATGGGAAAGCCGATGAACCAAGCGGCAGGCAGGCCCAAGAGCCAATAGGACACCAGCGCGTAAATCATCGGCACGCGCGTATCTTGCACCCCGCGCAACAGCCCAAGCGCCATCACCTGCCCCGCATCGGCAAGCTGGAAGAGCGCCGCGACCGCCAGTAGGCCCGCGCCCATCGCGATGATCTCGGGGCGCAGCGGATCGGCCGGATCAAGAAACAAGCTCACCAGCGGGGCGGGGATGACGAGGAAGGCAAAGATGGTGGCCGCCACCATCGCCCCCGACAAGATCAGCGCGGCGAAAGCGGCCAGCCGCAGATTGGCCCGGTCGCCCGTGCCCCAGGCCCGGCCCGCGCGCACGGTGGCCGCTTGGCTCAACCCGATATGAACCATGAAGGTCGTGGAACAGATCTGGATCGCGATCCCGTGGGCGGCCAGCGCATTCGGGCCAAGCCAGCCCATCATCACCATTGTCGCCATGAACAGCCCCGACTCGGACAGAAGCGTCAGGCCGATGGGCCAACCGAGGCGAAAGACCTGTGTCATCGCCTCCCAATCGGGGTTCCAGAACCGGGCGAAGAGCGTGTCTTGCCGCAGATCCTTGTGCAAGGCGGCGTAGAATGCCGGCACGACAAGGATCAACAGATGGGTCAAGAGCGAGGCCAGCGCCGCGCCGCGCACCCCCATCTCGGGCGCGCCGAGATTGCCGAAGATCAAGACCCAATTGACGAAAGCGTTGAACGCCACACCGGCAAGCGTGGCCCAAAGCACGATGCGCGGATGATCGAGCGCGGATAGGTGGCTGCGCAAGACCGTCATCAAGACGGCGGGCGCGATCCCCCATCCGGCGATCAGCAGATAGGCCTCGGTCAGTTCCGCGACCAGCGGGTCTTGGCCCAAGGACAGCAAGATTGGGCCGGAAAACACGAAAAGCGGCATCACCAGCGCCGAGAAGATGATCCCGATCCACAGCCCCATGCGGGTGACGCGGCGCACCTGTCGCCGGTCGTCATTGGCCGCCGCCGCGGCGACGAGCGGCATGACGGCAAGGCCGAAGCCCATGCCGAGGATCAAGACCACGTGGAAATAGCTGCCACCAAGCGCCACGGCGCCCAATTCCGCGACCCCGTACCAGCCCATCATCACCGTATCGGTGAGCGTGATGGCGATCTGTGCCAGCATGCTGCCGATCAACGGCAGGCCAAGACCAAGCGTGGCGCGAAGATGGGTGGACAAGCTCGACATGGTCTCAGCCCTTAGCCTTGGGCCCGAGAACCGGCAAGAGGGCTTGCGCGGTTCAGATCGCGGCCAGCGCGATGCGCGCGGCGATGACCGCGATCAGCAAGCCGACCGCGATCTCGATCATCGGCTGGATCTTGGCCAAGGCAGGGTTGCCCAAGAGCCCCGCAATCACCCCCCGCCGCAGCATCACCGCGCCAAAGGCCACCGCGATCGTGACCGCCGCCGTGCCCAGCGCCATGGCAAGCGTGCCTGCCACGCCGATGGCGAAAATTCCCATCTGCGCGGTCAGGATCAAGATGAAGAGCGCGCCCGTGCAGGGCCGGATCGCGATGGCACCGATCAAGACGGCCATATCGCGCCAGCCTGTCGCCGCCGCGATCTGCGCGGGATCGGGCAGATGGGCATGGCCGCAATGGGCGCAATCCGCGGGGTGATCATGCGCATGGTCATGGTCATGCCCGTGGCCGTGGCCGTGGCCGTGGCCATGGTCATGCCCGTGCTTGTGGTCATGCAAGTCATGCCGCGCGGCGAGGCGCAAGCTCCGCAGGCCGCGCCAGACCAGCCATAGCCCGATCAGCGCGATGGCACCGAAGCTCAGCGGTGCAAGCAAACGATCGGCCAGATCGGTCATCCGCGCCCGGCCGAGTTGCCAGATCCAGACCCCGGCGCCGACCAGCAAGATGGCGCTGAGCCCTTGGGCCAAGCTTGCGACCAGCGCCACGCTCGACAAGCGGACCACCCCCACCGCCCGCGCCGCGCCATAGCCACCGATCAACAGCTTGCCATGCCCCGGCCCCGCCGCATGGAAAAAGCCGTAGCTGAAACAGACCAGCAAGAAGCCCGCCAGCGCCGCCCCCTCGCCCGCGCGCAGGGCGCGCAAGCCCCCCGCCATTGCATCTTGCGCCTCACGTTGGCCTGACAGTGCCCATTGCGTCAGCGCGCGATCCGCGCCGCTGACGTAAAGTGCTGCCAACAACGCGACCAGCGCCAAGGTCATCAGACTGATCAGCCGGGGCATGCGATCACCGCGCGATCAGCGAAATAGGCACCGACGGGGGGGAAATTATCCTCGGCCGCGATCACGCCGCCAATCTTTTGCAACGCCGCATCCAGCACGGCATAGGCGGCATCGAGATCGGGGCGTTCCAATACGACAGCGCAGCCCGGCTTGTCATCGGCGGTGATGTCGAGGATCATCTCGAAGGCGATGTAGAAGTCGGGATCGAAAATCTGCGCTTCGACCGGGGCCGATGGCGCGGCGCCTTGCACGGCCCGGCGATGGATCGTTTCGATCTGGCCATTGGGATGCATGAAAAACGAGACGGGCTCGGGCGTGCCGATGGTAAGCGCCTCACCCGATTGGCGGAGCACCAGACCGCCTTCGAAGCCGCCGCCCCAGTTCAGATCAAAGCCGAGCATGGCCGCGTTTTCCTCGGCGGTCAGGATCATGTCGTGATCGGTATCAAGGCCGTAATCGCTGGCCAACAACAAGGAATAAAGCTCATCATAGCGCCATGTCACCTCGACCGCCGTGACGGCACCGGCTGTGTCATGGATGACCCGCAGCCCGGCATCGACGAAGATATGCGGATGCGCGCCCAGCGGCAGGGCCGAGGCGACGGAGAACAAGACGGCAAACGAAAAGCGGGAAGCGATCATGGGCATGGAATAAGCCGCTGAGCGCGCTTTGCACAGCCCCTTGCAAAGCAAACGGCGACCATTCGCCGGTCCATCGGCAAGGCATTGTTTACCATTTCGGACCGATCCGTTTCGCGAAAAGCACGCAATTTGACACAATCGTGCCTGCATTTACGGGTAGGCCGAACCCAGTCTTGAAAAGGGTTGATTCAATGCGGCGAGATTTCACAGCGTTCTTGCGCAATGACAGCGGGGCCGTCACCGTCGATTGGACCATGCTGGGCGCAGCGGCTGTCGGCCTGTCATTGGCCACGGCTGCGATGTTGACCGGAACCCTGAACACAGTGATCTCGCGCGTCGACAACGAATTGCGCACCCAGCAGCTCAGCGATGATTTCGTGCAATTCACCGCGGCACATTTCGAACCGCTGCTGGAACATGGCAGCGTGGATGGCGAAACGCTCGAAAACCTGTTCACCATCGCCAATGGCATGATGAACCAAGAGATTCTGGATTCGCTGGAATGGGGTCTGGAACAGATGCAGGCGGGGTCGATCTCGAGCGCCGATATGGCGGCACTTTATGCCGTAGCCTCGGTTGCCTATCAGCGCAACCTCGTGCCTGATCAGATCCTCGAAAGCTATTTCGGCTTCGAGCCAGGCGCTTCGGGCGGCGCGGGCGCGTCGGATGACTCCAATACCAACTCATTCGCCCCGAATGAGTGATGCGGCAATTCCCGCCCGACCATGGGCGGATATGCGTCACGACATGATGTGACGGCGACACGCAAGCGTGTTGCGCGTTGACCGCTCAGCCCTGTGGCCGCGCACGCCGCGTTTCAGGGTGCAACGCCGCCCCCAAGATATGATCGGTGCGGTGGATGACATGCCCCGCCTGCCCCACGATCAGCGGATCGGGCGCATGCACGATGCGCCGGTCCTTGTCGGGGTAATCCAGACTGTCCAGAAAATGCAGCATGCAATTAAGGCGTGCGCGTTTCTTGTCGTCGGACTTGATCACCGTCCAAGGCGCATCGGCGGTGTCGGTGTAAAAAAACATCGCCTCCTTCGCCTCGGTGTAATCCTCCCATTTGTCGAGGCTGGCGCGGTCGATGGGCGACAGTTTCCATTGCTTGAGCGGATCGGTCTCGCGGCTGTCGAAGCGGCGGCGCTGTTCGTCTTGGGTGACGGAAAACCAGTATTTGTAAAGCTTGATACCCGCGCGCGTCAGCATCCGCTCCAACTCGGGCGTCTGGCGCATGAATTCGAGATAGTCGTTGGGCTCGCAAAAGCCCATCACCCGCTCGACGCCTGCGCGATTGTACCAAGAGCGGTCGTAGAACACCATTTCCCCCGCCGTGGGTAGATGTTCGATATAGCGTTGGAAATACCATTGCCCGCGCTCGGCATCATTGGGTTTGTTCAGCGCGACGACGCGGGCCTGTCGCGGGTTGAGATGCTCGTTGAAGCGCTTGATCGTGCCGCCCTTGCCCGCCGCATCGCGCCCTTCGAACAGGATCACGATCTTCTGGCCGGTCTCGGCCACCCAGTTCTGCACCTTGAGCAATTCCGCCTGCAGCTTGGCCTTTTGCGCCTCGTAGCTGCGGCGGCTGAGTTTGGTGGTGTAAGGATAGGCCCCAGTCTCGAAAGCCCGGCGAATTTCGGCTTGGCTGGGCGCGCTTGCGCGACGGAGGCCGGATTTCGTCACCGGCGCAGGCGCGGGATCAGCCGTGGCCGTCGCCAGGCCATCGGCGGGCGCAGATACCGCAAGGTCTGTTTCCGGGATCGTGTCGGCGGAAAGGACGGGGTCGGTCATGGGCTTTCTTCCTCTCGGATGGGCAGGATCGCAACCCCAAGCCTAGGCCATGCGCGCGCCGCCCACCTTGAGGCAAGTCAAGCTGGGTGGGCATACGAAACCCGGTCCCTCCCCTTTCCCCGAGACCCCAAACCTGCCATGATACGCGCCACGACCCACAAGATAGAGCAGGACAAGGCCCGAAGATGGCGGATGATCTCTTGAGCGGCACGCCCGACGCGACCAGCTATGACGCCAGCAGCATCGAGGTGCTGGAGGGGTTGGAGCCCGTGCGCAAGCGCCCCGGCATGTATATCGGCGGCACTGATGAGCGGGCGCTGCATCACCTTGTGGCCGAGATCCTCGACAACGCGATGGACGAGGCGGTGGCAGGCCACGCCACCCGTATCGAGGTGGAGCTGCTGGCCGACCATGCCATCACCATCCGCGACAATGGCCGCGGGATGCCGGTTGACGAACACCCGAAATTCCCCGGCAAATCCGCGCTCGAGGTGATCTTTTGCACGCTGCATGCAGGCGGCAAGTTCTCGGGCAAGGCCTATCAGACTTCGGGCGGCTTGCATGGGGTCGGCGCCTCGGTGGTCAATGCGCTGTCCGATCACCTGCGGGTCGAGGTGGCGCGCAACCGCGAATTATTCGTGCAGGAGTTTTCGCGCGGGCTGCCGCAAGGGCCGGTGCGCCCGGCGGGGGCCGCCCCCAACAGGCGCGGCACCACGGTGACCTTTCACGCCGATGAGCAGATTTTCGGCAGCCACCGTTTTCGCCCCGCGCGGCTGCTCAAGATGGTGCGCTCCAAGGCCTATCTGTTTTCGGGCGTGGAAATCCGCTGGAAGACCGAGATCGACGATGGCGAAACACCGCTTGAGGCGGTGTTCCACTTCCCCGGCGGTTTGGCCGATTACCTGCGCGAAACCATGGGGGGCGCTGTCACCTATTCCGACATGCCCTTCGCCGGAAAGGTCGAATTCGCCGAGAAATTCGGCGCGGTCGGCTCGGTGGAATGGGCGATCAACTGGACGCCTGCGCGCGACGGCTTCATCCAATCCTATTGCAACACCATCCCCACCCCCGAAGGCGGCACGCATGAGGCGGGGTTTTGGGCGGCAATCCTGAAGGGCGTGCGCGGCTACGGCGAATTGGCCGGCAACCGCAAAGCCGCCAATATCACCCGCGAAGACCTGATTTCAGGCGCGGGCGCGCTGGTGTCGTGTTTCATCGCCGAGCCCGAGTTTGTGGGCCAGACCAAGGACCGCCTCGCCACGACCGAGGCCGCACGCATGGTCGAAGGGGCGGTGCGTGACCATTTCGACAACTGGCTGGCCGCCAATACCAAATCGGCGGGCGCGATCCTCGATTTCCTCGTGCTGCGGGCCGAGGAACGGCTGCGGCGGCGGGCGGAAAAGGAAACCGACCGCAAGACGGCCACGAAAAAGCTGCGCCTGCCCGGCAAGCTGGTCGATTGTTCGCAATCGGCGCGCGATGGCACGGAGTTGTTCATCGTCGAGGGCGACAGCGCGGGCGGATCGGCCAAGATGGCGCGCGACCGCAAGACCCAAGCGTTGTTGCCGCTACGTGGCAAGATCTTGAACGTGCTTGGCGCGGCCTCGGGCAAGCTGACCTCGAATGCCGAGATTTCCGATCTGTGCCAAGCGCTTGGCGTGGGGATGGGAACCAAGTTCAACGTCGATGACCTGCGGTACGACAAGGTCATCATCATGACTGACGCCGATGTGGACGGGGCGCATATCGCAGCCCTTCTGATGACGTTTTTCTTCACCCAGATGCGGCCGATGATCGACCGGGGGCATCTGTATCTGGCCTGCCCGCCGCTGTTTCGCCTGACCCAAGGCGCCAAGCGCGTTTATTGTCTGGACGAGGCGGAAAAGGCTCAGTGGTTGGCCAAGGGTATTGGCGGCAAGGGCAAGATCGACGTCTCACGCTTCAAGGGTCTGGGCGAGATGGACGCCAAGGATTTGAAAGACACCACGATGGACCCCGCGACGCGCAAGCTGATCCGCGTCAGCGTGGACGAGGACGCGCCGGGCGAAACGGGCGATCTGGTGGAGCGGCTGATGGGAAAGAAGCCGGAAATGCGGTTCCAGTATATTCAGGAGAATGCGCGGTTTGTTGAGGATGTGGATGTGTGAGTGAGGTAAAATGAGTTTCAGTATTCAACGGTATGTAACCGATTTTCTTAGGAACAACCCCGAAACCCGCTACACCGCGAGACAAATTGCAGAATGGATCGTGGCCAACTTCCCCGAAGAAGTTGAAGAAAAGCGACGGCGAAGTCAGGCTAAGGTTACTCCGCTCGATACGAAGGAGACAATGCTCACACAGATTGTTGCCGAAATTGGGGCGCAGCGACAAAATCTAGAGAGGAAGTATCCCGACATTCGCACAACAGAGGGAAGACCTCGAAAGTATTTCTATGCAAGTAAGATCAGTGGCGTTGACTGTGAAACAGCCGAGCCTCGCGATGACACTTTACTCAAAGATCCTGAGTCACCATCTCAAACAGAATATTTAGAAGTCGACCTATACCCAAAGCTTTCGGAGTTTTTGAGAGAAGATCGGGAGATATTTTCCAAAAGAATTGATGAGAAACGGTCAAGGAACAACAGAGGAAGGGGCGGCAACAAATGGCTTTTCCCCGATTTGGTAGGCATGGAGGTTCTTAGTGCTTCATGGACAAGGGAGATAATTGAAACCG
>NZ_CBFIIK010000081.1:0-13262 GCF_965662675.1 Roseicyclus sp. | reverse complement strand
TGTCGGCCACGCCGAGCAGTGCAACATCCGCGTGCGCCGCTATGGCGGGGGCAATGTGCCTTATGGCGAGGCGGCATTGTGATGACGCCCACGGCCCTCAAGGCGCTGATTGCCCCCTATCGCCGCGCGCTTGAAGCGGTAACGCCCGAGGGCGCGGCAGCGGCGGCAGAGGCACTCTTTGCCCCGGGCGCCAAGATCCGCATGTGCCACCCTTTTGGCGATGTGCAAAATCTTATCGATGATTGCGTCCTGCCGCTATTGGCCGCCCTGCCCGATCTGGAACGGCGCGACATGATCGTCATGGCCGGCACCACGCCCGAGGGGCAGGATTGGATCGGCTGCATGGGCCAATACATGGGCAGCTTTCTTGCGCCCTTCCTTGGCATACCGCCGACCGGGCATCTGGCGCATATGCGCTATCACGAGTATTTCGAGATTACCGATGGTCAGGTCACCGAGATGCAGGCGATCTGGGACATCCCCGAATTGATGATGCAAGCACGCGCGTGGCCGATGGCGCCGCAGCTTGGTGCCTTTCTCGCCACGCCTGCGCCGCTCAGCGGCGATGGGCTGGCGGTCTCGGGCGATGGACAAAAGGCGCTCGATCATGTCATCGCGATGCTGACCGATCTGTGCAAATTCCCCGGCAATCCCGACCCGGCGGTCATGCGGCTCGATCAATATTGGCACCCGCGCTTCAACTGGTATGGGCCTGCAGGCATCGGCACATCGCGCGGCATATCGGGGTTTCGCAATTGGCACCAAGGCCCGTTCCTGCGCGGCATGCCCGACCGCAAGCTTGACGCGATGGGCGCGCTTCAAAGCCACTGGATCGCGGAAGGTGATTATGTCTGCGAAACCGGCTGGCCCAATATGCGGCTGACGATCACGGGCGATGGCTGGATGGGCATCGCGCCGGCAGGGCAGGAAATCTTGCTGCGCAGCCTCGATTTCTGGCGGCTCGAAGGCGATCTGATCCGCGAGAATTGGGTCTTGGTCGACCTGCTGGATGCCTATCGGCAGATCGGTGTCGATGTGCTGGGCAGAATGCGGGAATTCAACAAGGCCCGCGTGCCGGGCGCGATCCCCCTGCCCGATTGGAGGACCGCGTGACCATCGCCCCCCTCTTTGAACCGATGGCCCCCTGATGGCCGAGCAGCGCATCACATCGCTTGACGTTGCGCGCATGGCGGGGGTCAGCCAATCGGCGGTCAGCCGGGTGTTCTCGGGCGCCTCGGCCAGTCCTGCGACCATCGCCAAGGTGCGCGCGGCGGCCGAGCAGCTGGGCTATCGCCCCAACGCCATGGCGCGCGCGATGAAATCGGGCAAAAGCCGGATCATCGGCCTGTTGGTCGCCTATCTGGAAAACCAGTTCTACCCCGTTGCCCTTGAACGGCTGTCGCGCGCGCTGCAGGCACAGGGCTATCACATCCTCGTTTTCATGGTCTCCAACGCCAGCGACCAGATCGAAAGTACGGTTCAGGAATTGATGGGCTACCAAGTCGACGGGATCGTGACCGCCTCGGTCTCGATGTCGTTTGGCCTGACCGAGCGCTGCGCGGCGTCGGGTATTCCGGTGGTGATGTTCAACCGCGGGCAAGATGGCTCGGGCCTGTCGACAGTGACCTCCGACAATATCGGCGGCGGCCAAAAGGTGGCGGAGTTCTTGCTGGCAGGCGGGCATCGACGGATCGCCCATATCATGGGCTGGCAAGGTTCATCGACAGGGCGCGACCGGACCTTGGGCTTTCAGCGAGGCTTGGCTGCGGCAGGCATCACCCCCTTGGCCGAGATCGACGGTATGTATACGCGCGAGGCCGCAGCCACAGCCGCCCGCGTCCTGATGCAGCGCCCCGATCCGCCCGATGCGATTTTTGTGGGCAACGACCACATGGCATTCGCCGTCATGGACGTGCTGCGCAGCGAATTGGGCCTGCGCATTCCCCAAGACGTCAGCGTCGTGGGCTATGACGATGTCCCGCTTGCCGCGTGGCCAGCCTATGATCTGACCAGCCTGCGCCAACCGCTGAACCGCATGGTCGAAGCAACGGTGGACACGCTTCTGGGTCAGATCGAAAACCCTGATCGCCCGACCCAAAAGATCGAGATCGCGGGCCCGCTGATCTTGCGCAGCTCAGCGCGCATTCCCGAAGGATGGACATCATGAAGGGCTTTGACCCAAAGTTCAGTGACTTTCCCGATTACATCTTGGGCATCACCCAAGAGATCTGGGAAGGCCGCGCGATTGCCACGCTGCACGATTACTACGCAGCTGACATCATCGTGCGCTCACCCGGTTCTGTGGTGCGCGGCAATAGGGGTGTGATTGCGGCGACCATGGCCACCTTGGCCGAGTTTCCCGACCGTCAGCTTTTGGGCGAAGATGTGATCTGGTCGGGAACGCCCGAGGCCGGGATGCTGTCGTCGCACCGCATCTTGTCGACGGCCACGCATGCGGGCGATGGCGTCTATGGCAAGGCCACGGGCAAAAAGCTGGTCTATCGGATCATGGCCGATTGCCATGCCAAGGATAACAAGATCGACGATGAATGGCTGATCCGCGACCAAGGTGCGATCGTGCGCCAGATGGGCTGGGACCCGGCCGACTATGCCCGCGACCTGATCGCGCGCGAGGGCGGGCCTTCGGCCTGCGTCAAGCCGTGCAGCCCGGCCAACGACATCGCTGGCCCCTATCAGGGGCGCGGCAATGACGACCCGTGGGGCGCGCGTCTGGGCGAGATGCTGAGCCGGATCATGGGCGCCGACATGGCGGCGGTCGGGGCGGAATACGACCGCGCGGCGCATCTCGAATATCCCGGTCATGTCACGGTGCATGGTCCCGCTGCGGCCACCAATCTCTGGATGGGGCTGCGCGCGGCCTTCCCCTCGGCCGCATTTGTCATCCACCACCAAATCGGACGCACCGACCCCGACATGCCCCCGCGCGCCGCGATCCGCTGGAGCTTGACCGGCACGCATGATGGCTGGGGCATGTTCGGCCGCCCAACTGGCGCAGAGGTGCATGTGATGGGCATCACCCATGCCGAATATGGTCGACATGGCAACGCCCGCGCACAGCTGCGCCGCGAATGGACGCTGTTCGATGAAACCGCGATCTGGAAACAGATCTTGATGGCCACTGGCAGCGTTTGATCGCGCCTCCACACAGAACCGCCCTTCATGTTGATCAAGGACAAAACGCGATGACACCCCTCGAGATGGAAACCCGCATCGTCCGCTACGGCGACCTGCACCCTTGCAAGACCGCCTTTATCGACGCGCATACCCCCGGTTCCAACCAGAAGGAAAACTTTACCATCATCGGCGGCGGCGTGTCAGAAAGCCCCGATCAGCATGTCCATATCTCGATCAAGCACGGCTTCAACATCGGGGCGGCGGGCCAACCGCCGAAATGCCGCAACTCACTGCATGATCACAACACCGCCGAGGTGTTCTTTGTCCTCTCGGGGCGCTGGCGCTTTTTCTGGGGGCGCTGGGGCAATGCGGGCGAGGTGGTGCTGGAAGAGGGCGATATCATCAACATCCCCACCGGCATTTTCCGCGGGTTTGAGAATATCGGCACCGATTACGGGATGATCATGGCCATTTTGGGCGGCGATGATGCGGGAGGTGGGGTGAAATGGGCCCCCCAAGTGGTCGAAGAGGCCAAATCCCACGGGTTGATCTTGGCCGAGACAGGCAAGCTTTACGATACCAAGAAGGGCGAGGCGCTGCCCGAAGGCGTCAAGCCCATGCCTGTTTTGGGGCCAGATGAGCTTGCCAAGCGGGCCGAACTGACCACCGCCGATGTGTTGCCCAACCATGTCGCGCGCTATTGGGATCTCGTGGCCCTTTCGGACCGCGCCCCCGCCAAGGTGATCGGGGCCGATGGCATCTTGCGCGACCGCCCGGGTTTCGAGGTGCATTTCATCACGCGCGGCTCGGCAGGCGATGCGCCCCGCCTGCATGGCCGCCCCGCCGTCTTGATGCCCGTCAAGGGGCATTGGCGCGTCGATTGGCAGGGGGGCAGCGCCACGCTGGCCAAGGGCGACACAATGTCGGTGCCAGCGGATCTCGCCTATCGCCTGACGCCGTCGATGTCGGGCGAGGCCGCGCTTTACCATGTGATCGGCACCGATGACCCGGCCGGACCGACCCAAAAACCCTGACCGATCCGAACCCGAAGGGGGACCGCACCATGCCCAAGATCATGACCACCCATGTCGGCAGCCTGCCGCGCGGCCAAGATGTCGTGGATTTCATCTTTGCCCGAGAACATGGGCAAGATTACGATCAAGCCGGCTTTGACGCCTGCATGACGGCGGCTGTTTCACACACGGTAGCGCGGCAAGTCGCGGCGGGGGTCGATATCGTCTCGGATGGCGAAACCTCCAAGATCAGCTACGCCACCTATGTCAAGGATCGCTACACCGGCTTCGATGGCGACACGCCGCGCAGCCCGCCGCGCGATCTGCAACTTTTCCCCAGTTTCTTGAAAAAGCTTGCCGATGATGGTGGCTCGCCGCGCTATTCACGGCCCAAATGCGTGGGACCCGTCGCCTCAAAGGGGCAAGGTGAGTTGCAAAAGGATATCGCCAATCTCAAGGCGGCGATGGCCCAGCATGGCGCAAGCCGGGGGTTCATGAATGCCGCCTCGCCCGGTGTGATCTCGCTATTCTTGCCCAATGCGCATTACCCCACGCGCGAGGCCTATCTGGCCGCACTCGCCGATGCGATGAAGGAAGAATACGAGACCATCATTGCGGCGGGCCTCGATCTGCAGCTTGATTGCCCCGATCTGGCGCTCTCGCGGCACATGCTGTTCCCCGAGCTTGACGATGCCGATTTCGTCAAGGTCGCGGCCAGCCATGTCGAGGTGCTGAACCATGCCCTGCGCGATATCCCGCAAGAGCGTGTGCGCGTGCATATCTGCTGGGGCAATTACGAGGGGCCCCATATCTGCGATATCCCGATGGCCAAGATGTTCGACACGCTGATGTCGGCCAAGGCGCGCTATGTACTGTTCGAGACATCGAACCCAAGGCACGCCCATGAATGGGCGGTGTTCCACGACCGCCGCGCCGATATTCCTGACGACAAGATCCTTGTGCCCGGTGTCCTCGACACCACGACCAATTTCGTCGAACACCCCGAGCTGGTGGCCCAGCGCTTGCAGCGCTTCGTCGACATCGTGGGCACAGAGCGGGTGATCGCGGGCTCGGATTGCGGGTTTGGTACCTTCGCGGGCTTTGGCGCTGTCGATCCCGATATCGCCTATGCCAAGCTGGCCGCCATGGCCGAGGGCGCGGCCCTTATCGGCCACGGCTCTTGAGTGACACGCCTGAAGGGAGACCATTGATGGATGCGGCACTAATGCAACTTTTGCGGGCGGTCGATACGCCCACCGTGTGCAACGCCATCGAGGTGGTGGAAGGCAAGCGCGGCTTTGACCGCTTCACCCGCGGCACGATGCTGTGCAGCGCACCGCAGGCAGGTGCAATCGTGGGCTATGCGCGCACCGCCCGGATCGCGGCACTCGCCCCGCCCAGCGAGCCCGCCGATGTGATCCGCGCACGCCGCATGGCCTATTACAAGCATATGGCCACTGGCCCCCGCCCCGCCATCGCGGTGGTTGAAGATATGGATGGAGCCAATGCCATCGGTGCCTATTGGGGCGAGATCAACACAACTGTGCATAAAGGCTTCGGCCTCAGCGGCGCGCTGACCAACGGGGTGATGCGCGATCTTGGCGATTTGCCCGAGGGTTTCCCGGTGATCGCGGGCAGTATCGGCCCAAGCCACGGCTTCGTGCATGTCCGCGAGATCGCAACGTCAGTGAACATCTTTGGCTTAAGCATTGCGGATGGCGATCTCATCCACGCCGACCGGCATGGCGCATTGGTGATCCCTTTGGGCTACGAGGCGGCACTTGCGGGCGCGATTGCGAAGCTGTTGGACACCGAAAAGATCGTCCTGAACGCCGCGCGCGCAGAAGGTTTTGACTTCGCCGCCTTCGAAGCGGCTTGGACGGCGTTCGAGGCGGCAAGGACGTAGGACGCTTGCCAGTTACCTCCGTCATCGGCAGCTTCCTACCCATTGCCGTCGACGACTTAGGAGGAGTCAGTGAAGTCCAAGACACCCGCCGAGTGGAAGGCTATCGTCAGCTGGACGAAAGAGGCGCTGGGCGACGCCCTTCGATCAAGCGGGGTTGTTGATAGAACACGACCGGATGAAAATGAGCTTCTTGAGGTGCTCGAGCGCCTTGGCGAGTTTCATGAAAACGCGGCGGCCACCGGCAAATGGTGCAGGCACCTCATCCGCGCGGCGTAATTCGTCCAAGACACGATCGGCCGTGAGGGCGAGAAAGGGTTTCTCCAACCGCGCGAGAAGCGTGTATTCCTCGCGCGTGCCATCTTTCATGGCGGTGAACAAAACAGTCTCAGCCATCGATGCAGCCCCAAATGATCATGACCAAATCAATCATCCATCGCGGCGGCGCACAAGATTTATGACGTCTTGCCTGAGGCTTCGTCGGCAAGCGGTGTGACTGACTGCGCCGGCAGTGCAACGATCTGGTCCCATGTTTCCTCGGGCACATGGATCAATTCGTGCGCAGCTTGATGATGGTTGCGCTCGCGTTCACCGGGGATCTCGACCGCGGCAAAGCCCGGCGCAGGTGGGCAGGTGCGCATCGGCGGTGCAGAATAGGCGGGGCAAACGAGCTTCGAACTCGCGAGACGCTTTCGGTTAGTCGCTTGAAGCTGAGCCATACAAACCAAGGACCACGCTCCCAGAACCGGCCCCCCTGAACCGGGAGCCTCAGTCCGGCAACTTTGGACAGAACACCTCGGTCCAACGACATTGGATCGGGTGCCTTGGACCTGAGAGATGGCACATCGCGTCTCGGACCTTGGACCCAAACGAAATTACCCAACGAATTTAAAAAGCACTTATCAAACAAGGGCCTTTCTGACGCGTAGGGGGGCTTGGTTAGGGGGGTGCCCCCTCGGTGAACGGTTCGACTTGGCTGGCGAAGGGGTCAAGTAACCCCCAAAGTGGATGCGGTTGACCTTGAAGTAGGCATTACAGCCACGCTCCCAAAGGGGAGCCATTATGGTAACAGGGCGGATTAAATCTAAAATATGTAATAAAATCAAAGGGTGATGGCGGACAGTGAGGGATTCGAACCCTCGAGACGGTTCCCCGCCTACACACTTTCCAGGCGTGCGCCTTCGACCACTCGGCCAACTGTCCGTGCGGGGCGGGATAGCGCAAGGCGATGCGCAAGTGCAAGGTAAAAGCGCGATGGCCGCCCTCATGTTAATTGGCTTCACTTTTTTCGCAAGCACCCCTTGCATTGCGCATCATGGCACCCATGTTTGTGAATGTGATTAACATTAACATACCTGCGAAAGGACCACGCGATGGCATCCACACTTACCGCTACTTCTACCCGCGTCGGGGGTGGAAATTGGTTTTCCCGCAGCGAGGCTTGGCTTGACGAAAAGGGCAAGGGCGCATGGATCGCGGCCATGGTGCTTGCCTTCATCTTGTTCTGGCCCGCCGGCCTCGCCCTTCTCGCCTATATGATCTGGAGTAAACGTATGTTCAGCACATCTTGCAAGAAACGCCATGATATCGCCTTTGACCAGGCCATCAACCGCAGCACGGGCAATGCCGCCTTCGATGCCTACAAGGCCGATACGCTTCGTCGCCTGCAAGAAGAGCAAGACGCCTTCGAAGCCTTCTTGCACCGCCTGCGCGAAGCCAAGGACAAGGCTGAATTCGATCAATTCCTGCAAGACCGCGCCGATACGCGCAAGGCCGCAACCGCGCCCGACACCGTAGCCACCTGAACCGAATCCGCGCCGCGCGACCTTTGGGTCGCGCGGGCCTGTGCTTTTTTATTCCAAATTTCGTGGAATGCCGCCATGTCGTTGCCCATGACCAACGCCCTGCCCGATCCCGATCACGACCATCCATTCTATGATGGTGTCCCCGCCAAGCGACTGTTCGCCTGGATCGTGGATGTGATCATCGTGATCGCCATCACCTTCACATTGGGCCTTCTCACGCTCAGCTTGCTGTGGTGGGTCTGGCCCCTGGTCTATATCACCGTCGATTTCATCTATCGCAGCGCGACGATCGCCTCTCGTTCGGCGACGCTGGGCATGCGCTTGATGAACATCGAACTGCGCGGGGCGAGCGGCGCGCCCCTGTCACGTGGCGAGGCAGTGTTGCATACGCTTTTGTTCATGACCGCGACGGGCTTCGTGCTCTTGCAACTGATCTCGATCGTGATGATTGCCCTCGGCGCGCGCCACCAAGGCCTGCATGACAGGCTGATCGGATCGGCCGCGATCAACAGACCGCGCTGAGTATTCGGCCCAATGCCGAAAAAACCTGTTGCGGCCTCTGCGGCGCCTGGTGCAATTTCAAGAACAATGCTTTGGACCGGCCCGGGCCGATAATCTCTCATGCGCCACACACTGCCCATCGCGACCCAATTCTATGTCACGGCACCGCAAAAGTGCCCTTATCTCGATGGGCGTCGAGAACGCAAGCTGTTCACGGCGCTGCAGGGCGAACAGGCTGAGAAACTCAACAACGCCCTGTCCAAGCAAGGCTTCCGCAGGTCGCAAAACGTGCTGTACCGCCCGTCTTGCGCGGATTGTGCGGCTTGCCTGTCCGCACGCATCCGCGTGGCCGATTTCGCACCATTGCGTCGCCACCGGCGTATCTTGCGGCGCAATGCAACACTTGCGCGGGTCTCGCGTTCGGCTTGGGCCACCGAGGCGCAATATGACCTGTTCCGCCGCTATCTCGATGCCCGCCACGCCGATGGTGGCATGGCCGATATGGATGTCTTCGAATTCGCCGCGATGATCGAAGAAACACCCGTGCGCTCGCGCGTGGTCGAGTACCGCGATCCCGATGACACGCTGGCGGCCGTTTGCTTGACCGACATACTCGATGACGGGCTCAGCCTCGTCTATTCCTTCTTCGATCCCGACCGCACAGCAGACAGCCTTGGCACCCATGTGATCCTCGATCATGTGACGCTCGCGCGTGAGGCGGGGCTGCCTTATGTCTACCTCGGCTATTGGGTGCCGGGTTCGGCGAAGATGGGCTACAAGGCCCGCTTTCCCGCGATCGAGGTCTATGTCGATGGCCAGTGGAAGGCGCTCGGCGATCCATCGCGCTATTCCAACCATGTCCATCCCCTGTCGGTGGAACCCATCGCGCAACAGGTGGCACAGATCACCCTGCCCGATCTGCGCGCCGAAGACTAAGCGCGACACCGCCTCTTCTTCGTTTCGAAAATATCCTCGGGGGGTGAATGGTCGCGGCACGCGACCAGAGGGGGGCAGACAGCCCCCCGTGATCCTTACCGCACCCAGCTGTCGCGCCCATATCCGCGAATGCAAACGGGGGGCGTTTGGCCCCCCGTCAACATGTCTCTATGGCGTGGCTCCCTTACCCCAGCAAGCGGGGCAGGATCGTCACGATCCCCGGGAACATGTAGAGCAAGACCAAGCACAGGACCTGTATCCCCACGAAGGGGATCACCCCGCGATAGATATGGCCCGTCGTCACGCTGCTTGGTGCCACCCCGCGCAAGTAGAACAGGGCAAATCCGAAAGGCGGCGTCAGGAACGAGGTCTGGAGGTTGATCGCGATCATGATCGTCACCCATGCCGGATCGAGTGTGCCACCATAAATCACCGGCCCCACGATGGGGATCACGATATAGATGATCTCGAGGAAATCGAGCACGAAGCCCAAGATGAACAAAATCGCCATCACCACGAAGAAGACGACGATTTCGTTATCGAAACTCCGCAGATATTGCTGGATGTGATGCTCGCCCCCGAAGGAGATCAGCACCAGGTTCAACAGCTGCGAGCCGATCAAAATGGTGAACACCATCGAGGTCACCTTGGCGGTTTCACGCACCACAGGGCTCAGGATATTCGTTCGGAACAAAACCCACGCGCTGAACAACAGCCCGAAGAACGCGAAGTGATAGGCGATCTGCGCGATGAAATAGGCGATCCAGTCTTGCACCGGCACCACCTCGCGCGTGATGCGCAGGTCGAAATTCACGCCGAACAAGATCATGATGATCAGCGCGAAGCTGGCCCAGATGATGATCTTGGACTTGCCGTTCTCTTCCTTCAGCTTGCGATAGGCCGCCAGCATAATGGCCCCTGCCGCACCAAGCGCCGCGGCGGGCGTCGGGTTGGTGATGCCGCCCAAGATCGAGCCCAGCACCGCCACGATCAACACAAGCGGCGGGAAGACCACGCGCAAAAGCTCGTTTTGCGACAGGCGCATCATCGCCACCCGCGCGCCGTAAAGCGCGATGAAGAACGGGATGGCAAGGATCAGGAAGGTCGCGCCATTGCCCGTCAGCGGACCGATGAACAGCATGTCGCAGATCAGCGCCAGCACCACGCCGACACCGCCCGCGATCAGCGGCGCGGGGTTGGACGAGGGAGAGACGCCGCGCGCAAGGATCAGCAAAAGCGCCAGCATGGTGAAGATCGTCGCCACGCCGCTGCCGATGGGTGCGGCATCGCTCAAGGCACGCTCAAGTGCCGCGGTGCGCTCGTCCTCGGTCAAGAGGACAACCTCTCCGGTATCGCCTGCCGCGGCCATGGCCGCGCGCTGCGCGACCGAAGCATCCCACATCTCCTGCCCATGCAGGTCAATCATCGCCGCCTGACACTGCTCTGATACACTGGTGCGCAGCATCGCCGTGTCCTCGCGCTCGGCGTAATCCGAGACCGAGATCGCTTGGCTGCCGATCACACCGCCGCCAGCGCCGAGTACGACAGCAAGGATCAACGCAACTGGTGCCGCAAGGTACCAGGTCAGTGCCTCATTGCGGGTCACGGGCTCGCCCGCGGAACCGCTGATTTGCACCGGCGGGGCGCTTGCGGGTTTCCACAACGCAAAGCCAAAGGCGTAAAGCCCGTAGAGAAGCGCAAGGAACAGCCCCGGCAAGAGCGCGGCTTGGAACAGCGTGCCGACCGACAAGACGGCGGGCTTTGCCAGATAGGTCAACGCGTCGGTGCAGCCTGCAAGCTGGGCGCGCGTTTCCTGGCCAGTCGCGTAAAGATCGCCGACCAAGGTGCCAAGCAAAACGATCACGATCGAGGGCGGAATGATCTGGCCCAATGTGCCCGATGCCGCGATGACCCCTGTCGCCAGTTCCGGCGAATAATTGTTGCGCAGCATGGTGGGCAGCGCGAGCAAGCCCATCGTCACCACGGTCGCGCCGACAATCCCGGTCGAGGCGGCGAGGAAGGCGCCCACGATCACGATCGACACGGCCAGACCGCCCGGCAGCGGGCCAAAGACCCGCGCCATGGTGGTCAGCAGATCCTCGGCGATCTTCGAGCGCTCCAGCACGATGCCCATCATCACGAACATCAACACCGCCAAGAGCGTCTCGATGGATTGGCCCGCGATCACGCGCTCGTTCATGCGGTTGACCATGAAGGACAGGTTGCGCTCCATCGCCTGTTCCCAGCCACCGGGGAACAGCGCCACTTCCACGCGCGGCAGTTCAGGGTATCGGAAAACCGATATGCTTTCGCGGATCACCCCTTCGGCCAAAAGCGCCGCGTATTCCGCCGAGCCGCTGTCGATCGCCTCGTGGATCAAAAGCCCCGCGCTATCGAGTGCCGCGATGATGGCGAATGAGATCGCGCCGGCACCACCGATGGCGAAGGCCACCGGAAAACCGGTCATGATCCCAGCGAAAAGCGTGAGGAAGACGATCACCAGACCGATCTCGACCCCATCCAATCCGAAAAGCATGCTCTCTCGTCCCCTTGGCTAAGCGCGCGCGCTTGCTTGTCTGTAAGTGCCGGATGACCGGCTCATCGCTAGTGTGCGGCCTGTGCGATCTCTTGTGTCTCGTCGCCCAGCCTGTCGCGGTCTTGATACTTGCCCGCGCTCTCCTCGCCCTCGCGCCATTCGAGGTAGGACCGCCAGAAAAAGGCGATCGCCTGCAAGAACACCAAGACGCAGAACAAGACGATCAAGACCTTGAACAGGAAATAGGCGTTGAAGCCATTCGGGCTGAACCCGATGGTTTCGACATTCCATTTGAAGATCCGCGCCTGCGCCAGCATCCGATCCAGATCGCTGGTCGAGGTGACCGTCGGCGTCATCAGGTGACGCCACATGAAGAACCACGAATAAAGATAGGTGATGGTCACCATCGGCAGCATGAAAAACAGGCAGCCGAACATGTCGATCATCTTCTTGGTGCGGAATTTCACCGCTGAATAGACAAGATCGACGCGCACATGGCCGCCCTGCACGAAGGTGTAGGAAACGCAAAGGCACACGACCATGGCGTTATGAAATTTCAGGCTTTCGGCCCACCAGCTCAGGTCTTGCGCAAAGGCGGTTCCGAAGGGGCCGATCTGGATTTCCGCAACACGGAAGATCCGCTGCAAGAACACGATGATCACCTGCACGAAGACCATGAAAAGCCCCGCCCAAGCTGCGGTGCGCCCGACCGTGTTGGCCACGCCCTCTAGGATACGCACACCCCACCACAAGATCTCGCGCTTCCAGACCATGCCGAGCGCGGTGATAAAGATGAAGGTGGTAATGGCGAAGAAGAACAGCTCGACCGAGGCACCGTAGTAGATAAAGCGCATCACCGCCTGGGGATCGGCCCAGTTCAGCCAAAGGCCCGGATTGGTGATGGCAAGAAACAGGTTGTAGGGTGCCAAGGCGATATTTTGCAGCACCCACAAGATGAAGTCGATCATGCGGCGGTCCCCCGGAACGCAAGCCCACAGCGGGGCGCGTAGAGTCTCGGATCACGAAAAAAGGACATCCTGCCCGGCGCGGATTGCGCCGGGCAGGATGCGATTTGCCTCAGGCAGATCAGCCCGCGTTCACGCGGTTACGCTGGCGGATGTACTCGCCATCGCCCAGATCCCACCATGCCGAGGTAGATGCCATGGAAGCGGCGAAGCTCTCATGGATCTGCGCATAAAGCGGATCGGTCATGTTCTCGGCATTCACCTCTGCCGCCGCGCGACCGAAGGCGTCCCAGACGTCCTCGGGGAATTCACGCGCCTGCACGCCGGCCGACTGCAGACGCGACAGCGCCGCGCCGTTTTCCGCCAGCGACATGGAGAAGTTGTTGGCATGTGTTGCCTCGCAGGCGATCTCGACGATCTTCTGCTGCGCGGGGGTCAAGCTTTCCCACACATCGAGGTTGAACGACA
>NZ_CBFIIK010000080.1:0-13344 GCF_965662675.1 Roseicyclus sp. | reverse complement strand
GGCCAAGGGTGCTGCCTATCTATCGGCCGATGCATGGCTGGCACGGGCGCAAGATCACGAGGGGTCATGGTGGCCGGCATGGGCCGAGTGGCTGGCGGGAAGATCTGGCAAGCCCGTGGCACCACCAGCCCTTGGCACCTCGCGGGGGCCATACCGCGCGATGACCCCCGCACCGGGCAGCTATGTTTTTCAACGCTAGCGATCACTCGGGCGATGGGATGATCGCGATCTTCAACTCCTCCGGATCGATCTGCGCCATTGCGGCGAGTGCGGGCAGATCATGGATCATGACCTCGATCTGGCCGCGATAATCCAGCACACCCGCACGCGCCATGGCACGAATGGTGCGATTGACATGGACCGAAGAGAGCCCGACGTATTCCCCCAAAACCTGTTGCGTCAGCGGCAAGCGAAAGGCGCGCCCCGCCACAAGGCCGAAAGGATTTACGCGCAGGCACAGCTCGCACATCGCATAGGCGATACGGGTCTCGGCGCTGCTTTTGCCCAAGCGCAGCATACGCTCGGCCATCCTTGAATATCCGGCGGCGGTTTGGCGGCTGAACAGCGCCCATGCCGCGTGATGCGCGGCCAGATAGCGGTGCCACCCGTCGCGCGGGATGACCGCAAGCCGCACATGATCCAATGCCGCCACATCCGCCGCGGCAATCGCCGCGCGGGCCGAGGCGGGATCAAAGGCGTCACCCGGCAGGACGAAATCGACGATCTGGCGCGCGCCATCCGGGTCGACCTTGGAGACGACCAACCACCCCTCGAAGGGCAAGAAGACATAGCGGGCCTTGTCGCCGGCAAGCTGCAGCACGCAACGCGCGCGCATCTCGCGTATGGAATGGCCGATCAGCCCGGCAAAGGCGGCATTGGCATTCGGGCAGCCCATGTTCCAATACGCGGACACAGGATGGCCCTTTATCGACCATGGCGCATGTTGCATCGCGTGATCACTCCCCATCCGATCGTCGGAGACATCTTCGAACCGAACAAACGCCACCGCGCCCTGCCCTGCATTGACGACACGCAAACCCGACAAGCCGCCCAGAGCGCGAAAAGGGGCCGGTTTCCGCGCATGAAGCCGGGCCGATAACCTGGGTTAACGCGCAGTTTTCGAAGCCGGTCGAGAAAGGCGAAACGCAGCTCGAAAAGGGAGAAAGCGCCGTGCCCAAGAAAGACCTCACACCGCGTGTCACCGACATGATGAAACAGATCCAAGGGATGATGGCGATGAACCCGTCCTGGGCGCCGCAACTCGAGCAATTCTGGCGCGCGCAAGATGGCGTCCTCGACGAAGCCGAGGCCTATTGCAACGCATGGTATGCGCGTCGCCATGCAGCGGTGCGATCGGCCTTGGCGATCTTGCAAGAGATGAACGGGAAAACGCCCGAACCCGCGGCGGCATTGCAGGCGATCTCGGAATGGCAGCGCCATTCCTACGAACGCATGGCCGAGGATATGCAGCATTGGTTGAGCCTTTGCGCACATTGCGCCGGGCGGATCGCGACCGCCGAAAGCGAGGCCGCCGAGGATATCCTTCACGAGACCGAGAAACGCACCAAGGCCATCACGCAAACACGGCATGCAACGCCGGTCTAGATGCACCCGATGCCGATCATCGAAACTGACCGCATCGCCGCCCATGCGATGCTACCCGATGCCGTGGCGGCAGCACTTGATGCAGAGCTGTCCCATGGGCTGAGCGATGACGAGGCCGCCCAACGTCAGCACCGCTTCGGGCCGAACATGCTGCGCCGCAAACGGCCCAAAGGGGTGTTGTCGATCCTGCTGCACCAGATGGAGAGCGTGATCGTCTGGCTCTTGGCGGCGGCGGCGATCTTCTCATTCCTTCTGGGCGATCTGCCCGAGGCGGTGGCGATCCTTGTCGTATTGCTGATCAACGGCGCTATCGGTTTTTTCACCGAACTCAAGGGCACCCGCTCGATGGAGGCGTTGATGCGGATCGCCGAGGTGCGCAGCCGCGTGCGTCGCGATGGATCACAGCGCATGATCAACGCCCGCGATCTGGTGCCGGGCGATCTGGTCGTGCTTGAACCGGGCGATGTGGTGACCGCCGATCTGCGCCTGACGATGGGCGACAATCTGCAAGTCGATGAGTCCATCCTGACCGGCGAGTCGGTGCCGGTCATCAAAACGACGGCGGTATGCGCCGATGATCCGACCAGCCCGGCGCATGCCAATATCGCCTACAAGGGAACGGCGATCACGCAAGGCACGGGTGAGGGCCTTGTCGTCGCCACCGGCATGAGCACCGAGCTTGGCCGGATCAGCGCATTGGTGCAAAGCGCCAAGGGCGAGGTCGCGCCTTTGGAAAAGCGGCTCGACAAGCTGGGTCATCGGCTGGTGTGGCTGACGCTTGGCCTTGCGCTTTTGACGATCGGTGTGGGGCTGCTGCGCGGGCACGCGATGACCGAGATGATCCAAACCGGCGTGGCCTTGGCCGTCGCCGCCGTGCCCGAAGGCTTGCCGGTGGTCGCGACGCTAAGCCTTGCGCGGGGGATGTGGCGGATGAGCGCGCATAATGCGCTGATCACGCGCCTTTCCTCGGTCGAGACGCTGGGGGCCACGACCGTCATCTTGACCGACAAGACCGGCACGCTGACCGAGAACCGCATGACCGCGGTGGCCTATCTGTTCGAGGATCAGCGGATCGACCTCACGCCGAATACGGCGGGGTTGCGCTTTGATGATGGGGGTAAGCCGGTCTCACCGGCCGACGACCCGCGGCTTTTGTGGGCGCTGCGGGTGGGGGCCTTGTGCAACACGGCCCATCTGGGCGACGGTTCGACCGAGGGGGGGCTTGGCGACCCGATGGAACAGGCGCTTTTGCGCCCCATCGCGCAAGCGGGACTGCCGGAGACGTTGATCCAGATCGAGCTGCCCGTAGAAACGGTGCATGGCTTCGACCCTGTCCGCAAAATGATGGCCACAACCCATCGCGACGCCGCAGGGATGCTGAGTACGGTCAAGGGCGCGCCCGAAACGGTGCTGGATATCTGCAGCCATGTCATGGCCCATGACGGCACCATTACCCAGATGACAGCACAGGCGCGCAAGGCTTGGGCCATGCACAGCGCCGAGGCCGCGCAATCGGGCCTACGGCTTTTGGCGCTTGCCAAGAAACACCACCGCGATGCCACGACCGATCCCTATGCTGATCTGACCCTGATCGGCCTTGTCTGCCTGCGCGATCCGATCAGGGCCGATGTCCCCCAAGCCATCGCGGCAAGCCGTGATGCCGGTGTGCGGGTGGTGATGCTGACCGGCGATCACGCCGACACCGCCCATGCGATCGCCATGGCCGCCGGACTTGGCGATGGCGCGCTGAAGGTGATCGAAGGCAGCGCGCTTGCCGATCTGACGCTCGACACCGTCAGCGAGGCACAGCGCCAAGACATCCTGTCCGCCGATGTCTTTGCCCGGGTCACGCCGGAAACCAAGATGACGCTTGTCGCCCTCTATCAGCAGGCAGGCCATGTCGTGGCGATGACGGGCGACGGTGTGAACGACGCCCCGGCCTTGAAAAAGGCCGATATCGGCATCGCGATGGGCCTGCGCGGCACCGAGGTCGCCAAGGAGGCCGCGCATATGGTGCTGCGCGACGACGCGTTTTCGACCATCATCGTCGCGATGCGGCAAGGTCGCGTGATCTTCGGCAATATCCGCAATTTCGTCGTTTACCTGATGTCGTGCAATGTCAGCGAGGTGCTGGTGGTGGGTCTTGCCGTGGCGGGTGGCTTGCCCACGCCGCTATTGCCGCTGCAAATCCTCTATCTCAATCTGGTGACCGATATTTTCCCTGCCTTCGCGCTGGGGTTCGGGCACGGCGATGCTCATGTCATGACACGCCCCCCGCGTGATCCAAGCGCGCCTATCGTGACGGCAAGACATTGGCTGTTGCTTGCGGTGTTGGGCGGGGCGATCACCTTGGCGACGCTCGGGGCCTTCGGACTGGCGCTGTTTTGGCTGGAGTTGGACCCGCCCGCCGCGATCACGGTGGCATTTTTGACATTGGCCTTGGCCCAGATGTGGAATGTCTTCAACCTGCGCAATGCCGAAGCCGGGGTGCTGCGCAACGATGTCACCGCCAACCCCTATGTCTGGGGTGCCATCGCGCTTTGCCTCGTGTTGATCGGGGCGGCGCTTTGGGTGCCGTTGCTGGCCGATGTGCTAAGCCTTGCTTGGCCGGGCAGTTCCGGGCTCGGGCTTGCGGGGGCGGCAAGCCTTGTGCCACTGGGACTGGGACAAATCTGGATCGGCTGGGCAAGGCGCCGCGCCTAATGCGACAGGTTCAAGCGTCGATCCCGGTGAGGACGGTCTCGATCCGCGGCACGGGAAGGCCTGTCAGATCCTTGTCGATCTCGGCGATGATCATCGCGGCAACGCTCTGGTCCCAGGCAGCGCGCAATAGGCCCAGCACATGCGGCGCGGCGATGACGACCAGCTTTTGGAACCGCTTGGCCGCCGCCCATGCGCCTAATTGCTGCGCCAGCCGCACGGCGAAATCCATCTCGGCGCGCGCGTGCCAATCGGTTTGTTCCATCGCGCTTCTTCCCCATGGGACGACGCCATCGGGCGTTGCGCGGCTTGCATCATTGCGTCGCCCCGGACGGTCCGAGGCAAGATCACGCGCGGCGGGTTGATCGCTTGTCTCTTGCGCCACGACTTCGAGCTGCAAGAAAACATCGTCGCCGATGTTGCGCATGGCGAGATATTTCGCGCCATCGGCGACGATGACCCAAGTACCGTGTTCGATTTTCATTCAAGACTATCCCGTCACATCACGCTGCGCGACAGCTGATCGCGCAAGCTGTTCATGGCAGGCAGGCTAGCGAGGGTGCGCGCAGGGCGCATTGATCCCCGTCAAACGGGATGGTTCAGCGCGCCGCCGGGATCATGCCAAGGCTCAATGCACCGAAGGACACCAGACCATCGCGCAGCATCAGTGGCACGGTGATATCTTCGGGATTGTTGTCGACCATGGCCAGCCCATCGAGTGCAGCGATCAGGAAGTCTTCGATCCCCGGCTCAACAAAACCAAGATCACGGGCCAGTTCAAAGATCGGGCGCCATTGGTCGACCGTGATCGACAGCATCCCCGAAAGATGCCCGTTATCGGCAACCGTCAATTGGCCCGAGGCGGCCAGAACGGATGGCCCGAAGGATAGTTGCAGTCCACGAACATCGATCCCCCGCAAAATCGGGTATCCTTGCGAAAACAGCTGGCGGTCCCAAGGGCGGTCAAAGACGAAACTACCCGCAAAGGCGAGGCGCGGGATGGTCTGAAAGGACGCGGGCAGCGTGGTTAGGACCGACGCCAAATCCAGATCCTGCAGTTCCAGACTGGCGTCATAAAGCCCATCCACAGCGCCGCCATCGGTGATCCGGGCCGCGACAGCGCCAAGCGTCAGCTGCGGCATCTCGGGCCCCGTGACGCGAAGTGTCTGGGCGGCAAATTGAATATCCGCCACCGGGATGTCCAGATTTGGAAAGAACAAGGCCATCATCCCGGCATTTTCGGTATCGACCGCCCATGATCCGAAAAGGCCCGAGATGCGATGCGACCGGGACAGATCGAGGAAAAACTGATTTGGGCGCGTCACCTCGGCCTCGATCCGGGCTGTCTGGGTCGACCACAAGATCGCCTCTCCGTCTCCCACCGAAAAATCGGCCAGCGTCAGGGCGACACGCGTCGGAAACCCGGTGACATCGGCGCTGGCGAAACGGGCGGCGATACCTTGCTGTCGCATCATGTCGACGGCTTGATGGGCGGAGCGTTGCGCCCCATAGGCAAGTGCCGCCCAAAAGCCAAACCACAGCAACACTGCCCCACCGAGCCAGATCACGATGCGCCTGAACCAAAGCTGCTTGATCATCTCGCCCTCACCCGATCGCCCCGATACATCAGTCGCGCAGCGCCAGTTCTTGCACCTTGGCCATCGGTTGCCAGAGATACTCCAAGACCGTCCGCTTGCCCGACAAGACGTCAACCGTCGCGGTCATACCGGGGATGAAGGTGACGGCCTCGCCGGTTTCTTCGAGGACCAATTCACCTTCGATGGCGACGTCAACGAGGTAGTAGCTCATCGCCGTGCCCGAGCGTTCATCGACCACGGCATCTGGGCTGATACGCAGAACACGGCCATCGACCGTGCCGTATTTGGCTGAATCATACGCCGAAAGACGGATACGAACGGCATCTTCGATGCGAATACGCGAGATATCTTGCGGCTGAATCCGCGCCTCGATGATCAGTGCCTCGCCTGTTGGAACAAGCTCGACCACGACATCACCAGTGGTCACAAAGCCACCTGCCGTGCGGAAATTCAGCTGGCTTACGATCCCATCCATCGGCGCGCGGATCACAGTACGGCTGACGCGCTCTTCCAAGCGCGGCAGCGCTTCGCGCAATTCGCTTTGTTCCGCCACGACGGCATTGAGTTCATCCAAAGCACGCAGCCGATAATTGGCCTGTGCATTGGCGATCTCGGTCTGAAGTTCGTCCATGCCGGAGCGGGCCTGTTCGATGCCGACCGCAGCGCGGTCGCGCTCGCCGCGCGCGCGCTCCAATTCGCGCTGCAGCTCAAGCAGCCGCGTCGCAGGGGCGATATTCTCGCGCACCAAGGGTTCCACGACGGCGATCTCTTCTTCGAGAAATCCGGCCGTGCGCTCGGCGGTTCCGACCGAAGTTTCTGCAGCGCGCAGGTCTTGATTACGCTGCTGCAAGCGCTGTTCCAGCACGGCCAATTGTCCGGCCAGTTCCGACCGACGGGCCGCAAACAGGCTTTCTTCGGAAAGGGCAACCATTGGCGACAGGGCGGCCAGTGCGGCCGGGATCGCGAAACTTTCCCCCTCGATTTCCGCACGCAGGCGCAACTCCTTGATGTCGAGAGCCGCCAAACGCTGCGCCAAGCGGTTCAGCTCACTACTGGCATCCACGGGGTCGATTTCGAACATGACATCGCCTTCGGCGACGACGGTGTTCTCGGACACGAAGCGGCGCAAGATCACACCACCCTCGGCGGCTTGCACGATCTGGTTCTGCACCGAAGACACGATCCGGCCTTCACCGCGGGTGACATTGTCAAGCTCGGCCCATGATGCCCAGAACAGTGTCAGGCCAAGAAGCGCGATGATCGTGACCATGATGGTTGATCCGGCAAGGCCCTCGCGCCCGGCCATTTCACGCGACAACCGTTTGAAGTCGATATCCGACATGTGCTCGTCCTTACCGCGTCTGCGCTTTGATTTTTTCTGGTGTGGTATCGGTCACGATGACGCCCTGATCGACGATCAGAACCCTGTCGGCCAATTCCAGCAAGGTATTGCGATGGGTGACCATCACCATCGTCTTGTCGACGGCCCAAGCCTTCAGCCGGTCGATGACCGCCTTTTCCGTGGCGGTATCCATCGAGCTTGTCGGCTCGTCCAGGATCAAAAGGCTGGGATCATGCAGCAAGGCGCGTGCAAGGTTGATCGATTGGCGCTGGCCGCCCGATAGCCCCTCGCCCCGCTCGCGCAGTTCCATATCGTAGCCTTGCGGATGGCCCGCGACGAAGTCGTCGACCCCGGAAATCTTGGCGATGTTCAACACATGGGCATCGTCATACTCGTAGAAGCCCATCTGAAGGTTCTCTTTGACCGAACCGGAAAACAGCCAGCTTTCCTGAAGCATGACGCCGACATTGCGGCGCACATCGGATTTGTCGATTTGGCGCAGGTCGACGCCATCGACCAGCACCGCCCCCTCGCTGGGCTCGATCAAGCCGGAGATCAAGCGCGACAGGGTCGATTTCCCCGATCCCATGCGGCCCACGATGGCCAGTTTCTGACCGGCCGGGATCTTGAGCGACAGGTTGCGGATGATCGGGCTACTGGCACCCGGAAACGCATAGGTCACGTTCTTGAGTTCAACATGACCGCTTAGATGCGGGCGGCTCAGCCGTGGGCGGGCCGCGTCGGCTTGCTCGTCATCCTTCATCACGACGGTCAGGGAGCGAAACGCCTGACGGGCACCATTGGCGCGCGACATGGCCGACGCGAGTTGAGAAAGCGGCGCCAAGGTGCGCCCGCCAAGGATCACCGCCGCGATCATCGCACCCATGGTGATGGTGCCGTCTTGAATGAGGAAAACGCCGTAGAAGATCGTCGCGATCTGCGCCAATTGCTGGATGGACGCAGCCGCGTTGATCGCGAATTGCGACAGCATCCTGTTGCGCAGGCCAAGATCGGATTGCGCATCGGACGCCTCTTCGAACCGGCGGCGCATCAAGCGCCCCGACCCGGTGGCCTGAACGGTCTCGAGCCCGTTGAGGGTTTCGACCAGAACACCTTGCTTGGACATGTTGGTCTGCATCGAACTCTCGGCGATGCGCGCAAGGAAAGGCTGGATCACCAAGCCCGAAGCGATCACCAGCGGAACGGCGATCAGCGGCACAAGCGCAAGCGGACCGGCGATCAGTGAAATCACCCAGATGAAGAAGAAGATGAACGGCAGGTCGACGACCGCGATCAGCGTGGCGGAGGTGAAAAACTCCCGCAGCGTATCGAATTCGCGCACGATGCTGGCCATCGCACCGGCCTTTTGCCGACGACTATCGAGCTTCATGTTCAAAAGCTTGTCAAAGATCAGGCGCGACATGCGCGAATCCGCACGTTTGCCAGCCTTGTCCACGAACTGCGCCCGCAAGGTCTTGATGACGAAATCGAAGCCCAAGGCGATCAACACGCCGATCGTCAAGGCGATCAGTGACTCGATAGCCTGATTTGGCACCACACGGTCATAGACGACCATGATGAAAAGCGAGGTCGACAAACCAAGGAAGTTCGTGACCGCCGCTGCTACGATCACTTGCAGATACAGCCATTTGCCCTGTAGCAAAGAGCCCCAGAACCAATCATTCTTTCCCTTTGACTTGGCCGCGACATGCACCTGACGCGCCAAGACGAAATAGGGTTGGAGCATGGTCTTGAGGGCCGCTTCCTCATGCGTCTCGTCGGTGACGGTATCCTCGTCGGCGAAACGCTGCAGCGTGACTTGTCCATCTTCGTCGATCTGCTGGATGACAACCGCTTCACCCGACTGGAGAAAACCGATAGCCGGACAATGCGCAGCACGCAGATCGGCAGCCGACATCTCGCCATAGTTCGCATCGAAACCGACATGGCGGAATGCCGAGACAGCGGCGCGCGGATCGAAGACCTCGCTGGTCAATTCAGGCAAATCGCGCACTGCACCCGCCGAGAACGCCATGCCCGACAGCGACATCACATGCTTGACCGACAAGATCAGGGACAATTCGGTCAGGTCATCAAGGCCATCCTCGAGAACAGCCGGCAGATCGTCCGTCGGCGGCTCTGCGAGAGCCGTGTCTTGCGGCACGATAAGCGCCTCCTCGGTATCGGCAGATGCCTCCGGTACCGTTTCCGGATGTGTATTCATTGACATATCAACTCTTCTTTCTGGGGATCAGCACGCGCGACCGTCATTATTCGGTCGGCGTCGCGTCCAACCCGAGTTCGCGCCCCAAAGCCCCTGTCAGAGCGGCGATGGTCAGCTGCAGCGTGATTTTCTCTGATTGCATCGCGATCTGACCGTCACGCGCCCGGTAATTGTCGATCTCTGCTTCGATCAACCGCTGCAGGTTGGATTGGCCCGTGACGATCTGCGAACGCGCGATCTCCGCTTCGGCAGCGCTGAGGCGAATATTCTCTTGCATGAGCGGCATCGACCGTTGGATCGCGTTCAGCCGCACGATCGACGCGCTGAGTTCGGTTTCGATGCCGCGGCGCGTATCGGCCAATTGTGCCTGTGCAGCCTCCAACCGCGCCTGCGCGGCGCGCAGATTGGCATCGCGCCGCCCGCCGTCGCCAATGGTGTAGGTCAGCGACAAGCCAAGTGTGGTATCGGTGCTAGCACCGCGTTCCATCGGCGTTCTGATACCACCCGAAATGCTTGCGCGTGGTTGAAACGCGGCTTCGGCGATCACGAGGGAATTGCGCGCCATGATCAATTCCGCCGCCCCCTTGCGCAGAACGGGGGCATCGTCCCAGTCTTGGGCATAGCTGCGTGCTTGGTCTGGCGTGATGATTTCCGCCGGGGCAGCGATCGCGTTGACGTTTGTGTTGAAATGGCGAGCAAACCGACCGCGCGCTTCTTGCAAGCTGGCATCGAGCCGGGCTTCCTCCAAGGCGATGTCGACGATCCGGCGCCGCACGCCCTCCAGCGCTGCGCGATCAACCATGCCATTGCTGGCCATACGCTCGACCTGTGCGACCAGCGTGTCCATCTCTTCAGTCCGGCTGCGCAAGAGCCGCAACCGCTCTTCGAACTGCCATACATCGATCCAGGCGCGCGCAGCGTCGAGGGCAAGTTGATTGCCGCGCGCCGTGCGTTCGGCCTGTGCGACCAACGCCTGCGCCGTCGCGCGATTGACCGTTGCAGCACTCTCACCACCGTCGAAGACCAGGCGGGAAAGGTTCACACCGCCGGCAGCGCCGGTCGTCGTGCCGCCGGCCGCGCCACTTTCGCGAATGCCGCCGATATTGGCATTGGTCGAAAGTTGCGTGCCACGCGCACTGTCAGCGACATCGATATTCGAGAAGGCTTCTGCCTCGATCGCACCCAAGGCGCGATATGCCTCGTTGAACTGCACCGCTTGCGCGACAGCGGCGCGCATGCCGGCTTGGACCGCCACCGCTGACACGGCGGCGTCGTCATCGCCGCGTTCGGCCAGCTCAGCTTGGATCGACTGCTCCATATCCGAAACCAGAAGCGGCGCGTCACCACACCCGGCCAGCAACAGTACCGAAAGAGCAGCAGAGCACAGGGAAGCACGCATCACGGAGTGATGGCTCACGGTGAAATCATTCATTGGTCAAACATCTCCGTTTCTTTCATCAATTGCCGAAAAAGCGACATCGATCCTGGTCTCTTCCGCCATCGCATCATTTCTTTTCAGCGCTTCGAGCATGCCGAAGTAGGCTTCGAGGCTCGCACGCAATTCATCACTCAGCATCAGTGATTTCCTGCTCTTCTTTTCACCCTGCATTGCGAAAAATGAACCCTCGCCACTACGATCCTTTATGAAGTTCCGCATTGTTATTCGCGTAAATTTCAAGGTCTGAAGGCGGTCGAGATAGTCTTCAATTCCGTAGCTTCCGTCACCTTCGAGCGCATAGACAATCAGCAACAATTCCCAGGTTTCCACACGTTGAAAGAATGGGCGTAGAATCTTGCTTTTGCTGCTTACGCGAATTCTTCCCAGCTCCACAGCAGCGACGGACAGCAAGCGAGAGCTTGCCACCATCTTTTTCTGTGAAATTTCCAAAGAGACGCGAATTGAAATACCCTCATCATTTGCATCTGGTGAAGCGACACTCGCTTAGTCGAGACACCCGAAATCGGCGAACCACATTTGCAGTTGCCTCACATATACGGGCATCTTTTCTTGATGTGTTACTTGCAAAATCCGCTGATTTTGTCATGTACCACATGCTGGACAAAGCACCCTGTTGGCTCTCTGGTCTCACAAGATCGCCTCTAAAAACAATAATATTTTTATTGGTCTTTTTTGGTCGATAAGTAGTATCTCAATAAGGGAGGGACATCCTTTAAATTTTGACATTTTCGGTGAGATTACCAAGCGTTATAGGGGTGAATGCGGCCGAAAACCGGAGCAAAAAGGCCAAACGGCCACTTCATGCCTCCCGACATGACGGGTTGACGGATTTTTCCGAACCGGGCCGCAACGAACGCGCGGAGAGATATCTCAGATGAGTTTCTGGAAAAGGTCAGGATGAGGCGCCTGGTCGAGTTGCGAAGAGCGGCTCTCTGTCTCCGTTTGATGATCGGCGCGTTCAAAAAGCGCGATACAAGACAGGATTGCGCAGCACGCATTCGAATACGCGATGAAGCCCTCAAACGAAATTATTCGCGTGCCACGAGTCAATATCCAGGTAGTTGCCTGTAAACATGGCGACTTTCTGAACGACAAGGTCATCATCGACATTCTGGACATGAAACAGATGCTGATCCTGGCCCGTTGCTTGCGTCGCCGCCGACACAATCAGTGATTGCGTGCCGGGTGCCAGTGTAAGCTTTTCAAGAAGACCTCCGGCGGACAACGCGACATCCAATTCCGTCGCAGTGGATAGGCCTTCGCCGACCAGGCGTGCGATCGTGTTACCGATATTGGCGAGAGGCACAAAACCTTCCACCACAACATCGAGCAAGCTTTTCCCCAACATTGGAGCAAAGCTGACGGTGTCGCCAGATGTGCCCTGTTGAAAGGCGTAGATCGTGTCTTGACCATTTTGGGTACTGAGGGATTCGATCACAATGACATCGCGCGATGCGACGACCTCGGACAGGTCGATCACGTCATTTCCAGCATCCCCGTAAATGATATCGGCGCCATCACCGCCGAAAATGCGATCATGCCCTTGCCCACCGCGCAATTCATTCGCCAAACCGTTTCCGATAATGAGGTCGTTTCCCGATCCGCCCGTTGCATTTTCAATGGCACTTCCTCCGGATATCGTGAGTTGGAGTGGGGCCGAAATGAGTGCGGTTTTGCTGCCGAGGTAGCTATGCATGCCCGGACGAAGATCGATATATGCGCCTGCGCTCTGACCCTGGGCAGTGACCATATCAATCCCGCCACCATCAATCACGAAAACACCTGACGACGTCGAGAATTCGTAACTATCATCGCCACCGCGATAGCTGGCACGTACACCGAATATCTCGGCAAACGTCATGAGATCGAATGCACGAAATGCACCGTCGAAAGCTCCGGGCTGCAAATTGTATGTCATCACCGTCCAAGCGGAGAAATCTTCGGCTACGTTGAGGATCGTTGTTGATGCACCATCAGCGTCAAAGGGGTGTTTCAAACCGAGTGCATGGCCAAGTTCATGCAGGACCAGCTCATAATCACTGTTGGAAAGTCCGGCGGTGATCGCCGGCGCATCGGCAATGTTCGAAAGCAAGATATCGGAACCAATGAAAAAGCTTTCGTTCGGGAAGTAGGCATACCCCGCCAAACCCTGATTTTGTTGATCATTCTGCGAGATAACGATCACATTGAAATCATCGATATTCGATGTCTCGACAAAGCTCACGTTCACAATCTGCGCGAGATCCGCAAAAACCGTACGGAAAGCTGCCTGAACCGCAGCCGAAGCCGGCGCCCAGCCGACCGCGTCGCCGCCTGTATAATAGCTCGGCTGCACGGTCGGAAACGCAAATTCCACCACATTGTCAAATGATTGGTAGAATGAGGGAAGGTTATTGAAATCTTGATTTGCCAAGGA
>NZ_CBFIIK010000079.1:0-13444 GCF_965662675.1 Roseicyclus sp. | reverse complement strand
AGCCTGACCCCCGGCACGCTGAGCCTTGATGTGACGGAAGATCGCGAAACGCTCTATATCCACGCCATGTTCGCCGATGATCCCGATGGCATCCGCCAGCAGATCAAGGACGGGATGGAGCGCTGGGTGATCGAGGCAACGGAGTAGGCCATGGATATCCTTGGAATATCGCTGAACATCGCCTTCGTGCTGGTCATGCTGGGGGTCGTTTTGGCCTTTGCGCGGCTGATCATCGGGCCAAGCCTGCCGGATCGGGTGGTCGCGCTCGATATGATGACGGTGCTGATCGTATCCTTCTGTGGGCTTTATGCCATCATCTCGGGCGACACGGCCTTTGTGGATGTGGCGATCGTTTTGGCCTTGGTGGGGTTCTTGGCCACTGTGGCGCTGGCACGTTTCGTGGAACGGCGCGGGCCAGCGACAAATGGCAACGCCCAATCGGCGAACCCTGCGGCGGAGGGCGATAGCGATGCTTGATCTGATCATGGCCGCCCTTGTGCTTCTGGGCGGATTTTTCTGTTTCGTGGCGGGCTTCGGCGTCTTGCGCCTGCCCGATGTGCTGATGCGGATGCATGCCTCGACCAAGGCGGGCACGCTGGGTTCGGGGCTGATCCTTGTGGCGGTCGCGGTCTATTTCGGCGATCTGGCCACGATCACGCGGGCGGTGGCGGCGATCTTGTTCTTGCTGATCACCGCACCTGTCGCCGCCCATATGATCGGGCGCGCAGCGTTCCGCGTCGGCGTGCCGCTTTGGAAGACCGATATCGAGGACGGGGCCGAGGAAAAGCTTCGCCGCTAGGCGGTCGGTCGATCCTGCGTTTCAGCTTTGCAAGAAGACGTAGCTGCCATCGGGTTGGATCGCGATGCAGCTGAGTTGCCCGGTCATCCATGCCCCGGTGTCGAGGCTGATGCGCCCCTCGTACAGCTTCGGGGCATCTTGCACCACATGCCCATGCGCAACCCAAGCGTCATCGCCTCGCGGCATGCTGTCGAATTCGGGATGCCCCCAAAGCTGCACGCGCGCGGTTTGGTCGGTCATCGGGCGGGCAGGGTCGGCGCCGGCATGCACAACCCAAAGATTGCCTGAATTCCAGCTTAGCGGGCAGGCGGCCAGCCAATCTTGGGTCTCTTGCCCGATGGCTTGCGCCAATGCGGCGGCGGTCTGTGCCCATAATGCGGGCGTGGCTGCCTCGGCCAAGGGGGTTGGATCGATCCCGTAGCTTGCCAGTGTTGCCTGCCCCCCTTCGCGGAGCCAACGCGGGCCGCGCAAGGCGGGGTCGGTGAGCGTGTCGAGCAGCATCCGCTCATGGTTACCCATCAGGCAGATCACATTATCGGGAAAATCCTGAGATAGCTCGCGCATCCGGGCCAGAACCACGGCGCTTTCGGGGCCGTGGTCGATGTAGTCACCCACAAAAACCAAGCGCGGATCTTGCCCCCCGGTGCCGCCGATATGGGCGTCGATCAACTCCAGCATCAGCTCGAGCAGATCGGCGCGCCCATGCACATCGCCGACGACATAAGTTGGCGTTTGGGGCCGCGGAAGGTCAGGTGCCGCCGGATCGGTGGCGGTTTGGCTTCCCTTACGCCCAAAGATGGTGCGAAGCTGTGTGATCATCTTGGCTGTCAGGTGACCTGTGCAACGTCCAATGGCAAGCGCTTTGCCTGTGTTTTGATCCCGGTCAGTCGCGCGCGCGCAACACCCTTGCGGGTCGCGCCGCCATGGGACGCCATGCATAGGCCAAGCCCGACAGCAATGTCGCCAAGATCCCGCCGATGATGATGGCCAGCGCCGAGACCGGCTCGAAGCGGTAGCTGCTCTCCATGACCAAGGTCATCACCGCCCAGCCGCCCAGAGCCCCGGCCAAGATCGCGACCGCGCCCGCCGCCAGGCCCATCAGCGCCGCGCGCAATGCGAAGGACGTCAAGATGCTGGCGCGCGAGGCACCGAGCGTCTTCATCACCGCCGCCTCGAAGACGCGGCCACGCTCGCCCGCCGCCGCAGCCCCGATCAGCACGATGAAGCCCGTCAGCAGCGTCGCCCCCGCCCCGTAGGAGGTCGCCGCCGCAAGACTGCGCAGCGCGCTTGCCACCTGATCGAGCGCATCGCGCACCCGGATCGCGGTGATGTTTGGTGCATTGCCCGCCACATCGCGCAAGATTGCGGCCTCGGCCGCCTCCTCGGCATAGACGGTGGCGATATGGGTGTGCGGCGCGCCCGCCAGCGCGTTTTGCGACATGGTGACGACAAAACCGATGCCGGCATTCTCGAAACTCACCTCGCGCAGCGCGGCGATCTCGGCCTCGATATCACGGCCAAGGATGTTGACGGTGATGGTGTCGCCGATCGTGAGCCCGATCTCGAGCGCCTCTTCGGCCGCAAAGGCCACCAGCGGCGGCCCCGCGTAATCATCAGGCCACCAAGCGCCTGCGACGATTTCCTCGGGTGGCGGCGCGGTGGTGGCATAGGTCACGCCGCGGTCGCCCCGGATCACCCAGTGATCGCCCGCCACATCCTGTGCGCGCTGGCCGTTGATCTGCGTGATGACGCCGCGCAGCATCGGCGCGGTATCGACGCGGGAAACGGCGGGGTCGCCTGTCACGCGGTCGAGAAAGGGCTGCAACTGATCGGGCTGGATATCGACGAAGAAATACGACGGCGCGACGGTCGGGAGGTCACGCTGGATCGCCGCGCGCAGGTTGCTGTCGATCTGCCCCACGGCGGCCAGCACCGCAAGACCCAGCCCCAGCGACAGGACCACGCTTGTCGCTTCCGACCCCGGGCCGCCGACGGCACCCAGCGCCGTGCGAAGCGCGGTGCGACCCCGAAAGCTACGTGCCCGCGATAGCCGCCGCGCCAAGGCCCGGATGCCGCGCGCTGCAAGCGCCAAGAGTAGCAGCGCCCCCAAGATGCCGCCCGCGGTGCCGAGCGCCAGCCGCTCAATCCCCGAAAGCCATGTCGCCAGCCCGACAAGCAACACCGCAAGCCCGGCGACAAGCACCACCCAGATCGGGCGCGGCCACGCCCTGACGCCGCCCGCCGCATCGCGGTATAGGGCTGCCGCGCGCAGCTGTTCGGTGCGCGCCAATGGCCAAAGCGTGAAGATCAGCGCGGTAAGCGCGCCGTAAAGGGCCGCCTCGGCCAAGGGGGCGGGATAGACCGCGAAGGCGATGGGAATGGGCAATTGCGCCGCGATGATCGGCGCAAAGACCAAGGGCAGCACCGCGCCCAAGGCCAGCCCCAGCGCCAGCCCCAACAGCGTCAACAGGCCGACTTGGATGAAATAGGCGGCAAAGATCGTGCGCCCTTCGGCCCCCAGCGTCTTGAGGGTGGCGATGGTCTCGACCTTGCCCTCCAGATAGGCGCGCACTGCTGATGAGACGCCGACGCCGCCCACCGCCAGCCCGGCCAATCCCACCAGCACCAAGAAGGCACCGATCCGGTCGACAAAGCCCTGCACCCCCGGCGCGCCATTGCGGCTGTCGCGCCAACGCAGGCCGGTATCCTCAAAACGCGCGCGGGCCTCGGCCGACAGCGCGGCGAGGTCTGCCCCCGGCGGCAGGGCAAGACGATATTGGCTGTCATAGAGCGTGCCGGGTGCCAAGAGCCCCGAGCCCTCCAACCCTGCCAGCGTCACGATGGTGCGCGGCCCCAGACCGAACCCGCCCGAGGCGCCATCGGGTTCGCCCACCAGTGCGGCGCGCAATTCGAATTCCTGCGTCCCCAGCCGAAAGACATCACCGATCTCGAGCGCCATTCGGTCGATCAAAAGCCGGTCCATCACCGCGCCGGGCCGGTCGGTCATGGCCAGTGCCTCGGCCAGCGGCAGGTCTGGATCAAGCACAACTGTGCCGTAAAGCGGATAGGCGTCATCGACGCCGCGCACCTGTGTCAGGCCGCGCTCGGGCCCCTCCGCCCGGTCGATCACGACCATGGAACGGAAATCCACTGTCTCCGAGACGCGGAGCGCGATCGCGTCCATGTAGGTGCGCTCGGCCTCATCGGCGAAGCGGTAGGTGAAACTCATCTCGGCATCGCCGCCAAGGATGGCTGCGCCTTCGCGCGACAGCCCCGCCTCGATCGCGGCGCGCACCGATCCGACCGCGGCGATGGCCGCGACCCCAAGGGCCAGACAGGCCAGAAAGATGCGAAACCCCTTCAGCCCGCCGCGCAATTCGCGGCGAGCGATGCGCCATGCGACATTCATTCGGCGGCATCCTTGAGCGTTGCGCCATCGATCCGCCCGTCGCGCAGCCGGATTTCCCGGTCACAGCGCGCGGCGAGTTCCGGCGCATGTGTCACCAGCACCAGCGTCGATCCATGACGGTCGCGCAAACCAAACAGCATCTCGATGATCGCCTGACCATTCGCGCCGTCAAGGTTTCCGGTCGGCTCATCGGCCAACAAGATGCGCGGGCGCGGCGCGGCGGCGCGTGCCAGCGCCACGCGTTGCTGTTCGCCGCCTGACATCTGGCTGGGGTAGTGATGCGCGCGCTGGGCAAGGCCCACAGCCTCCAATTCCGCTTCGGCCCGCTCAAACGCATCGCGGTGCCCGGCAAGTTCCAATGGCGTCGCCACGTTTTCCAGCGCGGTCATCGTCGGGATCAGGTGGAAGGATTGGAACACCACCCCCATATTGTCTCTGCGAAAGCGGGCAAGCTGGTCTTCGTTCATCGCGGTCAGGTCGTGGCCCAATGCCGTGACGGCACCGCCAGTGGCGCGCTCCAGCCCGCCCATCAACATGAGGAGCGAAGATTTGCCAGACCCCGATGGCCCCGTCAGCCCCACGGTTTCCCCCGCATGGATATCGAGCGTGATCCCGTGCAAGATATCGACGCGCCCCGCATTGCCATCGAGCGAGAGGCGGGCATCGACAAGGGACAAAACAGGATCTGACATGACTGAACGCCTCGGTTTACTTCGCTCATGGGCATATGGGGCCTGGTGCGTCATGGGCAAGGCGCTGGCGCTGGCGATGTTGGTCGCACTGCCCGCGCGGGCGGACACGATCACCATCGCCGCCTTGGGCGACAGCCTGACCCAAGGCTATGGGCTGGTGCAGGAAGAGGGGTTCGTGCCGCAATTGCAGGGCTGGCTTGCCGCGCGTGGCCAACAGGTCGCGCTCATCAATGCGGGCGTGTCGGGCGATACTACGGCGGGCGGGCTGTCGCGGATCGGCTGGACGCTGACGCCCGATGTCGATGCGTTGATCGTGGCGCTGGGCGGCAATGACCTGCTGCGCGGCCTGCCGCCCGAGGCAAGCCGCGCCAATCTGGAAGGCATCTTGCAAGCCGCCGCCACGGCGGGTGTGCCCGTGCTGCTGGTGGGCATGGAGGCGCCCGGCAATTACGGCCCCGAGTTCAAGGCCGCCTTTGACGCGATCTATCCCGATCTTGCCGCCCAATACGGCGCGCTGCATGCCGAAAGTTTTCTGGGGCCCCTGACAGATGCTGCCGAGGCAGATCCACGTGCGGCGCTTGCGGCTTACATGCAAGCCGATGGTATTCATCCCAATGCCGAAGGCGTGGGTTTGATCGTGGCATCGCTTGGCCCCTTGGTCGAACAACTTATCGTGAGCTTGCCGCAATCGTGATCGCGGTGCCCGCCGCCTCGCAAAGCTCGCGCAATGCGCGGGGCGGGGCCGCATCGGTGACCCAGCGATCCAGATCGCGCAGCCCTGCGATCCGCACCGGGGCGGCACGCGCCAGCTTGCCATGATCGGCCACCAGAAAGGCCGCCCGCGCCTGTGACAGGATCGCACGCGAAACGCGCACCTCGTCCGGGTCGAAATCGAGGATATCGCCCGCAAGGTCGAGGGCCGAACCGCCGATCACGGCGATATCGACCTTGAACTGGCGGATGGTTTCCACAGCCATATCGCCCGTCAGCCCGCCATCGGCCCGGCGCAGGCGGCCGCCGGTCAAGATCACCTCGGCGGTCGGGTGGCTACCCATGATCTGCGCGACGTTGAGATTGTTGGTCACCACCATCAGGTTCGGCGTGTCGCTTAGCGCGCGCGCCACGGCCTCGGTCGTCGTGCCGATATTGAGGAAAAGCGAGGCACCTTGCGGGATCAGCGCCGCGGTGGCGCGCCCGATCGCCTCTTTCGCCTCGGCGGCAAGGCGGCGGCGTTCGGCGTAAGCGATATTCGTGATGCCCGAGGGCAGCATCGCCCCCCCATGGGTGCGCGCCAAAAGCCCCGCATCGCACAACTCACCCAGATCGCGGCGGATGGTCTGCACCGTGACGCCAAAGCCCGTGGCCAGATCATCGACGCCGACGCGGCCCATCTGGCGGGCAAGATCGAGAATATCCGACTGGCGTGGGTTGATACGCATGACACCCTCATAACGAAAAAAAACGAACATGAAAATTGACAAAACGAACATTGGATGAAAATGACAGGGTCAGGCACGCATTGTTGTGGGCAAAGGATTCGCCATGGCCGCGCATTACGATCTGTTCGTCATTGGCGGCGGCATCAATGGCTGCGGTATCGCACGCGATGCTGCCGGGCGGGGGCTATCGGTCTGTCTGGCCGAGATGGGCGATCTGGGTGGGGCGACCTCCTCGGCCTCGACCAAGCTGTTTCATGGCGGGTTGCGCTATCTGGAGTTTTTCGAATTTGGGCTGGTTCGCCATGCGCTGGCCGAACGCGAGGTTTTGCTACGCGCCATGCCGCACATCAGTTGGCCCCTGCGCTTCGTGCTGCCGCTCTCGCACGAGATGCGCTTTGACAGCACGACGCCGACCTCGCGGTTGTTGGGGGCTATCATGCCGTGGCTCAAGGGGCGGCGGCCCGACTGGCTGATCCGGCTGGGCCTGTTCCTCTATGACCACCTCGGCGGTCGCAAGATCCTGCCCGGCACCAAGACGCTGCATCTGCCCGATACGCCCGAGGGGGCGGCGCTGCAAGATCGCTTCACGAAAGCCTATGAATACTCCGATTGCTGGGTCGAGGATGCGCGCCTTGTCGTCCTGAACGCACGCGATGCCGAGGCGCGGGGCGCGCGCATCCTGACCCGCACCAAGGTGACCGCCGCCCGCCGGGTGGGTGATCGCTGGCAGATCACGCTCGCGCGCGGCGGCGTGTCCGAACAGGTGAAGGCGCGCGCGCTGGTCAATGCCGGTGGCCCGTGGGTGGCCGATGTGGTGCAGGGGGTGATCGGCCAGAACAGCCACGAAACCGTGCGCCTCGTGCGCGGCTCGCACATCGTCGTGCCGCGCGTGGCAGGGCACGACAAGGCCTATTTCCTGCAGGGCCGCGACGGGCGGATCATCTTTGTCATTCCTTATGAGAGCGATTTCACCTTGATCGGCACGACCGATGCCGACCATCAGGGCGATGCGCGTGTGGCCCGCTGCACCGAAGCCGAGCGCGATTACCTTTTGGCCTTTGCCAATGAATACCTGAAGCTGCCGCTCAGCGCCGCCGATGTCGTCTGGAGCTATTCCGGCGTGCGCCCGCTTTACGATGACGGGGCCACGTCCGCCACGGCGGCGACGCGCGATTATGTGCTGTCGCTTGATGAGAACGGCCCGGTGTTGCTCAACATCTTCGGCGGCAAGATCACTACCTATCGCACGCTGGCAGAGGACGCGTGGGACAAGCTCAAACCCCACTTCCCCGGTCGGCGTGACCATTGGACGGCGGGTGTGGCGCTGCCTGGTGGCGATTTCCCGGTGGATGGTGTGGGCCTCCTGATCGAAGATCTGCGCACGCGCTACCCGTTCCTCGGCCAAGCTTGGGCCACACGGCTCATCCGCGCCTACGGCACCGAGGCACGCAAGATTCTCGGCCCCGCGCAGACCGCCGCCGATTTGGGAAGCGATTTCGGCGCGACGCTGACCGAGGCGGAATTGCGCTGGCTCATGACCCGTGAATATGCCCGCACGGCGGAAGATGTCGTCTGGCGGCGCAGCAAGCTGGGCCTGCGCCTTGGGCCTGACCAGATCGCAGCCATCGACGCCTTCATGGCGGCGGGCGTGACTTGCGCGGATCGTGCTACGCGATAGGCTTGCATCAACAAAAGGGGGAAGGGGCCGATGACGCATATTCTGGCCATCGATCAAGGCACCACATCAAGCCGCGCGATCTTGTTCGACGCGGGTCTTGCTCCCGGCGCATCCGCGCAACAGGAATTTCCGCAAATATACCCGGCCTCGGGCTGGGTCGAACATGATGCGGAGGCGATCTGGCAATCGGTTCTCGCCACCTGTCGCGCGGCGATGGAAAAGGGCGGGCTGGCCGCGCGCGATATCGCCGCCATCGGCATCACCAACCAGCGCGAAACCGTCGTGCTGTGGGACCGCGCCACGGGTGCGCCCCTGCACAATGCCATCGTCTGGCAAGACCGTCGCACCGCCGACACTTGCGCCCGCCTGAAGGCCGAGGGGCATGAGGCAATGGTGCAAGAGAAGACCGGGCTTTTGCTCGATCCTTACTTCTCGGGCACCAAGCTGGCGTGGCTGCTCGACCATGTCGAAGGGGCGCGCGCCCGTGCCGCGGCGGGGGAGCTGGCCTTTGGTACCATCGACAGCTGGCTGATCTGGAAGCTGACGGGGGGCCGCGTGCATGCCACCGATGCCACCAACGCCTCGCGCACGATCTTGTACAACATCCGTGAAGGCCGCTGGGATGCGGATATCTGCGCGCTTCTGGGTATCCCCATGGCGCTCTTGCCGGATGTGCGCGACTGCGCCGCCGATTACGGCATGGCCGATCCCGCGCTTCTGGGTGGCGCGATCCCGATCATGGGCGTGGCGGGCGATCAACAGGCCGCTACCATCGGTCAGGCCTGTTTCCAACCCGGCATGATGAAATCGACCTATGGCACGGGCTGTTTCGCGCTGATCAATACCGGCGATACGCTGGTGCGCTCGCAGAACCGGATGCTGGGCACCATCGCCTATCAACTGGGCGGGCGGCCCACCTATGCGCTGGAGGGCTCGATCTTTATCGCGGGTGCGGTGGTGCAATGGCTGCGCGACGGGCTGGGGATCATCGATCATGCGCCCCAGACCCAAAGCCTGGCCGAAGCCGCCGACCCGACCCAACAGCTTTACCTTGTCCCCGCCTTCACCGGGCTTGGGGCGCCTTACTGGGACCCCGAGTGTCGCGGTGCGATCTTCGGGCTTGCCCGCAATTCTGGCCCCGCCGAGTTTGCCCGCGCCGCGTTGGAAAGCGTGGGCTACCAGACACGCGATCTGTGGGAGGCGATGGCCGCCGATTGGCGGGCCGAAACAGGCGACGCGCTGGATGCCTCCACCCTGCGCGTCGATGGCGGGATGAGCGCGTCCGATTGGACGATGCAGTTTTTGGCCGACATTCTGGGCGCGCCCGTCGATCGCCCCCGCGTTCTGGAAACGACAGCACTGGGGGCGGCGTGGCTGGCGGGGATGCGGGCCGGTGTCTATCCGGATGCGGCGGGCTTTGCCGCGACTTGGGCGCTGGATCGCAATTTCGCGCCCAAGATGGATGCCAAGACCCGCGAAAGCCGCTATGCCGGGTGGAAAGACGCTGTCTCTCGCACCTTGAGCCGCCCATGACCCAAAGCCTCACCTTGCGTGTTGCCTTGGCCCAGATGTGTTCCTCCGACACGCATGAGGCCAATATTGCGACCGTCAGCGCATTGGCGACCGACGCGGCCGCAGGCGGCGCGCAGCTTTTGGCCCTGCCCGAGGTGGCGGGGCTGATGAACCGCAACCCCGAGACATCGGCCCGGCAGGTCGTTGTGGCCGAAGATGACCCCTTCATCGCCGCCTGCCGCGATCTGGCGGCCAAGCATGGGCTGTATATCCACACGGGATCGACGCCCGTGCGCGGCCCCGATGGGCGGTTTCTGAACCACGCCACCCTCATCGATGCCACGGGCGGGATCGTGGCGGAATATGACAAGATCCACCTCTTCGACGTGGCGCTTGAGGGCCAAGCCCCCATTGGCGAATCCAAACGCTTCGCGCCGGGCACGCGCGCGACTCTCGCGCAAACGCCTTGGGGCCCCTTCGGCTTGTCGATCTGCTACGATCTGCGCTTTCCCTATCTCTACCGCGCCTATGCGCAGGCCGGCGCAGTGCTGATGTTCATCCCCTCGGCCTTTACGGTGCCGACCGGACAGGCCCATTGGGAGGTGCTCTTGCGCGCCCGCGCGATCGAGACGGGCAGCTTCGTTCTGGCGGCAGCCCAAGCGGGCCACCATGCAGATGGGCGGCAGACCTATGGTCATGCGCTGGCCGTGGACCCTTGGGGCGCGGTTCTGGCTGATCTGGGCGAGGGGGCGCCGATCCTGCGGCTGATCGACCTCGACCTTGGCGCGGTGGCGCGCGCAAGGGCGCAAATCCCAAGCTGGGGCGCCGCCCCGCCCGATTGGTTCGATCCAAGCCGGATCGGCTAACGACGGTCTTTGCAAAGCCGGTATTTTTGGCCACAGTATCCCCGTTCGTAAGGGGTATGGCCATGGTTGAGCATGCCGATGGTAGGTCTGACCCGGCCGAGGTCGCATCGGCGCTTGTCGATTTGGCCCATTGGCTTGAGGGCGCGCAGGGTGATGCAGGCTGGCTTGCCGCGCTGCGCTTCGGGGTTGCGGGCGCGCTGGCCGAAACCTCGCATCAATCGCTTGCCGAAGCGGGCTTTCGCCAGATCATCGCTCAAAGGCCCGCGCATCTATGGGCCTGGATTGGGCTGATCACGCTGGTTCTGGCGCGCGGCGATCCGGGCCAAGCGGCCGCACTGGGGCGCGCGGCTTTGGATCAATTGCCCGATGAACCGATCTTGCGGCGTAAGACCGCCGAGGCGTTGGAGCAGGCCGAGGGCCCTGATGCTGCGCTCGCTTGCCTTGGCCCCGGCGCTGATCCCCCACGCGCGCCGGAAGATCTGGCCTATGCTATTATGCTATTGCGCAGCGCCCAGCGTGTCGCTGAGGTCGGGCCGTTTTGCGATGCGCTTTTGGATCAGCGACCGGCCGATGCCTTGGCCCTGTTGGCGCGGATAGAATTGGGGTTGGCGCAGGACGATGATGATGCCGCGCTGCGCGCTGCAGCGGATGCACGCGCCCACCACCCCAACCACGCCGAGATCCGGCTGCGCAGCGCCCAAGCGCATTGGCGCATTGGTCAAACGAGATTGGCGGCCGCGCTGATCGCGCCTGTCCCCGATGATCCGACACTTGCCCCGGCTTTCGACACCCTTTGGGCTGCGCTTGTCGGGGCCGACCCGGATTTGGGCAAGGTGGTGGCCGATCCGGCCGCGATCGGTTCTGCGCTTGACGCTCTTCTGCAAAAGAGGGCCAAGCAAGGTGACAGGTCCATGTTCATGAAGTTGATCAAGGAAAGCGCGCCCTTGCCATGGTATCATGCGATTGGTCTTGTCGCGCGTGCGCATGCGGCGGGGCAGGGCGCGCTGGGCGAAGAGATCGTAGCCGCCATCGATGCCGATGCTTGGCCCGCCGCCGATCAGCATGCCTTTGCCGTTGAGCATTCGTTGCTGCGTCACGGCCCGCTGGCTGCTCTTGATCTGTTGCGTGCGACGGTTATCGGCATGCGCGACCCAGAGGCGGCAGCGCGCTTAGGGCGGGTTTTGTTACGCGCAGGGCAGGCAACGCTGGCGGCCCGCTATCTTGGGCGGTGCCTGCGTAAATGGCCGGGCGATGCCGACATGTTGGCGCTTGCCTGCGATGCGCAGATCGCCGCCGGGCGCCCGGATCTTGTTGCGGATTTGGTGACAGGCGGCCGGGTTGCGCTGGATGCGGGACGTGCCTTGCACTATCGGTTTGCGGCAGCTTTCCACTTGGCACGACCCAACCAGCTGCGCCAGCTGTGCAAAGAGTCCGAGACCGTGCACATGGACAAGCCGCCCTTGGCCAGCTTGATCAAGGCGCATCTGTTGCTGGGCGATCTGGCAGCGGCCGAGGCGTGGCTTGCCAAGCTTGATCCAAAGGACGATCCGCTGGCTGCGGCGTTGATCCAACGCCCGCGGGCGACATGGCTTGGCTCGCTTTTGAACGAGGCGCGACTGCTTGCGGTGGCTGTACGCGAAAAGCCTATGGCCACGGCAGCAGCGAGCGCCCCTTTGGCGCAAGATTACTTCTTGCACGCCCATGCGCGGATCGCCGCGATGCAAGCCATGCCCGTGCCGACACCCGCCCCGCCAGATGCAGGCGATGGGCTGCAGCCCTTGCATCTGCTCTGGCCAAGCCCGGCCCCGACAACGCCCGAGGGCCAGCGCCTTGCCGCCGCTTGGGCCGCGCAAATGGGCCGTCCGGTTGCTGCGATGTCGCTTGATGATGGGGGCGAATGGCTGGCGCAACATCATGGCGCTGCGGTGGCCAAGGCCTATCGCTTACTGCGTGACCCCGAACAAAAGGCCGATCTTCTGCTTTATGGCCATCTTTTGCAGCATGGCGGTGTCGGACTTGGTGCGCCGCTTTGGCCACGAAGCGGCATCGCGGCCCGCTTGGCCGCCTTTGGCCCGACACGCCTTTTCCGCGACGATGCGGGGGCGCCCAGCACCGCGATGATCATGTGTTTGCCGCAAGACAAGGTCATTGCGCTGGCGCTTGATAAGGCGGTCGCCGCAAGCCTCGCCCGCGAGACTGAGCATCGCTGGTTCAAGACAGGGCCGGGGCTTTTGGCCCGCGCCTTGGCAAGCCTGCATCTCGATGGCGACATCGCCGATGCCGTGCCGATCGCGCCGATCGCGCTGCTGTATCGCGCCGCTCATCCCTTTGATCCGACACCCCCCTAGAAATAAACAATAAGGACAGTCATCTTTCTCAAGAGAGAAGGGTTTACATCTTTCGTGTGATGGGTTTTCGTCGTGCAACGTCGGCGCTCATGGCGCGCTGCGATCGGGGCTGGGCAACGGGGGCTGGCATGGCGACATCGCAACAGATCACCCCAGTGCTGCTATGCGGCGGGTCCGGCACAAGGCTTTGGCCATTGTCACGCCGCAGCTATCCCAAGCAATTCTCGGCCCTGATCGGTGAAGACAGCCTGTTTCAGGCATCCGTCCGACGCGTTCATGGGAAAGGTTTCGCACCGCCCGTGATCGTGACGGGCGACGATTTCCGCTTCATCGTCACCCAGCAATTGGCCGAGGCCGGCATCGACCCAGACGCGGTGATTCTGGAACCCGCACCACGCAATACCGCGCCCGCTGTTCTTGCGGCACTTCTGCATATCACGGCCGCCGACCCCGGCGCCTTGGTGCTGATCGCGCCCTCCGATCATGTGGTAAGCGATACCGCCGCCTTTCATATCGCCATCGCGCAGGCCGCCCTTGCGGCCCAGGACGGGGCCATCGTGACCTTTGGTATCCGCCCCGATCGGCCCGAGACGGGCTATGGCTATCTCGAACTGGGCCAGCCCGGCGATAGCGCGGCCATCCCCCTGCTGCGCTTCGTCGAGAAACCCGATCATACGCAAGCCGCGGCGATGCTGGCCGAT
>NZ_CBFIIK010000078.1:0-13471 GCF_965662675.1 Roseicyclus sp. | reverse complement strand
CGAGATGACGAATACAGTCAAGACCGCCGAGACATCACCCGCCGAACTGGCCGAGATGATGGTGGGCCGCAAGGTTCTGTTGCAGGTCGACAAAACCCCGGCCCAACCGGGTGAGGTGGTGCTGAAGGTCGAAGACCTGCGGGTGCGCCGTGGTGGGGTCGAGCGGCTCAAGGGCGTGTCGTTCGAAATCCGGCGTGGCGAGATCCTGGGTATCGCGGGTGTCGCGGGCAATGGGCAGACCGAATTGCTCGAGGTTCTGGGCGGCATGATCGCGGCCAGCGGTGGGGCGGTCAGCCTGTTCGGCCAGCCCATTGCCATCACCGGCGCACAGGCCAATGGGCAAGCCCGCCGCGAGATGGGCATCGGCCATGTTCCCGAAGATCGCCAGACCGAAGGGCTGATCATGCCATTCGAGGCATGGGAAAACGTGGCCTTCGGCTATCACCGCGACCCGGCCTTCCAATCGGGCGTGCTGATGAACAATGCCGCGATCAAGGCCGACTGCGCCGATAAGATGGCGCGCTACGATGTGCGCCCGCCCAACCCGCGCCTGCCAGCGCGCAATTTCTCGGGCGGCAACCAGCAAAAGATCGTCGTCGCCCGCGAGATGGACCGCGCCCCCGATCTGCTTTTGGTGGGCCAACCGACGCGCGGCGTCGATATCGGGGCGATCGAGTTCATCCATCGCCAGATCATCGCGCTGCGCGATCAAGGCAAGGCGATCTTGCTGGTAAGCGTGGAACTCGACGAGATCATGGGCTTGTCGGACCGCATCGCGGTGATGTTCGACGGGCAAATCATGGGCGAGCGGATACCCGATCAGACCGATCAGAACGCCCTTGGCCTTTTGATGGCCGGCGTAACCGAGGGGGCCGCGTGATGGACAAGATGCCGAAATGGGCCGATGTCGTCTTGATCCCGCTGATCAGCGTGGTCTTGGCGCTGCTCGTCTCGGGGCTGGTCGTGGCGATCATCGGGGAAAGCCCGCTGCGCGCGATGCAGATCATGGTCAAGGGCGCGTTCGGCTCGGCCTATGGTTGGGGCTACACGCTCTATTACGCCACGAATTTCATCTTCACCGGCTTGGCTGTCGCCGTGGCCTTCCACGCGCGGCTCTTCAACATCGGCGGCGAGGGGCAGGCCGCCCTTGGTGGCTTGGGCGTCGCGGTGATCTTGTTGGCCGTGGATTGGCCGCACTGGTCGCTCGCGCTTGCCGCCGCGATGGGCTTTGCCATGCTTTTCTCGGCCCTCTGGGCGGCTGTGCCGGCCTATCTACAGGCCAAGCGCGGCAGCCATATCGTGATCACGACGATCATGTTCAATTACATCGCCTCTGCCTTGCTGGTTTATCTGCTGGTCAATGTGTTCCGCGTCGAAGGGTCGATGGCGCCCGAAAGTGCAACCTTCGCGGCAGCGACCCACTTGCCAAGTGCGGCCGATTTCGCAGGCGGTCTTGGCTTTCGCGGCTCAACGCCGCTCAATATCTCGATCTTTCTGGCGCTGATCGCCTGCGTGCTGGTCTGGCTTTTGATCTGGCGCACCCGGCTTGGCTATGAAATCCGCGCCTTCGGCCAGTCCGAGACAGCCGCCGTCTACGCAGGTATCAACCCCACCAAGATCATCATGATCACCATGCTGATCTCGGGCGCGCTGGCGGGCATGATGGCGATCAATGTCGTGATGGGCGAGGCCGAGCGCCTCGTTCTCGATTTCGTCGAAGGGGCGGGTTTCGTTGGCATTGCGGTGGCACTCATGGGCCGCTCGCACCCGGTGGGCGTGGTGCTGGCCGCCCTCCTCTTCGGCGCGCTTTACCAAGGCGGGGCCGAGTTGCAGTTCGAGATGCCCGCCATCAGCCGCGAGATGATCGTGGTCATCCAAGCGCTAGTGATCTTGTTCACCGGCGCGCTCGACAACATGGTGCGCATGCCGGTGCAAAGACTATTCCTCGCGCTCAAGCGCCGCCGCGATGACGCCGCGCGCCCCAACCCGGCGGAGTGAGACCATGGATTTCCTGACGATCTTGCAAATCCTCGATAGCACCGTCCGGCTTGCCACGCCGCTTTTGCTGGCCTGTCTGGCCGGGCTGTGGTCGGAACGTGCGGGCATTTTCGATATCGGGCTTGAGGGCAAGATGTTGGTCGCGGCGTTTTTCGCTGCCGCCATCGCCTATACCTCGGGCTTGGTCTGGGTGGGGCTATTGGCAGGGATTGCCGCCTCGATGGTGCTGGCGCTTTTGCACGGGCTGGCCTCGATCACCTTTCGGGGCAACCAGCTGATCTCGGGCGTCGCGATCAATTTCTTGGCGGCCGGTCTGGCCGTGGTGATCGCCCAGACATGGTTCGCCCAAGGCGGGCGCACCCCGCAGCTGTCGTCGGATGCGCGCTTTGGCAATATCGAACTGCCGGGCGCGGCCACCCGCATCCGCGACATCGCCCAGCAAGGGCCGCTGGGGCAGACCTATTCCGAGCTGATCTCGGGCCATTCGATCCTTGTTTACCTCGCACTCGCCTGCGTGCCGCTGACCTGGTGGCTGCTGTATCGCACGCGCTTTGGCCTGCGCCTGCGCGCGGTGGGTGAGAACCCGGCGGCGGTTGATACGGCAGGCATATCGGTTGTGGGCCTGCGCTTTGCCGCTGTGCTGATCGCGGGCGTTTTGTGTGGGATCGCGGGGGCCTATCTGTCGACCGCGCTATCATCGGGCTTCGTCAAGGATATGAGCGCCGGGCGCGGCTTCATCGCGCTGGCCGCGCTGATCTTCGCCAAGTGGCGGCCGTGGTATGCGCTCTCGGCCTGCCTGCTATTCGGCTTCTTCGACGCGGTGGGCAATCGCTATCAAAACATCCAACTGGGTGAGTTCATCGTGCCGGTGCAGTTCATGCAGGCCTTGCCTTATATTCTGGTCGTCATCGTGCTGGCGGGGCTTGTCGGCAAGGCCATTCCGCCGCGCGCAGGGGGGGAGCCCTATGTCAAGGAACGCTGAAGACCTGGCCGACTTCATCCGCGAACGCGCAGGCACAGAGCCGCCTGCCTATGGCATGGTTCTGGGATCGGGGCTGGGCCATATCGCCGATCAGGTCGACGGTGTGGCGATCGACTACACCGATCTGCCCGGCTTTCCGCATGCGGGCGTGTCGGGCCATAACCCCAAGCTGGTGATCGGCCAGCTCGAGGACACCCGTGTAGCCATTTTCGGAGGCCGCGCGCATTACTATGAAAGCGGGCGCGGCGATGCGATGCGCCTGCCCTTGGAGGTACTGAAAGCGCTCGGCGGCGAGCGGCTGATCCTGACCAATGCGGCGGGGTCGATGCACCCCGACCTCGACCCCGGCGATCTGATGCTCTTGTCCGACCACATCAACTTTTCCGGGCTGAACCCGCTGATCGGTGAAAAAACCGATGCGCGTTTCGTACCGATGACGCAAGCCCATGATCCCGACCTGCGCGCAGCCCTCAAAGCGGCGGCGCAGGCCGAGGCCATCCCGCTGATGGAAGGGGTCTATGCGTGGTATTCCGGCCCCTCCTTCGAAACACCGGCCGAGATCCGCGCAATCCGTATCTTGGGCGCGGATGCGGTGGGCATGTCGACCGTGCCCGAGGTGATCCTTGCGCGGTTTCTCGGCCTGCGCGTCGCGGCGATCTCGACCATCACCAACAAGGCGGCGGGGCTATCGGACGAACAGATCAGCCATGAGCATACCAAGGCCATGGCACCATTGGGCGCGGCCAAGCTGGAGCGGATCATCAGGCGGCTGCTGCGGGGCTGAGGGGGCGCAAAACTGCGGTTTTGCCATACGAAAATGCGCGTTTTTCGTTATGCGAAGGCCGCTTCCAGCGCGATCTCGACCATGTCGGCAAAGCTTGATTGCCGATCGGCCGAGGGCAGTTCTTCCTTGGTCACCAGATGATCCGAAATCGTCAGCACCGCCAGCGCACGCACCCCGTAACGCGCGGCCAGCGTGTAAAGCTCAGCCGCCTCCATCTCGACAGCCAGAACGCCGTGGCGCATCAGTTGCGCGTTCAGATCGTCGCGCTCGTCATAAAACACATCCGAAGAATAGATGCCGCCCACATGGGTCGGCACCCCCCGCGCCGATGCCGCGCGATGGGCCGCCGCCAATAGGCCGAAATCGGCACATGGGGCGAAATTCATTTCCCGGAAAATCCCGCGCGAAGGGGTGGACAGCGACGAACAGCTCATCGCCAGAACGATATCGCGCAATTGCACTCGCTCTTGCATCGCCCCCGCCGATCCGATGCGGATCAGGGTTTTCGCCCCATAGTCGCGGATCAGCTCATTGGCATAGATCGACAGGCTGGGCATGCCCATGCCCGAGCCGTGGATCGTGACGCGATTGCCGCGCCACGATCCGGTATATCCCAACATGCCGCGCACGCGATTGACGCAAACGGCATCGTCGAGAAAGGTCTTGGCCGCCCATTCGGCGCGCAGCGGATCGCCCGGCATCAAAACCGTTTCGGCGATCTCACCGGGCTTGGCGCCGATGTGAACGGTCATTGGATCAGATCGCCATCGTATCGAGCGATTTGCCCGCCGCGAGTGCCTCTTTGATCCATGCAGGCTGACGCCCACGGCCTGACCATGTCTGTGAAGGATCGGCCGGGTTGGCGTATTTCGCGACACCCTTGGCCGTGGCTTTGCCAGCGGCCTTTCCACCGATCAGTTCCTCGAGCGTGAACCCGTGCTCTTTCGCGGTGGCGCGCACAGCAGCAAGCGCCTCGGTCCGCTTCTTTTTCTCGTAACCCTTAATCGCAGCTTCGACTTCTTTATGATAAGCCTGCAGTTCAGAGAGGCTCATGTTGTCGATCGACTTTACCATAATTGGCCCTTTCGGCAAAACTACACTGCGGCGGATATGCCGCATTATAATTTTAAACGCAAGCGGGCCGTATTAATCCAAACATATCTATTTTTGGCCTATTCAGCGGCGAATTCCTTGGAATCGGCCAATAAAACGACATCCATCATGATATTGTTCAATTCGAAATCCTTGGGCGTATAGACCCGTGCGACGCCAAAAGATTTCAATTTTTCCGCATCGTCATCGGGTATGATCCCGCCAACCATGACGGGAATATGGCCCAATCCCGCGGCGCGCAAACGCGCCATCACATCGGCGATCAGCGGCACATGGCTACCCGACAGAATGGAAAGGCCGATCACATGCGCACCCTGCTCGCGGGCGGTCGCGATGATTTCTTCGGGCGTCAGCCGGATGCCGTCATAGGTGATATCCATCCCGCAATCGCGCGCGCGAAAGGCGATTTGCTCGGCACCGTTGGAATGACCATCAAGCCCCGGCTTTCCGACCAGAAATTTCAGCCGCCGCCCCAGCCGATCACTGACCGCATCGACAGCGGCGCGGATATCATCGAGACCCTCGGTCTTGTTCGATACCGATTTCGACACACCCGTGGGCCCGCGATACTCACCATGCACCGCGCGCATCACACCGGCCCATTCGCCCGTGGTCACCCCCGCCTTTGCTGCGGCGATCGAGGCGGGCATGACATTGCGCCCCGCAGCCGCAGCCGCACGCAGATCATCCAGCGCGGCCTTGACCGCCGCTGCATCGCGACCCACGCGCCATGCCTCCAGCCGGACGATCTGATCTTGCTCCACCGCCGGATCGACCAACATGATCCCGCCATCCTCGCCCATAAGCGGCGAAGGCTCGCTGGCGGTGTATTTGTTCACGCCCACCACGACTGTTTCGCCCCGCTCGATCCGGTTGACCCGGTCTGCGTTGGAATCGACCAATCGCGCCTTCATGTAATCGATGGCGGCAATCGCACCGCCCATCGCATCGAGATTGGCCAATTCCGCGCGGGCGCCTGCCTTCAGCTCGGCCACCTTCGCATCAACCGCCGGGTTGGCGTCGAACAGATCGTCGAATTCCAGAAGGTCGGTCTCATAGGCCATGATCTGCTGCATCCGCATCGACCATTGCTGATCCCACGGCCGCGGCAGGCCCAGCGCCTCGTTCCAAGCGGGCAACTGCACCGCGCGCGCACGCGCTTTTTTCGAAAGCGTCACGGCCAGCATCTCGATCAAGATGCGATAGACATTGTTTTCCGGCTGTTGCTCGGTCAGCCCAAGGGAATTGACCTGAACCCCATAGCGGAAACGGCGGTATTTCGGATCGGTCACACCATAGCGGGTTTCGCAAATCTCATCCCACAGATCGACGAAAGCGCGCATCTTGCACATCTCGGTGACAAACCGAATACCCGCATTCACGAAAAACGAAATGCGCCCCACAAGGATCGGAAAATCCTCGGCAGGGACGCGCGGGCGCAATTCATCCAGCACGGCGATGGCCGTCGCCAAAGCGAATGCCAGCTCTTGCTCAGGCGTCGCGCCGGCCTCTTGCAAATGGTAGGAACACACATTCATCGGGTTCCATTTCGGCACATGCGTGTAACAATATTCCGCAACGTCCGCGATCATCGCCAAGCTGGGTTTGGGCGGGCTGATATAGGTGCCGCGGCTGAGGTATTCCTTGATCAGATCGTTTTGCACCGTGCCTTGCAATTGACGTGTATCGGCACCTTGCTGTTCTGCCACCGCGATATAAAGCGCCAAAAGCCATGGCGCGGTCGCGTTGATCGTCATCGAGGTGTTCATCTGTTCCAGCGGGATCTGGTCGAACAATGTCGCCATATCGCCCAAGTGACAGATCGGTACGCCGACCTTGCCCACCTCGCCACGCGCCAGCACATGATCGCTGTCATAGCCGGTTTGGGTGGGCAGATCGAAAGCCACCGAAAGCCCCGTTTGCCCCTTGGCCAGATTGCCCCGGTAAAGCGCGTTCGAGGCCTTGGCCGTGGAATGGCCCGCATAGGTGCGGATGAGCCAAGGATTGTCGCGCTTGGGGGCTGTCATGAGTGGCTCCTATCGTGCGTTCGGCAATAAGATTACGTTCAGACGCGTATATTGAAAATATTGTGAGTTTGTCAATTCGCTGCATCGCGGCAAAAGCCCGAAACCACCACCATGAAAGGGCCGCAACTCGCCTCTGGCCCAGCTTCGCGTGGCAAGGTAGCCTCGCTGCATGCTGCGCTATGTCCTCACCCGCGCCTTTTCACTCGGGCTCAGCCTCATCTTGGCGAGCGTCGTGATCTTTGCGCTGGTCGAGGTCATCCCCGGCGATCCGGCCAGCTACATGATGGGGCTGAACGCAACGCCCGAGAACCTTGCCGCGCTGCGGGCCGAGCTTGGCCTCGATGCGGGGCCGCTGGCGCGCTATTTCGCATGGGTCGGCGGCATGCTGACGGGCGATTTCGGCATTTCTTACACCTACCGCGTGCCGGTTTCCGATCTGGTGGCCGACCGGATCTGGGTCTCGGTTCCCTTGGCGATCTACGCGCTGACGCTATCCACGCTGATTGCCTTTCCCATCGGCATCATCGCCGCCGCGCGGCGTGCCACTTGGGCCGATCACGGCATCATGGGGGCGACCCAGCTTGGCATCGCGGTGCCGAATTTCTGGTTCGCCATGCTCTTGGTGCTGGTCTTCGCGGTCAATCTGCGCTGGTTCGCAGCAGGTGGCTTTCCCGGATGGTCCGATCCTGCCGCTGCTCTCAAATCGCTGACGCTCCCAGCCATCGCGCTGGCATTGCCGCAGGCCGCAATCCTTGCGCGTGTCATGCGCTCGGCGCTTCTGGACACGCTCGATCAAGATTACATCCGCACCGCGCGCGCCAAGGGGCTATCACGCGCCCAGACGATCCGCCGCCATGCGCTGAGAAACGCGCTGATCCCGGTCTTGACGATCATCGGGCTGCAATTTTCCTTCCTGATCGCCGGGGCCATCATCATCGAAAACGTCTTTTTTCTACCCGGACTTGGGCGGCTGATCTTTCAAGGCATCACCCAGCGCGACCTGATCGTGGTGGAATCAGTCACCATGCTTTTGGTCTTCGCGGTGATCCTCGTGACATTTCTGGTCGATCTTGCCTATGTGCTGGTCGACCCGAGGCTGCGCCGCAGATGAGCCGCCTTCCCACCGCCCTTTGGATCGGCGCCACGCTTTCAGGGCTGTTTCTGATCGCCGCGCTGATCTCGCTTGTTTGGGTGCCCCATGCCGTCGATGGCGTCTCGATCGCGACCCGGATGCAACCGCCATCGGCCACACATGTGCTTGGGACCGACCAGCTTGGGCGCGATATGCTGTCGATGCTGATGGTGGGCGCACAGACATCCATCGCAGTCGCCGTCATCGCGGTGGGCATCGGCGTGGCGCTCGGGGTGCCGCTGGGCCTTGCCGCCGCCGCCAATCGGGGCGGTCTGCTGGACGAGGTCATCATGCGCGGCAATGACTTGATCTTTGCCTTTCCCAGCCTCGTCATCGCGATATTGATCACCGCGCGCTACGGGCCGTCGGCCACCAATGCGATCCTCGCCATCGGTATCTTCAACATCCCCGTCTTCGCCCGCGTGGCGCGCGGCGCGGCCCTGCCCTTGTGGACACTCGACTACATCTTGGCCGCCCGCACGGCCGGCAAAGGCAAGCTCCGCATATCGGCCGAGCATGTCTTGCCCAATATCACGAACCTGCTGATCGTACAGGCGACGATCCAGTTCTCGCTCGGCATCTTGGCCGAGGCGGCGCTCAGCTATGTGGGGCTTGGCGCACAGCCACCCATCCCGAGCTGGGGCCGGATGCTCGCCGAAGCGCAGACGATGATCTACACCCACCCGATGCTCGCCGTGCTGCCGGGGCTGGCCATCGTGATGATGGTCTTGGGGCTGAATCTGATGGGTGATGGGCTGCGCGACCTGCTCGACCCGCGATTGCGGCGGGACCGAACATGATCGCGCTCGACCGCCTGTCGCTCAGCATCCACGGCACAGCGATCCTGCGGGATGTATCGCTCGATATCGCACCGGGCGAGATCGTGGGCCTGGTGGGTGAAAGCGGATCTGGCAAATCCATGACCGCGCTGGCGATCATGGGTCTACTGCCCCAAGGCGCGCAGGCAGCGGGGACCATTGGCCTTGATGGCACCGATCTTTTGACCCAAAGCGAGGCACAGCTTTGCGCGGTCCGGGGCAACCGGATCGGGATGATCTTTCAAGAACCCATGACCGCGCTGAACCCGGTGCAGACCATCGGCGAACAGGTAGCCGAAACGCTGATCATCCACGGCCGTGCCAGCCGGGCCAAGGCGCGGCGCATCGCGCGTGACCGGCTGGACCGTGTGGGCCTGTCCCAGATCGCGCTCGACCGTTTCCCGCACGAGCTGTCGGGCGGCCAACGCCAGCGTGCCTGCATCGCCGCCGCCATCGCGCTCAACCCGCAACTGCTGATCGCCGATGAGCCGACAACAGCGCTCGATGTGACGACACAGGCACAGATCCTCGATCTGCTGAAATCGCTGGTAGCCGATGAGGGTATGGCGCTTCTCTTGATTACCCACGATCTTGCTGTGGTGGCTGACATGGCCGACCGGATCGGCGTCATGCAAGCGGGCAAAATCGTCGAGACGGGGCCAACGCAGCATGTTTTGACCGAACGCCGCCACCCGTATACGGCCGCACTTTTCGCGGCCTCATCGCACCGCCCCAACCGCGCGCCGCAACCTGCGCCCGAGCCGCTTCTGCACGTCGAGAATGTGATGCGCAGCTATGCAGGGCCGCGTTCGGGCCTGCGCCGAGGCGCGGCTATCGAAGCGGTAAAGGATGTCAGCTTCACCTTGCACAAGGGCGAAAGCCTCGGCCTTGTGGGCGAAAGCGGCTGTGGGAAATCGACTCTCACCCGCGCGATCCTCGGGCTCGATCCGATCCAAGCTGGCGATATCCGGCTTTTTGGCCAATCCATCGTGCCACAGATGCCCCGCGCCCTGCGCGCAGGCATTCAGGTTGTGTTCCAAGACCCCTATGGCAGCTTCAACCCCCGTTGGCGCGTCGCGCGGATCGTGGCCGAGCCGTTTCACCTGTTGCCCGATCCGCCGCAAGGGGCCGACCGCCGCGACCGCGTGGCCGAGGCGCTGCGCGCCGTGCGCCTATCACCCGACGATTTGGAGAAATACCCGCACGAATTCTCGGGCGGTCAACGCCAGCGCATCGCGATTGCCCGTGCGCTGATCACAAGACCCAAGATCTTGGTGCTGGACGAGGCGGTCTCGGCCCTTGATGTCTCGGTGCGCGCACGCATTCTCGACCTACTGGCCGAATTGCAGGGCGAGCTGGGGCTGTCCTATCTCTTCATCTCTCATGATCTGACGGTGGTGCGCGCGATCACCGACCGGGTCTTGGTGATGCAAGCGGGCCAGATCGTGGAGCAAGGCCCGACCGCGGCCGTATTCGACGCACCAAAGCACGCCTATACACGACAACTCATCAACGCCGCACCACGGCTTCCCGTTACGGAAAGGGCCCCCGCATGACCCCTTGGTTCGACCCATCGCATCTGTTCATCGGCGGCAAATGGTGCCGCCCCGCTGGCGGTGAAACCCTGCCTGTGATCGACCCGTCGACAGGCCAGGAGATCGCGCGCATCGCACGCGGCATGGCCGCCGATATCGACGCAGCCGTATCCGCCGCCGAGGCCGCCTTGGCCGGTGAATGGGGCGCAATGCCCGCTTTCGAGCGCGGCCGCATCTTGGCGCGGTTGGGGCAGATCATCCTCGACCATATCGAACCGCTCACCGCGATGGAGGCCGCCGATGTCGGCAAACCGCTTGCCCAAGCGCGTAACGACGTCATCGCCATGGCGCGGTATTGCGAATTCTACGCAGGCGCCGCCGACAAGCTGATGGGCGAGACAATCCCCTTTCAGAGCGGCTTTACCGTCTACACGCTGCGCGAACCGCATGGCGTCACCGGCCATATCGTGCCGTGGAATTACCCGATGCAGATCATCGGCCGTTCGGTCGGTGCGGCACTGGCGGCTGGCAATGCCTGTGTCCTGAAACCCGCGGAGGAGGCGTGTTTGACCGCGCTGGCCTTTGCCGATCTGGCCCACCAAGCGGGGTTGCCGCCGGGCGCGCTCAACGTCGTGCCGGGCTTGGGTGCCGAGGCCGGGGCCGCGCTGACCGCCCACCCCGGCATCCGCCACATCTCGTTCACAGGCTCCGTCGCCACGGGCCGCAAGGTGCAGGCGGCGGCAGCCGAAAACGTCGTGCCCGTCACGCTGGAGCTGGGCGGCAAATCCCCGCAACTGGTCTTTGCCGATGCCGATCTCGATGCGGCCCTGCCCTTTCTCGTCAACGCAGGCATCCAGAATGCGGGACAAACCTGCTCGGCCTCCTCCCGCATCCTTGTGGAACGTTCCATCTATGCGGAGGTCTGCGACCGCATGGCCGCGGCCTATCGCGCGCTTACCGTCGGCCCCGCCACCGCCGATCTGCGCATCGGCCCCCTGATCTCGGCCCGCCAAAAGGGCATCGTCGAGCGCTATCTCGGCCTTGCCGACCCCACCCATATCATCGCGCGCGGCCAGCTTGCCGCCGATCTGCCCGCCGGCGGCCACTACATCGCGCCCGCACTGATCGCAGGCCCCTCGCCTGACCACACGCTCGCGCAAGAAGAGATTTTCGGCCCGGTCCAGATCATCCTCCCCTTCACGGATGAGGACGACGCCATCCGCATCGCCAATGGCACGCCCTATGGCCTTGTCGCCTCAATCTGGTCGCGCGATGGGGGCCGCCAGATGCGGTTGGCGAAAAAGCTGCGCGCAGGGCAGGTATTCCTCAACAATTACGGCGCTGCGGGCGGGGTCGAGCTTCCCTTCGGCGGTACCGGCCTATCGGGGCATGGCCGCGAAAAAGGGTTCGAGGCGCTTTATGCCATGACCGGCCTCAAGACCGTGGCCGCGCATCATGGCTGAGCCATTTACGCCCCACGCAGCCCAAGCTAGGCTGTCACCGACGCGCAATTCGGAGCGGCCATGACATTGGGCAAATTCCCAACCTTCTTCTTGCTCGTGGCACTTGCCGCGATCTCGGCTGCGATTTTCGGTGCGCTGCATAATCAACTCAGCTATTCCGTCGGCCCCGATTATTTCGAAAGTCTCAAATTTCCCCAGTTCGCCATCCCCGAAGGCACCTCCGCAAGGTTCGGGGCGGCGCAGGTCGGCGTGATGGCAAGTTGGTGGATGGGGGCGATCGTCAGCCTGCCCGCCTTTCTCTATGGCCTGTTCACCGTGCCGAAAGCCCAAAGCTACCTTGCCGCCGGGATCGGGGCGATCGGGCTGGTTCTGGTGCTGGCGACCTTTTCGGCCCTCATGGGCCTTGTCGGCGGCTTGATGGCAGATGCCACTGGCCTTCTCGACGATGTCCTGACCCTGCCCGACGGGGTCGACCCGTCCGATTTCCTGCGCGCGGGTTTCATGCATGAGGCGGCCTATGTCGCGGGCGGGCTTGGCGCGCTTTTGGCCTTTTGGCCGATGCGCCGCGCGCGCGCCATCGACATGGCGCGGGGCTGACGCGATGCAGACGCTCTGCCGCCCCGTCGCGCCCCGCGACTGCGATATCCTCGGCCATATGAACGTCGCAGCCTATGTCGATGCGGTCTCGGACGCGATGTTCATCATCCAAGGGCTGGCGGGGCTTGACCGCGCGACCATGGCCGCAACCCAGCGCTCTTTCGTCGCCGCACGGCTCGAATGCGACTACCGCGCCGAGATGCTGGCGGGCGATGTGCTGCGCATCGACAGCCGCGTTTTGCATATCGGCACCAAATCCGCCCGCTTCGCTCATGTGATGACACGGGTGTCGGATGGTGCGACGGTTTTCACGGCCGAGAATGTCTCGGTCCATTTCGATCTGGCTGCACGCCGCGCCCTGCCTATCCAAGATGATCTGCGGCAGGCTTTGGAACGCTTGAGGGAGGCGATATGAGACTCACCGGAAAAACCGCCATCGTCACCGGCGCGGGCTCGGGCTTTGGCGCAGGGATCGCGCGCATCTTCGCCCGTGAAGGAGCGCAGGTGATGGTGGCCGATATCAACAGCGCCGCCGCGCAAACCATCGCGGACGAGATTGGCGGCATCGCCCAGACCGTCGATGTCGCCAATGGCGCCTCTGTCGCCGCCATGGCCAAGGCCGCGCGCGCGGCATGGGGCCGGATCGACATCTTGGTCAACAACGCAGGGATCACCCATCTGCCCAAACCGATGGAGGATGTGACCGAGGAGGAGTTCGACCGCGTCCTCGCCATCAACGCCAAATCCGTCTACCTGACCGCGCGGGAAATCGTGCCGGGGATGAAGCAGGCCCGCACCGGTGCGATCCTCAACATCGCCTCCACCGCGGGCCTCAGCCCCCGGCCACGGCTGAACTGGTACAATGCCTCCAAGGGCTGGATGATCACCGCGACCAAGACCATGGCGGTAGAGCTTGCCCCCGCCGGCGTCCGCGTCAACGCGCTTTGCCCCGTGGCGGGCGAAACCCCGCTTCTGGCCAGCTTCATGGGCGAGGATACGCCCGAGATGCGGGCCAAGTTCCT
>NZ_CBFIIK010000077.1:0-13666 GCF_965662675.1 Roseicyclus sp. | reverse complement strand
GCTCCATGATGAAGATGCTTATGGAATGTCGGGCCAGCAGCGTCCGATCGAACGCTGATGTGTTCACCGCCCGCGCGGTTGCGGGCGGTGCCCTTTAGCTGGCCTTGGGTTGGAAGGCCGCGGCAAAGCGGGTGCGCAATTCGTTCTTTTGCACCTTGCCCATGGTGTTGCGGGGAAGCGCGTCGAGGATCTCGATCTTTCTGGGGCGCTTGAAGCCCGCAAGCTCGGCGCGCGCAGCGGCCTCGATGGCGTCAAGATCGATCGCGCCTTTGGATTGCGGGACCAAGATCGCCACCACGGTTTCACCGAAATCGGGATGCGGTGCGCCCACCACGGCGCTTTCCTTGACGCCGGGTTGGGCGTCGAGGAAAATCTCGATCTCCTTTGGGTAGATGTTGTAGCCGCCCGAAATGATCAGATCCTTGCCGCGCCCCACGATGGTGACATAGCCATCCGCATCGATCAGGGCCAGATCGCCGGTAATGAACCAGCCATCGGGCAAAAGCTCTTCGCGGGTCTTTTCGGGCATGCGCCAATAGCCCTTGAAGACATTGGGGCCACGCACATGCAGCACGCCGATCTCGCCTTGGGGCAGTTCTTCATGCGTCTCGGCATGGCACACGCGCACCGCGACGCCGGGCAGGGCGAAGCCCACCGTGCCTGCGCGCCGTTCGCCATCATAGGGGTTCGAGGTGTTCATCGAGGTCTCGGTCATGCCGTAGCGTTCCAAAATGCGGTGCCCGGTGCGGTCGAAAAAGCTGCGGTGAGTTTCGGCCAAAAGCGGGGCCGAGCCCGAGATGAACAGCCGCATATGCCCGACCAGATCGCGGTCGAAGCGCGCATCATCCAACAGCCTTGTGTAGAATGTGGGCACACCCATCATGGTCGTGGCCTGCGGCAGCCGCGCCAGCACGGTTTCCAGATCGAACTTGGGCAAGAAAATGATGGCGCCGCCCGCAAGCAGCATCACATTGGTGGCCACGAAAAGCCCGTGGCTGTGAAAGATCGGCAGCGCATGCAAAAGCACATCATCGGCGCTGAACCGCCAGCAATCGACCAGCGCGCGGGCATTGGACAAGAGGTTCGCTTGCGTCAGCATTGCGCCCTTGGAGCGCCCGGTGGTGCCCGATGTGTACAAGAGCGCCGCGAGGTCATCGGCGTTTCTTGGTACGGCGTGAAAGCCCGTGGGTTGGCTCGCCACCAGATCGGACAAGCTCCCGCCACCATCGCCGCCAAGCGTGTGGAGCCGCGCATCCGCCGCCGCCGCGATGGGGCCCATGGCATCTGCCTCTGCCGGGTCGCAAACGAAAAGGGCCGCTTCGCTGTCGCCGACGAAATATTCCAGTTCCTTGGCCGTATAGGCGGTGTTGAGCGGCAAAAAGACGACACCGGCCTTGATGCAGGCCGCATAAAGCGCCAGCGCTTGGGGCGATTTCTCGATATGGACCGCGACCCGGTCGCCCGCCACGAGGCCAAGCGACACCAGCGCATGTGCCGTCTGGTCGACAAGATCCAGAAATGCGCCATGGCTGAGCGTGCTGCCATCGGCCAGATGCAGAAACGGGGTCGATTTGCCCTCATGCGGGGCGAAGAGCGCATCGTAAAGCGGGTTCGTCATGCCAAATCCTTGGGTCTTGCGTGTCAGCGCCTCAGGCGTCGCTATTGGATTGCGGTTCAGCCAGCGTCATGTAGCGGCTGAAACCGCCGGTGATATGGTCGAAGGCCGCGCGCCGTGCGGCATCTTCATCGCCCGAGGCGATGGCGGCCGTGATCGCCTCGTGTTCGGTGATCGACTCGGCCACATTGGTGACCAGCGACAGGCCCCGGCGGCGAAACTGGTGCATCTCGCGCACCAGATTGTCATAGGTCACCTTGGCCTTGGGGTTGCCCGAGGCCGCCAGCAGCATGTCGTGAAACTCGATATTGAGCGCATAGTATTTGGCCGTGTCGCCATTGGCATAGGCATTGCGCATCTGTTCGAGGTTGCGCTCGAGCTGGGCGATCAGCCGTGCCTCCGCCCCTTCGCGCAGGCGGCGCGCCGCCGCCGCACAGGCCATCGCGAAAATGGCGCCGCGCAGATCATAAAGATTGCGCGCCTCGGTCAAGGTTGTTCTATGGACGAAGGCACCCCGGTTGGCGATCAGGTCGATCAACCCGCTATCGGCCAAGGAACGGATCGCTTCGCGCACGGTGCCGCGGCTGACGCCCATGACGTTGGACAGTGAAAGCTCGTTGAGCTTTTCACCCGCGGCCAGCTCGCCGCTGACGATCATGCGCTCGATCTCGCCGCGCACTTCGCCGGCAAGCGTCGCGCGCTGCAGTCCGATTGTCTTCACCGGTTTCACCATGTCGCCACCTCAACCTTCGATGATGTTTTTGTCAACATTTAACATTTTTATTGTCAAGCATCGACGTTTCACATACATGATTATCGGGGGTTGCACCACGGGGAGGACGCATGACATCGCCTGCAAACCAACATAGCGCACATGCTGGAAATACGGTCGAGAATTCCACTCCGGCACCCGTGGCAAGCGCAGCGTTGAAGGGGTTGCGCGTCCTTGATTTGACACGCGTGCGATCCGGCCCGACCTGTGTGCGCCAATTGGCCGATTGGGGGGCTGATGTCATCAAGATCGAAGCCCCTGTGGACGAGGCGCAGTTCGGCGGCCCGCGTCACGGCCCCGATTTTCAGAACCTTCACCGCAATAAGCGCAGCCTGACGATCGATCTGAAATCACCTGCGGGTGTGGCGGCTTTCAAACGGCTCGCCGATACCGCCGATATCATCGTCGAGAATTTCCGCCCCGGCGTGAAGGCACGGCTTGGCATCGATTACGCCACGCTGTCGATGACCAATCCTCGGCTCATCTATGCCTCGATCTCGGGCTTTGGGCAGGATGGGCCGCTGGCCGACCGCCCCGGTTTCGACCAGATCGCGCAAGGGATGGGCGGGCTGATGTCGATCACGGGCGAGCCGGGATCAGGCCCGATGCGTGTGGGCATCCCCATCGCCGATCTGTGCGCCGGGCTTTTCGCTGCCCAAGGGATCTTGATCGCGCTTTTCGAGCGTCAGCACTCGGGCCATGGGCAATGGGTGCAGACCTCGCTTTTGCAGGCACAGGTCTTCATGCTCGATTTTCAGGCTGCGCGCTTCTTGATGGACGGCGATATTCCGCAGCAGGCGGGCAATAATCACCCGACCACCATCCCTACGGGCGTGTTCAAGACCAGCGATGGCCATATGAATATCGCGGTGACAGGCAACCAGATTTGGCAAAAGTTCTGCGAAAGCATGGGCCGGGCCGATTGGATCGACGATGCGCGTTACCACAACGCCGCCGCGCGGTCGCAAAACCGCGCCGCACTCAACGCCGAGATCGAGGCGATCACGCTGACCGATACGACGGCGGTGTGGATCGACAAGTTCAATGATGCCGGTGTGCCGGCCGGTGAGATCAACGATATCGGCCAAGTGTTTTCCAACCCGCAGGTGCGCCATCTGGGGCTGGCTCAGCCTGTGGTCAGTCAAGAGCGGGGTGCCACCGAGTTGGTGGGTCAACCCATCATCATGAGCCGCACCCCCAGCACCATTGCCGCGCCGCCACCGCTGGCCGGTCAGCACACCAGCGATATCTTGGCCGAGATCGGCTATTCCGCGGCGGAGATCGCCGCCATGAAAGCCTCCGGCGCCATTTGACGACCCAAGGGACCACACAACATGACCGACAAGATCCTGACCGAGCAAAAGGGCGATATCGCCCGCATCATCTTCAACCAGCCCGAAAAGCGCAACGCCGTCTCGCTCGAGATGTGGGAGGCGGTCGAGGTGGCCGTGACCCGATTTCAGGCCGATGATAGCGTGCGCATCCTGATCTTGTCGGGGGCGGGCGGCAAAGCCTTTGTCTCGGGCGCCGATATTTCCAAGTTCGAAAGCGAGCGCGCCAGCGAAGAGGCGGTGGCCCATTACAACGCCACTACCAAGCGCGTCTATGACATGGTTGAGGCCTTCCCCAAGCCTACCATCGCGCAGATCGACGGCTTTTGCATTGGCGGCGGCATGGCGTTGGCGCTGTGCTGCGATCTGCGGATTTGCGGGCAGGGGGCCAATTTCGCCGTGCCCGCCGCCAAGCTGGGTCTTGGCTACGGCTATTACGGTATCAAGCGTCTGGTCGATGTGGTTGGCCCCTCATTTGCCAAGGAGATTTTCTACACCGCCCGCCGGTTCGACGCCGAAGAGGCCCGCGTGATGGGTCTGGTCAACCGCGTCGTGCCCGATGATCAGGTGGCGCAGGTGGCCGAGGATACCGCGCGCATGATCGCGGAAAACGCGCCGATGACGGTCGGCTCGGTGAAATACATCGTGGGCCAGACCGTCGCCCCCGAAAGCGCGCGCGATCTGGCCGGATGCGAGACCCGCGTCAAGGCGTGCTTTGACAGCCAAGATTACATCGAGGGCCGCCGCGCCTTCATGGAAAAGCGCAAGCCCAACTTCATCGGGGCGTGACAGGCCGATGAGCAAGGACAAACCGTCCCGGATCGACATGGCCGAGGCGCGCGCGCGCCTCGATCAAGCGCTTGACGATCACGAACAGGCCTTCGAGCGGTTCTTTTTCGCCCGCTTTCTGGGCCTGTCCTTTGCCTATCTCCCCGAAGCGGCGCCTGTCCCTGAAAAAGAGATCTGTCGCCTGACCTTCGCGGTCAACGACATGCTGAAAAACCCTCAAGGGGTGCTGCATGGCGGTGTCATGGCGTCCGCCATGGATATCTCGATGGGTCATCTGGTGGCCAAGGTCGCAGGGCCCGGCGCCACGATCGAGATGAAGGTGCAATTCATGCGCCCGGTGGCAGGCGGGCTTGTGACCTGCGAGGGGCGCTTTACCAAGCGCGGGCGCAGTATTTCCTTCATGGAAAGCCATCTTTACGATGCCGACATGAAGCTTGCCGCTCATGCCACGGCGACATGGAAAATGCCCGGCTGAGCGCCGACATCACGGAGAATTCGCATGATCACCAACAAGCCCGCCCTTGTGGCCGAGATCCGTAGCCGTTTTGCCCATGTCGACAGCTGCCCCTTCGAGGGGCCGCGCGTCTTCTTCGAGAATGCGGGCGGCGCGCTGACGTTGAATTCCGTCGTGGAGACTTCGGCCAAATTCGCGGCGATCCCCGACAATCAGGGCCGCGACAACCCGGCCGCCAAGGCGCTGGTGGCCTTCATCGACAAGGCCAAGGACGACATGCGCGTGTTCTTCAACGCGCCCAAGGGCCAGTTTTTCGTGGGCGAAAGCGGGACGGAGTTGCTGTTTCGCCTGATCCGCACCGCGATCGTCGGCACGGGGGCCGGCCGTGTGCTTGGCTCGACGCTGGAACACCCCGCCACGCGCAGCGCCGCGCGCCATTGGGCCGAGGTTGCGGGCAAGCCGCATGTGCTGGTCGCCCATGACGATGCAACGGGCTGTGTCGATGCGGGTGCCTATCTGCCTGAGGTCACGCCCGACACGCGGGTCGCTACCATCCTGCACACCTCGCCCGTGACGGGCATGGGGGTGGATGTGGGCGCAATCGCCAAGGCCATCCGCACGATCGCACCCGAGTGCATCATCATCGTCGATGGCATCCAGCACGCGGCTCATGGGCGGCTCGATATCGCAAGCTACGATATCGATGGCTATGTCGTCTCGCCCTACAAGGTGTTCTCGCGCCATGGCTACGGCGTGGCATGGATCAGCGACCGGCTGCACGCCCTCAAGCATGAGCATCTGATCGACGCGCCGGGCAACCCTTGGGAATTCGGTACACGCGACACGGGCGCCTATGTGACCTTTTCGGATGTAGTTGATTACTTCGATTGGTTGGGCGCGCAGGTCTCGGACACGACCGACCGGCGTGCGCGCATCGTGGCCGCGGGCGAGGCGATCCATCAGCTCGAGCATGAGCTGACGCAGGCCATGATCCACGGCATCGGCAATCTCAAGGGCCTCAAGGAAATGGCGGGCGTCACGATTCTTGGCGGCATCGACAATCCCCGGCGCGAAGGGTTGGTGTCGATCACCGTTGCGGGGATGGATGCCCCCGATGTCGTCACAAAGCTCCGCGAACGCGGTATTCGCACCCACACGCGCAAGGCTGATCACTATTCGGGCAATATCCTGACGCCCTTGGGGCTTGATGCCGCGATCCGCGTGTCGATGTGCCATTACAACAGCGAGGCCGAGGTGGCGCAGTTCCTTCAAGCCATGCGCGAGATCGTCGAGACCGCAGAAGCCGCCGCTTAACCCGCCAGACGCTCCAATTCATCCAGCAGGGCCGGGGGGATGTCGATCCCCTCGGCCTTTGCTTTGAACAGTGCGGCAAGGGCGCGGGCGCCGGGCAGGCGCGGGGCCGGATGGCCGTCCAGCGCAGGGATGGCGGCATGGATCGCGGCCGCATCGTCCAGCCGTGCCGACAGGGCCGCTTGCGGGGCCAGACGGGCGGCGTCGATCAACAGCATCATTTGCCCAAGATTGGGCTGGGTCGCGGGCGTCTTGTGGGTGTCGGGTATTTCCGACAGCATCGCCGCCCCAGCCAGACCGGCGGCGAGGATATCGAGGCTTGCTGCCAGCGCGGCACCTTTTGCCCCGCCGATCGCCTGCATCAGCCCCGCCATGGCCGCGCGCGCATCGGTGGTGGGCCGCCCATCGGCATCGGTCGCCCATGTGTCTGGCACGGCCTCGCCCTTTGCCATCGCCTCGCGCAGGCGGGACCGCGCGACGACCGACATCGCCATGTCGAGCATCAGGTGGCGGCCTTGCGCATGCGGCAGGCCGATGCCCAAGGGCGCATTGCCCAACCCTGCGGCCCGCCCTCCGGGGGGTGCGATCATCGGCGCGGTGTTGCTGGTGATGATTGTGGCAAAGCCCGCCTCGGCGGCAATGTAGAGAAGTGGCGCGATGGCTCCAAAATGGGTGGCGTTGCGGATGAAGACACCGGCCATGCCCATCTCGCGCGCTGCTTCCATGCCGATGCGCAGCGCTTGGAGTGCCACGCCCGCGCCAAGCCCCGCCTGCGCATCGATCAGCCGCAGGGCCGGGGCAGGGGCGGTGACGATCAGCCGTGCGGCCGGGTTCATCCCACCCGCCGCCAAGCGGTCAACATAGGCACCGACACGGCCCATGCCATGGGTGGTGATCCCCATCATCTCGGTCAGCACGAGAGCATGGGCGCCATCTTCGGCCAGCCCCGCCGCGCAGACCCCGGCTTGTGCGAAAGCGCGGGCGACAAGGGCCCGCGCTTGCGTTTCATCCAAGATGGGCATGGCCTAGCCCGCTGTCTCTTTGGTCGCCTTGGCGCGTGCCCCGATCCGCCCGATCAACGGCAAGATCAAGAGCAGCGCGATGGTCACCACGATGATCCAGACCGATGCCGGACGGTCGAGAAAGATCCCGAACGACCCGCGCGAGATGGTCATGGTCTGGCGCAGCGCTTCTTCGGCCAAGGGGCCAAGTACAAGGGCCAAGACAAGAGCCGCGGGCGAAAAGCCGTATAGCCGCATGAAAAAGCCGATGATACCTGCGGCCACCATCAGCCACATCTCGATGAAGCTGGCATGCACGGTAAAGGTGCCAAGCGCGCAGATCACCACGATGCAGGGGCCAAGGATGCGGTAAGGCACCTTGATGATCTGCACGAAAAGTGGGATCGCGAAGACCGAGATCGCCAAAAGCACCATGTTGCCCAGATACATCGAAGCGATCAGACCCCATGCCAGTTCCGGGTTTTGACCCATGAACAGCGGGCCGGGGCGCAAACCCCACAGCAAGAAGGCCGCCAACAGCACCGCGGTCGAGGCAGAGCCGGGAATGCCCAGCGTCAACAGCGGGATCATCGCCCCCGAGGAGGCGGCGTTGTTCGCTGTCTCGGGCGCGACAAGGCCCGCCATCTCACCCTTGCCGAAATTCTCAGGGTTCTTCGAGAGGGAGCGTTCCGTCGAATAGGCCATGAGCGAGGCGATTGTCGCCCCGGCGCCGGGGATCACCCCCACGACGAAGCCAAGGATCGAGCCGCGCACCATCGTCCAGCGGGTCGAGATGAAATCCTGCGCGGTGGGCCAAAAGCGGCTTTCCTTGTCATATTGCACAAGCCCGCCCGATCCCGTGCGGTGCATGCCGGAGTAAAAGGCATAAAACAGCTCGCCCAGACCAAACAGGCCGATGGCGATCGGAATGAAATAGATGCCTCCGATCAGTTCCGCCGAGCCAAAGGTGTAGCGGCTTTGCCCCGTCTCCAAATCGACGCCGACAGTGCCGAGCGCGAAGCCGATCAGTGCCGAGATGATGCCAAGCTTCCAATTCGAGCCGATCATCACGATCAGCGTCAGCATGCCCATCATGGCCAAAAGGAAATATTCCGGCGGTCCGAAGCTGCGCGAGACTTGCGAAAACATCGGCGCGAGAATGGTGATCAAGATCACCCCCACCGTGCCGCCCACGAACGAGGCCACGGCCTGCATCACCAGCGCAGGGCCCGCCCGGCCGTTCTTGGCCAGCGGATAGCCGTCGAAGGTCGAGGCGACGGTGGCACTTTCGCCGGGCGTATTCAGCAAGATCGAGGTGATCGTACCGCCATACATCGAACCGTAATAGATCGCAGCCAGCATCATGATCGCGCCGACGGGGTCCATTCCAAAGGTCAGCGGCAGCAAGATCGCCAGACCGGCCGAAGGGCCAAAACCCGGAATGACGCCAACGATCATGCCCACCATCGCACCGGCCAGCAGGTAAAGCATGTTGATCGGCGTGATCGCGATCGACAGACCCATCACGAGATCTGAGAAAATGTCCATTCTTGGCTCCCAATGACGCGCGGCGGTGCCAGCGCGTTCAGAACGGCAGATTGATTAGGGCGGGCGGCATATTCGCGTTCAGCACGCGATCGAACAGCAGGTAGACGGTCGTGGGAAAGATCACTGCGACCAGCGCGTTTTGCAGATGCTTGCCGGGGTTGAGCAAGAAAAGCGCAAGACCCAGATAGGCGACGGTCGAGATCCAGCCACCGAACAGACGGATCAACACCGCATAGCCGAGCACCAGCACCACCAGCAGCATGAAGTCGCGCCAACGCGCATCGGGTTCGACATCGATCGGGGCGGGGCCACCTGCGGACAGGGCGCGGCGGTCGCGCAAGGCATCCGCAATGGCCCAAAGCGTCATCACGACGATGCCAAGCCCTACAAGCCGTGGGAAAAAGCCCGGCCCAAGCCTGCCCGTGCGGGTCATGAAGTTCAGATCGGCAAAGGCGATGTAGGTGTAGAAGACCGCGCCGCATAGCAGGACGATCAAGAAGACGATGCGCATGGCTACCCCGTGAGGTTCAAAAAAGGCCGGGCGCGTGATCGCGCCCGGCCCTGTGCCCGAGAAGGCTTACTGGATCGCGCCGACCGAACGCAGCACCTCGGCAAAGCCGTTTTGCGTGCGGTTGAGGAAGGTCCGGAACTCTTCGCCATAGACGATCGTCGGTGTCAGCGTGTTGTTCTCGATATAGGCGGCCCATTCCGGGGTCTCGACCACGCGCTGCATGGTTTCGATCCAGAAGGCTTGCGCCTCGGCGGGGGCATCGGGTGCCAAGATCAGGCCGCGCGGCATCGAAACGCCGATATCATGGCCCACATCGCCCATGGTGGGAACGCCAGCCAATGCTTCGGGGGTGCTTGCGCCCGAATAGACCAGCGCGCGCAGATCGCCGCTGTCGATCAGGCCCAGGATCTCGCCGGGGTTGCCCACCATCGCATCGACGGAAGCCGACAAAAGGGCTGTGGTCTGATCGGCCATCGAGTTGAACGAGACATATTCGAACTCGAACCCTGCCGCCTGCGCAAACAGCGTGGGAACGATGAAGTCGACGTTCACCGTGCCCGTGCCTGCGATGGTGATCGGGTTGGCCTTGGCATGTGCGATGAACTGGTCGATGTCTTGAATATCCGACGAGCCGTTCACGACCAGCACAAGGTCATCGGTCGCCAAAAGGGCGACGGGGGTGAAATCGGCGGGCTGCCACGGCGTGTCTGCCTGCAAGGGCGTGGTCACGAAGCTGCCCGAGGTGGTGGAAATCCCGTAGCCCGAGCCCGACTGCGCGTAGAGATAGCCCCAGCCGACGGCACCCGAACCACCGGCGCGGTTCTCGACCGAGATCTCGCCGGGGTAGAGGTCGTATTTGGCCAGAATGTCGACGATCGTGCGCGCCATGATGTCATTGCCGCCGCCGGGACCAAAGGCGATGGTCCAATCGAGCGTCTGGTTGGTATCGGGATAGCTTTGTGCATGCGCAGCGCCCGCCAGCGCGATCGGCGCTGCCAAGGCCATGCCCAGAACGCCAAGTTTGATGCGATCTGCGATGGGTCCGGTTTGAAGTGTCATGTAGTCCTCCCTGGGTTTTGGTTCGTCGCGATGCGGGGCGCCCCCTCCTGTGGGCAGATCCCGCGTCGATGGCTGGGCACATAGCCGTCAGCGGCTTTCAAAGCGTATCCAGCAATCGTTTCTTTCCGTTCTCGTGATGACCTGCCCCTGCGGCGCGGGCGGCTTCGGCATCGCCCGCTTCGATCGCGGTGACGATACGGTCATGTTCGCGGTTCGAGCGTTGCAGCGCGGGCGTGCCATGCAGCACCCGGCGACGCATCAGCCGCACTTCTTTTCCCAAGGCGACATATAGCGCGCGCGCACGCTCCGACCCTGCGGCTTCGGCGATCCGATCATGAAAGGCGAGGTTGATCTCGAAATAGCTTGCCTCTTCGCCTGCGGCGATCGCGCGGTCCATGCGCGCCATGAAATCGCGAAGTTCGGCCTTGATGGCCGCATCGGCGCGCCGGGCGAGTGCGGCGCACAGGTGACCGGCCATCAACGCGCGTAGGTCATAAAGCTCGAGCGCGTCATCGACCGAGAGTTTGCGCACATAGACGCCCTGATTGGCGACGGCGGTCACCAACCCCTCGCGCTCGAGCGAGCGGGCCGCCTCGCGCACGGGGGCGCGGCTGACGCCGAGTTGCTCCGCCAAGGCATATTCATTGAGTCGTTCGCCGGGTGCGATGTCGCCGTGCAAGATCATCCGTTCCAATTCGTCGCGCACCTCAAGCACCAGTGGACGCTGGCGCTTGAACATGGTGGCGTGGCGGATGTCTTGATCGATCTCCATGGCGCAATTCAAGCCGAGCGGAATGGATTGTCAACAATATTCTGTTGATTGCCGGACAAAGGATCGCTACGCCGATCCCGAGGGCAAGCTTGGCGCAATGGGCGGCGCATGGGTCGCACATTGCGGGCGTCTTGCCCGTGATGCTTGGCGCAAACGACATGAAACAAGGGGAAATGGCACAATGACGGATCGTCCGCTTTTGGGGAAAACCGCCTTCGTTTCGGGGTCGGGCAAGAATATCGGCCGCGCCATCGCGCTGCAACTGGCGGCACTTGGGTGCAATGTGGTGATCAATGGCGCGCGCGATGTAGCGGGCTGCGAGAAAACCGCCGCTGGTGTCACGGCTGCGGGTGCGCAGGCATTGCTCGCGATGGGCGATGTCGCAAAGGCCGATGATGTCGCGCGCATGATGGAGGCCGCACAGGCGCGGTTCGGCGGTATCGACATCCTCGTCAACAACGCGGCGATCCGCCCGCACAAACCATTTCTGGAAACCACGGATGCCGATTGGGATGGGGTGCTGGACACCGCGCTGACGGCGGCCTTTCGGCTCAGCCGTGCGGTGCTGCCGCATATGGTTGCCGCAAAATGGGGCCGGATCGTCAATTTCGCCGGGATGAAAGCAATGCGCGGTTATTTCGAGGGCGCACCGATCTCGGCGGCCAAGCATGGTGTTTGGGGGCTGACCAAGGCGGTGTCGCGCGAATTCGCGATCCATGGGATCACCGCCAATGTCGTCTCACCGGGGCAGATCCGCAATGAGACAGCCACGCAAGATGATCCCGTGCGGGTCAAATCCATTCCGGCGGGCGTTATGGGCCAACCGGGCGATGTCGCCGCGGTCGTGGCCTTCTTGTGTTCGCCCGAAGCGCGTTTCGTCACCGGCCAGATGATCGCGGTGAATGGCGGCGAGGCGACCTAGACCAAGGCGGCGATTTGGCCTTTTCTTCATCGTCCCTCTTGGGCAAGCATGCGCTTGGGTGCGGGATGCGTGCCCAAGCTCTTTGATATTGGACAGATTGCCATGCCCCTTTCGCCTGACGCGCACCACAGCTACGCCATCCCGCTTGCCGGTCATCCGCCGCAAACGCAAATCATGACCGATCGCGCCGTCTTTACCGAGGCCTATGCCGTCATTCCCAAGGGCGTGATGCGCGATATCGTGACAAGCTTTCTGCCGCATTGGCACAGCACGCGCGCTTGGGTTCTCGCGCGCCCGATGACCGGCTTTGCCGAGACCTTCGCCCAGCTCATCGTCGAGATCGCGCCCGGTGGTGGCTCGGACCTGCCCGAGCCCGAGGCAGGCGCGCAGGCGGTGCTGTTCGTGGTGGGCGGCGAGGTGGTGGTCACGCTTGATGGTGCGGAACATTCCTTGACCGCGGGCGGCTATGCCTATCTGCCACCCGGCAGCGGTTGGACCATCGCCAATCGCAGCGACGCGCCGGCGACCTTTCACTGGGTGCGCAAACGTTATGTCGCGGTCGACGGCATCGACCAGCCCGAGGCGTTTTTCACCAGCGACGCCGCTGTCGCCCCCACACCCATGCCCGGCACGGAGGGGCGTTGGGCCACCACGCGGTTCGTCGACCCCGCCGATCTGCGCCATGACATGCATGTCAATATCGTCACCTTCGAGCCCGGCGGCTCCATCCCCTTCGCGGAAACCCATGTGATGGAACACGGGCTTTTCGTGCTGGAGGGCAAGGCCGTCTATCGGCTGAACCGCGATTGGGTCGAGGTGGAGGCGGGCGATTTCATGTGGCTGCGCGCGTTTTGCCCACAGGCCTGTTACGCGGGCGGGCCGGGGCGTTTTCGCTATCTGCTTTACAAGGATGTGAACCGCCACATGGCCTTGAACCTCTAGGCACAGCGGGGCGGGGGTCAGCCCCGCTCTTTCTCGTGCTCATAGCGCATCCGCGCGATTTCCTCGTTCTTCTCGGCGCGGCGCAATTCGCCCAAACGGCTTTCGACATAGCTCAGATGCTCGGCGATCGCGGCACGTGCGGCAGGCGCGTCGCGCGCTTGTAGCGCTTCGTTGATCGCGCGGTGATGATCGAGCAGCAGATCGCGCGTCGTGCGGCTTTTGAACATCATCTGCCGGTTGAAGAAGACGCCTTGTTTCAGCAGATCGAAGATCGATCGCATCATATGCAGCAAGATCACGTTATGGCTGGCCTCGAGGATGGCGAGGTGAAACTCGGCGTCAAGCTCGGCCTCGTCGGCGGGGTTGCGCTTGCGATGGGCGATTTCCATTTTCTGGTAGATCGCGTCGATCACCTTGAGGTCGATATCCGAGCCGTGGATCGCCGCGCGTTCGGCGGCGATGGTTTCCATATCGCGGCGAAAGGCGATGTAATCGAAGACCGCCTCATCATGGCTGGAGATCAGCCGGATCAGCGCGGGCGAAAAGGCCGAGCCGAGCACATCGGCGACATAGATCCCGGCACCTGCCCGCGTGGCCAGAAGCCCGCGATCCTGCAATTCGGCGATGGCCTCGCGCAGG
>NZ_CBFIIK010000076.1:0-13755 GCF_965662675.1 Roseicyclus sp. | reverse complement strand
ACCGAAGACACGCTTCTGGAGGCGCGGCGGCATAACTACCTCGCCGCCTATGCCGAGGTGCGCGGCGAAGGCGCGCTGGCGTGGTGCGATATCTCGACCGGGGATTTCATGGTCATGCCTTGCCCGCCCGTGCGGTTGGGACCGGAACTTGCGCGCCTTTTGCCGCGCGAGGTGCTGGTCTCGGACGGGATGGAGGCCACGCGCATCACAGCCATCGAAGAGATCGGCGCCGCTGTGGCGCTGCTGGCACCCACCAGTTTCGACAGCCGCAACGCGGAAGGGCGCATCGCCCGACTGTTCAATGTCGGCGCGCTGGATGGTTTCGGGCAATTCACCCGGCCCGAACTGGGCGCGATGGGCGCGCTGATCGATTATCTTGAGCTTACACAAAAGGGCAGCTTGCCGCTGTTGCGCCCACCCCGGCAGCAAAGCGCGGGGCGGCTGTTGCAACTTGATGCAGCCACGCGGCGCAACCTCGAACTGACCCATGCGCTATCGGGCGGGCGGGCCAATACGCTTTTATCGGTTCTCGACCGCACCCTGACCTCTGGTGGCGCGCGGCTGTTGGAGCGGCGGCTTTCCGGCCCATCCACTGATCTGGGCGTGATCACCGCGCGCCATGATGCCGTGACATTTTTCGTCTCTGACGGGCGGGTGCGTGACGATATCGAACAGGTCTTGCGCCGCGTCCCGGATCTGGATCGCGCGCTCTCGCGGTTGGCGCTCGACCGTGGCGGGCCGCGCGATCTGGCGGCGATACGCGATGGGTTGCAGGCAGCCGACAGGTTGGCGCGCATCATGGATGGCATGAACCTGCCACCGCTTTTGGCGGAGGCACGCAATGCGCTGACGGGGCATGAGGATCTGGCCGATCTGCTTGACCGCGCCTTGGTCGCCGAACCGCCCGTCCAACTGCGCGACGGGTCCAGCATCGCGGCGGGCTATGACGCCGATCTGGATGCCGCGCGCCGTTTGCGCGATGAGGGTCGCGGCGTGATCGCTGGCATGCAGGCCGATTATATCGACGAGACCGGCGTTGCCTCGCTCAAGATCCGACACAATAACGTGCTGGGCTATTTCATCGAAACAACGGCGACCCATGCCCAGAAGATGTTGTCGCCCCCTTTGGCCGAGCGGTTCATCCACCGTCAGACCACGGCAAATGCGGTACGCTTTACCACGCTGGATTTGTCCGAGTTGGAGACACGTATCCTCAACGCAGGCAACCGCGTGCAAGAAATCGAGCGCTTGCTATTCGCGGCGCTGCGCGAAGCGCTTTTGGAGCAGGCCGATGTGATCGGGCAAACCGCGCGGGCTTTGGCGGAGTACGATCTGTCCAGCGCGCTGGCCCGCCGTGCGGTCGAGGGCGATTGGACACGGCCCCAGATGCATGATGGCCGCACCTTCGCGGTGAATGGTGGCCGCCATCCGGTGGTCGAGGCGGCGCTTGCACGCGAGGGCGCGCCCTTTATCGCCAATGATTGCAGCCTGTCGCCCGATGCCGATGGCGCCGCGATCACGCTTTTGACCGGGCCGAACATGGCTGGTAAATCCACTTTTCTGCGCCAGAACGCACTCATCGCCATTCTGGCCCAAATGGGCAGCTACGTTCCTGCCGCCCATGCCGAGATCGGGGTGGTGAGCCAAGTATTCAGCCGCGTTGGTGCCGCCGATGATCTGGCGCGTGGGCGGTCGACCTTTATGGTCGAGATGGTGGAAACCGCGACGATCCTGAACCAAGCCGATAGCCGTGCGCTGGTGATCTTGGACGAGATCGGTCGCGGCACGGCGACCTATGATGGGCTCTCCATCGCTTGGGCGACGCTTGAACATCTGCATGAGGTGAACCGCTGCCGCGCGTTGTTTGCCACCCATTACCACGAGATGACCGCGCTGGGCGCTCGGCTGCCGGGATTGTCGAACGCGACGGTGGCGGTCCGGGAATGGAAGGGCGATGTCGTATTCTTGCACGAGGTGCGCGAAGGGGCGGCAGATCGGTCCTATGGGGTTCAGGTGGCCAAGCTCGCGGGCTTGCCCGCCAGCGTCATCGCCCGCGCGCACGCGGTGCTGGATGCACTGGAAAAAGGTGAGCGCGAGGGCGGCAATCGTAAGGCAATCATCGACGATCTACCGCTTTTTGCCGCCGCGCCCACAAGCATCGCGACAGCCGCCAAGGGGCCCAGCGCCTTGGAAGAACGGCTTGGCGCCGTTCATCCAGACGAAATGACCGCGCGTGACGCCTTGGCGCTAATCTATGAGTTGAAGGAACTGCTTGGGCGGGGTTAACCGCCCGTGTTCGATGACACGCCGACCTGTGCGGGGCGGACCAAACGGTCATGCAGCATGAAACCTTCGGCCATGACCTGCAAGATATCGCCCGCTTTCGTGCCGGGTACGGGCGCCTCGAAAAGGGCCTCGTGGCTTTCGGGATCGAACCGATCACCGATTTCAGGAACAATGGGCGTGACGCCATGCTTGGTCAAAACCTTGAGCAATTCACGCAAGGTCAACTCGACCCCTTCGACCAGCGCACGGTCGGCATCGCCTGCGGCGTCCGCGGCGCTGTTCAGCGCACGGCGGAGGTTATCATAGACGGGCAATAGATCGCGCACGATACGCGTACCGCCGTATTTCTCGCCCTCGCGGCGGTCACGCTCGGCGCGTTTGCGCACATTGTCGGATTCAGCCAATGTGCGCAAAAGCCGATCCTTCAGCGCGTCACGCTCAGCGATCAGTGCCTCGACCGGATCAAGGTCTTGGGCTTGATCCAACCCGGGCGCGATGCCCTCGGCCGTGGGTTCGCCCTCGGGCGCTGTGGCGTCGGCGAATTGATCCTGGTTTGCGTCGGACATGCTTGCCCCCTTTGTCTTTCATTTCGGCGCTTAGCCGCGATCAGCGATCAGTTTGCCGACCAGCTGCGCCGTGTAATCCACAATCGGCACGATTCGTCCGTAGTTCAGCCGCGTCGGTCCAATGACCCCCACGGCACCGACGATCTTCCGATCAGCGTTCATATAGGGAGAGACGACCAGAGCGGAACCCGAAAGTGAGAAAAGCTTGTTCTCGGAGCCGATGAAAATGCGCACCCCGTCGCCGGTTTCGGCCAATTCAAGAAAATCCGCGATATCGCGCTTGCGTTCGAGATCGTCGAAGAGCTGACGAATGCGTTCCAACTCATCCGCCTCGGCGGCATCGGCAAGCAGATTCGCGCGCCCCCGGACGATCAGACGCCCCAGATCATCGCCGTCCCCATCCCACACGGCAAGGCCGGCGGCGATCAGATGTGCGGCGATCTCGTCGATTTGGGCGCGGCGGCTATCGACCTCGGCCTGAATTTCGGCGCGCAGGCTGCTGAGGGTGCGGTCGGCCAGATGCGCATTGAGATAATTCGCCGCCTCGCGCATCGCACTGGGCGTATGGCCTGGCGGTGGCTGAAACAGGCGATTTTCAACATGACCATCGGAATGAACCAAAACGACCAACGCGCGCTCGGCCGAGAGAGAAACAAAATCGATATGCTTGATCGGCGCTTCGCGTTTGGGGGTCAAAACGACGCTGGCGCCATGGGTAGCCTGCGACAAGGCTGACCCGATCCGGTCGAGCGTCGCTGCGACATCGGTGGTGTTCGAACCCAGTGTTTCGTCGAGACTTTGCTTGTCACTGAGGGCCAATTCTCCGACCTCGAGAAAGCCATCGAGAAACATCCGCAACCCAAGCTGCGTCGGGATGCGACCGGCCGAAACATGCGGGCTACCCAAAAGCCCCAAAAACTCCAGATCCTGCATCACGTTGCGCACTGTGGCGGCCGAAACCTGTTCCGTCAGGCTGCGGGTCAAGGTGCGCGAACCGACCGGCGCGCCAGTCTCAAGATAGCCCTCGACGACGCGACGAAACACTTCGCGGGAACGATCATTCAGATCGCTGAGAGGGGTATTTTGGTGCGTTGCGCGGTCTGTCATCTTCATCAGGTGTTCGGGCATTCGGGGTTGCGCCGCGGTGCATCGGCGGACTATGCCCCGCTTCACGGATCATCAGGAGAAAGATATGCGTCCTTCAGGCCGAAACCTAGACGAAATGCGCGAAATCGTGATCGAGACCGATGTCACACGCCATGCCGAAGGGTCTTGCCTGATCCGCTGCGGTGGCACCCATGTCCTATGCACGGCAACATTGGAAGAGCGGGTGCCGCCCTTCTTGAAAAATACTGGCCTTGGTTGGGTCACGGCCGAATACGGGATGCTGCCGCGCGCCACCCACACACGTATGCGCCGCGAGGCAGCAGCGGGCAAACAATCGGGGCGGACGCAAGAGATTCAGCGGCTGATCGGTCGCGCCTTGCGCGCCGGAGTCGACCGTTCGGCCCTTGGCGAACGCCAGATCACCATCGACTGCGACGTGATCCAAGCCGATGGCGGGACGCGTTGCGCCTCCATCACGGGCGGTTGGGTTGCGCTGCGTCTGGCGGTGAACAAGCTTTTGAAAGCGGGCGATATCACCAGCGACCCGATCACCGACCATATCGCCGCGGTATCGTGCGGGATTTATGCCGGCCAAGCGGTGCTTGATCTGGACTATCTCGAAGACAGCGAGGCGGGCACAGATTCCAACTTCGTCATGATGGGCAGCGGCGCCTTGGTCGAAATCCAGGCAAGCGCCGAAGGGGCGGCCTTCTCACGGGCGCAATTCGACGAGATGTATGGGCTGGCCTCGCAGGGCATCGCCACGCTTGTTGCTGCGCAGAAAGGCGCTTCACGCTGATGCGACGGTTCGCGGGCAAACATCTGTTGGTCGCGACCCATAATCGCGGCAAGCTGGAGGAGATGGCAGCGCTGCTTGCGCCCTTTGGCATCACCGTCAGCTCGGCCGCCGATCATGATCTGCCGGAACCTGATGAAACCGGGACGCATTTTGTCGAGAACGCCCGGATCAAGGCGCATGCCGCGGCGCAGGCCACGGGACTTCCCGCCTTGTCTGATGATAGCGGCATCGAGATCGATGCGCTGGGCGGTGCGCCGGGGGTTTATACCGCCGATTGGGCGGAAACGCCCAATGGGCGGGATTTCGTCATGGCGATGGAGAAGACCCACAATCTTCTAGAAGAAGTTGATGCGCCGCATCCCCGAACCGCGCGGTTTTGCTGCACGCTTGTTCTGGCTTGGCCCGACGGTCATGACGAGGTGTTTGCGGGTGTCATGCCCGGCCGGGTAGTCTGGCCGATGCGCGGTGATCAGGGTCATGGCTATGACCCAATCTTCGTGCCCGATGGGTACGATATCACCTTCGGGGAGATGAACCGTTGGGAAAAGAACCAGATCAGCCATCGGGCGCGGGCCGTGGAAATGCTGAAACAGGCTATCGTTGCGTAGCGATTGGGAACATGGCGGCTTTGGGCTTTATGTCCACTGGCCTTTTTGCCAGGCCAAGTGCCCATATTGTGATTTCAACAGCCATGTCGCCGCGTCTGTCGATCATGGGCTTTGGCGCGACTGCTACCTGTCCGAGATCGATCGCGTTTCGCGTGAAACACAAGGCCGGGCGCTAACCAGCATCTTTTTCGGCGGTGGCACACCATCGCTGATGGAGCCCGAGACGACGGGGCGCATCATCGCGGCGGCCAAAGCCGCTTGGCCAAGCGCGAACGATCTGGAAGTCACCTTGGAGGCGAACCCGACATCGGCGGAAGCGGGCAGGTTTTCGGCCTTTCGCGACGCTGGGGTCAATCGCGTTTCAGTGGGGCTTCAATCGCTGCGTGACGATGATCTGAAGCGGTTGGGTCGCCTCCACTCCGCCGAGGAGGGGCGCAGGGCCTATGATATGGCGCGCCGCATCTTTCCGCGGGTGAGCTTCGACCTGATCTATGCCCGCCAGTATCAAGACCTAACCGCTTGGCGGACCGAGTTGACCGAGGCTGTCGCCCTCGCGGCTGATCATATCTCGCTTTACCAGCTGACGATCGAACCGGGCACCGCCTTCGGCGATCGACATGCGCGGGGGCGGCTGGCCGGTTTGACCGACGATGATACCGGCGCGGATATGTATGATCTGACCCAAGAGATCTGTACTGGCGCGGGCCTCGCTGCATATGAGGTATCCAATCACGCAAGTGACTTGGCACAGTCGCGCCACAACCTGATCTATTGGCGCGGGGGCGACTATGTGGGCATTGGGCCCGGTGCACATGGCCGTATTACCCTTGGCGGTATACGATTTGCGACCGAAACGGAGCTGGCGCCACAGGCTTGGCTCAAGCGTGTCCAAGCAACCGGGTCGGGCGAGACCGTGCGCAGCGCCCTATCGCTGCGCGAACATGCCGAGGAATATGCGATGATGGCGCTGCGGTTGACCGAGGGGTTGGACCGGTCGCGTTACGCAGCAATAAACGGCACGGATTTCGACCCTGATCCGCTGGATCGGCTGGCAGATCTGGGCCTTGTTACGGTGACGCCATCGCGCTTGACCGCGACGCCGCAAGGGCGGCGCCTACTGAACGGTTTGCTGCGTGAGTTGTTGGCGGATTGATTCACCCGTTGCTAAGCAAGCGGATGATCTGATCGAGCGCTTCGAGGTTTTTGTAGCGGATTGAAACGCGCCCCTCGCCGCTTGTTTGATGATCGATGTTTACAACCATCCCGATCGCCGCTGTGAGATCACGCTCGAGAGCGACGGTATCGGCATCCTTGTCGCCGACACGCGGCTTTGTTTTCGTTCGCTTCGTTTTAGCACCCGATGCCTTGGCCTTTTGTTCGACGTCACGCACGGACCAGCCATTTGCAATGGCTTGGCGGGCCAAAGTAACGGGATTGTCGACCGTCAATAACGCCCGTGCATGGCCGGCACTTAGCTGACCGCCCCTGACAAACCCTTGAATTTCTTCAGGAAGTGCCAAAAGACGCATCATATTGGCGATATGGCTGCGACTTTTGCCAAGGGCTTGTGCCACCTTGTCTTGGGTGTGGCCGAACCGATCGATAAGCTGGCGATAACCCAGCGCTTCTTCCATGGCGTTGAGGTCGGCGCGTTGAACATTCTCGATGATTGCAACCTCGAGAAGCTCGGTTTCATCGAAGTCGCGAATGATCACCGGCAATTCGTGCAATTGGGCCTGCTGTGCGGCGCGCCAGCGCCTTTCGCCTGCAACGATCTGATAATGCTGCGGCTCGGCCGGATCGGGTCGCACGATGAGAGGCTGGATTACGCCCTTTTCCCGGATCGATGCCGAAAGCTCGGCGAGGGCTGTTTCCGCGAAATGGCGGCGCGGCTGCTCGGGGTTTGGCCGGATCCGATCTATCGGAATGCGCCGCAAACCACGGGCGTCGGCCTCAGCCGCGTCACCAACCGGGGTGGCAGTCGCTGGCACTTCGATATCAGCCATGAGCGCCGACAAGCCGCGACCGAGGCCGGTCCTTTCGCGTTTCTTTACCATTAGATCGGCTCCTTACGTGGGGATGCGCGCGACAGCAGCTCGGCCGCAAGGTCTTGATAAGCTTGACTTCCTTTGGACAACGGGTCGTAGGCCAAAGCCGGAATGCCGTAAGACGGCGCTTCGCTGAGACGAACGTTTCGTGGGATGCGAGTTTGAAAAATCAAATCACCCAACGTGGCGCGGGCGTCATCCTCGACCTGCTGGCTGAGGTTATTGCGCTGGTCGAACATGGTCAGCACGACACCCTCGATCCGCAGCTTGGGGTTCGCGGTTTCGCGGACATCGCGAATCGTCAGCATCAACTGTGATAAACCTTCAAGGGCAAAGAACTCTGCCTGCAGAGGCACCAGAACCGAGTCGCTGGCCACCAAGGAATTCACGGTCAAAAGGCTGAGTGACGGCGGGCTGTCGATCAGAACATAGTCATAATTGGCCAGCGCCGGACCCGCCAAAGCGTCTTTCAGCAAGAAAACACGATTTTCCTGCGCGCCGAGCGCGACGTCGGTCGAACTCAAATCCGTTGTTGCCGGTGCGATGTGCAGGCCTTCGGTTTCGGTCGTACGGATTACCGAAGAAAGCGGCGCATCTTCGTGCAGGAGTTCATAGGTTGTGGTGCCACGGTCGCGCGCCGATATTCCAAGCCCTGTCGAGGCATTACCTTGCGGGTCGAGATCAATGACCAAGACGCGCTGCCCCAATGAAACAAGGGCCGCGCCGAGATTGATGGCCGTGGTTGTTTTACCCACCCCACCTTTTTGATTGGTAATGGATAGGATCCGCGGGCGGTGCTGTTCAGACATGGCGCAACCTTTCAATCCTCATCACAACGGCGTCGGGGTCGGTCACGCTCGGGATAATGTCATATGTGATATGCCATTTGCCTTTGGCGATCTCAACCTCGTCGGCGTGACGGGCCCCCTTTTGAAAAAGGCATATGCCATGCGGGGCGAGGTGGACATGCGCCATGCTGCACAAATCCGACAAAGACGCCAAGGCACGGGCCGAAACCACATCGGCTGCGTGCGGCGGAAGATCGGCGATGCGGCTGCCATGCACCATAACCGACAGCCCCATTTGCCGTGCGGCTTCTCGCAGAAAAGCGGCCTTGCGCTGATCGGACTCAACCAAGGAAACCCGCAGCATGGGGTGCCGGTCATGTGCAATTGCCGCACACACAAGGCCCGGAAATCCGCCGCCGCTTCCCAAATCCAGCCAACGATTTGCGCCGGGCGGCATATGCTGCAGCAGTTGCGCGGAGTCCAAGATGTGTCGCGACCACATCAAGGGAATTGTCGACGGGGCGACGAGGTTGATCTTTTTCTGCCATTTGACGAGGAGTGCGGCATAGGCGGAGAGGCGCTCCAATGTTTCACGTGAAACATCGGCCGCGATGGCGGCCCGTGCTTCTTCCTCAGTCATGCGCTTCGGCGTTCGTCTTGGCGGATACGCGACAAGATCAGAGCAAGTGCAGCCGGTGTCATGCCATCGATGCGCCCCGCTTGTGCAAGCGTCGTCGGCTTGACGCGCTGCAGCTTTCCCTTCAGCTCGTTCGATAGGCCACCGATATCGTCATAATCAATGTCTAGCGGGATCGCTTGCGCCTCGTCCCGCAGTAAGGCCGCTGCATCGCGCTGTTGACGCTCCACGTAGGTTTTATACAACGCCTCGATCGCCAGCTGCTCTCGTATCTCCGGCGTCAGCTGCGCGAACCCCGGGATAAGTGCGTCCAGGTGGGCCAAATCGACATCAGGAAAAGCAAGCAAGTCCATACCGTTACGGCGTTGGCCGTCTTGGTTGATGACAATGCCAGCGGCGGCAGCTTCTCGCGGTGTGATGCGCGCACCATCCAGAACCGCTCGACCGGATGTGAGAAGCTCCATCTTCGTGGCAAAACGTTCACGCCGCCCTTGAGTGATAAGGCCAAGAGCGTCGGCCATCCCGGTCAGCCGCTGATCAGCGTTATCCGCACGCAGCGACAGCCGGTATTCGGCCCGTGACGTGAACATACGATAGGGTTCAGCAACGCCGCGCGTCACCAGATCGTCGATCATCACGCCGATATAGGCCTGTGCGCGAGATAAAATGATCGGATCACCGCTGTGAGCGAGCTTTGCCGCATTCAGCCCCGCCATCAGGCCTTGCGCCGCGGCCTCCTCATATCCGGTGGTACCATTGATCTGGCCAGCGAGAAAAAGGCCGGGCACCGCGCGGAGTTGCAACGATGGATCTAGGCTTTGCGGATCGACAAAGTCATACTCGATGGCATAGCCCGGTTGCAGGATCTCGGCATTTTCCAGCCCGCGGATCGACCGCACATAGGCATGCTGCACATCCGCCGGCAAAGAGGTCGAAATGCCGTTTGGATAAACCGTGTCGCTATTCAACCCCTCGGGTTCCAGAAAAATCTGGTGCGACGATTTATCGGCGAAGCGCACGATCTTATCCTCGATCGAAGGGCAGTATCGTGGGCCGACCCCTTCGATGTGACCGCCGTACATGGCCGATTTGAACAGGTTTTCGCTTATGATATCATGTGTTTGCTGGTTCGTATGTGTTATGCCACAGGCGATTTGGCGAACATGGGGACGGTCCGAGAGGAATGAGAACAGCGCCGGCGCATCGTCGGCGGGCTGCATTTCAAGCTGGTCCCATGCGATCGACGCGGCCCGCAATCTTGGGGGTGTTCCTGTCTTCAGCCGGCCCAAGGGCAACTCGAGCGCACGCAGCCGTTGGGCTAATCGCACAGACGGTTTATCGCCGATACGACCACCATCGGTTTTCTGATCGCCGATATGTATGACCCCATTCAGAAATGTGCCGGTCGTCAGCACAACCGCACGACAGGGCACAACCGATCCATCCGCCAGCTCAGCACCGCGCACCTGCCCATCGACGACCGTTAAATCGGCAACCTCAGCTTCGATGATAGTCAGGCCTTTTTGCGCTGCCAAAAGTGATTGGATCGCAGCCCGGTACAGCGTGCGGTCCGACTGGGTGCGCGGGCCACGCACGGCCGGTCCCTTGCGGCGATTGAGCAACCGAAATTGAATGCCCGACCGATCGGCCGCCAAACCCATGATGCCGCCCATCGCATCGATTTCCCGCACCAAGTGCCCTTTGCCCAGGCCGCCGATCGCGGGATTACAAGACATGACGCCAATGGTGTCCTTGCGCATGGTAATCAGCGCGGTCTTTGCACCGGCGCGCGCAGCAGCATGGGCTGCCTCTGCACCGGCATGGCCGCCACCGATCACAACGACATCGAACGCATCATGTTTCACGTGAAACACCCTTCACTTGCCAATGCAGAACTGCGCGAAAATCTCTCCGAGAACCGCCTCTACATCTACGCGGCCAATCAATGAGTCAAGCGCGGCCACCGCATCGCGCAAATGTAGCGCCAATATCTCCGCCCCGTCATCACCATGTTGAAAAACGGATTTGGTCACCAGCAACAGCCCCTTAGCACGCTCAAGCGCCTGACGATGCCGCTCATGCGAGGCCAGACTCATACCCGAAACCCGGTCATTCAACAACGATGATACATCCCGCAAAAGCTGATCGATACCGTCGCCCCGCATCGCCGAGATCCCAACACCCGTGACATCCGCTTTCGTCATGTAGCGCAAATCGACAGGAACACCCGGGCTGAAATCACCCTGGGATTGAACGCCATCAAGCAACAAGATCCGCAGATCCGCGCCCGCAGCACGGCTGCGCGCACGGGCGACCCCGATCTGTTCGATCACATCATCCGCATCGCGCAATCCCGCCGTGTCAAGAAACGTCACCGGCAACCCATCAAGATCGACGCGCACTTCCAGTACATCTCGGGTCGTACCGGCGAATTCCGAGATGATCGCAATCTCGCGACCAGCTATCTTATTGATTAAAGTGCTTTTCCCTGCATTTGGCGGGCCAATGATCGCAACCTCGAATCCATTCCGCACCCGCTCTGCCGCGTGATAGCCAGCAAGCTGGCCGTCAATCCGACCCAGCACATTCTGGATGAGTGCGCCAACCTCGGGCGAGACATCTACAGGCACTTCCTCATCCGCGAAATCAATCGTCGCCTCGATCAAAGCCGTTGCGCGGATCAGATCAGCCCGACAAATCTCCGCGAATTCACGCATACCGCCTGAGAAAAGCTGTTGCGCCTGCCGCAGCTGAACCTCTGTTTCAGCGGCGATCAGATCGGAAAGCCCCTCAACCTGCGCAAGATCGAGTTGCCCGTTCAGAAGCGCGCGTCGCGTGAATTCGCCCGGTTCCGCCATACGCGCCAAGCCCGTCGCCCCAATCGCCGCTTCCACGGCGCGGATCACGGCAATACTGCCATGTACTTGAAATTCAACGATATCTTCACCGGTAAAGCTATGCGGCGCATCAAACCGCAGTACCAGCGCCTCGTCTAAAAGCGCACCTTCGCCATCTCGCAGCCGGCGCAAAGCCGTTTCGCCCGCATGTGGCAAAGTACCTGCGAACGTCCTACCGATGTCATGGGCGGACGGCCCCGAAATCCGAAGGATGGCGACACCCGATTTCCCCCGAGCGGTCGCCAGGGCAAAGATCGTGTGCATCACGCGCCCCTATGTGTTCATCGAGTCGAAGAATTCCGAGTTCGTCTTGGTCTGCTTCAGCTTCGAGATCAGGAATTCAATCGCATCGGTCGTCCCCATCGGATTCAAAATCCGCCGCAAAACATAGGTTTTTTGCAAATCGACCTTATCGACGAGCAAGTCCTCCTTGCGGGTTCCGGATTTAAGAATGTCCATCGCCGGGAATACACGCTTGTCGGCAACCTTGCGATCAAGCACCAGTTCCGAGTTACCCGTACCTTTGAATTCTTCGAAAATGACCTCGTCCATACGGCTTCCCGTATCGATCAGCGCTGTTGCGATGATGGTGAGCGATCCACCCTCTTCGATATTCCGGGCCGCACCAAAGAAACGCTTGGGTCGCTGCAAGGCATTGGCATCGACACCCCCGGTCAAAACCTTGCCTGATGAAGGTACGACCGTGTTGAACGCACGACCAAGGCGCGTAATTGAATCCAACAAGATCACGACATCACGCTTGTGTTCAACAAGCCGCTTGGCCTTTTCGATGACCATTTCCGCAACAGCCACATGGCGTGTCGCGGGTTCGTCAAAAGTGGATGAAATCACCTCACCCTTCACGCTGCGCTGCATGTCCGTCACTTCTTCGGGGCGTTCGTCGATCAGCAAAACAATCAAATAGCATTCAGGGTGATTAACCTCGATCGAATGCGCGATATTCTGCAGCAAAACGGTCTTACCAGTGCGCGGCGGTGCCACGATCAATGCGCGCTGACCTTTACCGATCGGTGCAACAAGATCGATGATGCGCGCGGAACGATCCTTGATCGTCGGATCCTCGATCTCCATCTTCAATCGCTCATCGGGGTAAAGCGGCGTCAAGTTATCAAAGGCCACCTTGTGGCGCGCACGATCAGGATCTTCGAAGTTGATCCGCTTGGCCTTGACCAATGCGAAATAACGCTCGGTTTCACGCGGCGCGTTCATCACACCCTCGACCGTATCGCCAGTACGCAAGCTGTGCTGGCGTATCATCTCGGGCGATACATAAATGTCGTCCGGACCGGGAAGATAATTCGCCTCCGGCGAGCGCAGGAAACCAAAGCCGTCCTGCAACACCTCCAACACACCATCGCCCGAGATTTCCCAGCCTTCTTCGGCGCGTTCGCGAAGAATCTCGAACATCATCTCGCCCTTGCGCATGGTCGAGGCATTCTCGATCTCGAGTTCCTCTGCCATCGACAAAAGGTCTTTGGGCGATTTGGCCTTCAGATCGGCCAGTTTCAGCGTCGTTTCGGTCATGGAAATCCTGCAGCCGGATCGGCCTGTAAAGGCCATGTCACAGTCATGTCGTAAGGAATGTTTGATCCCGGACGGGAACGATCAACCTGCTACGATCACACGCACAGCCTGTCAAGCGACCAAGCCTTGGTTACAATCTAAATAAAAAATAAGAAATTTAAGAAAAGTTGTTGTCGTTGTAATGCCGGGGGTAAGCGATGAAAGTCACGACATACAAGCTTCATCCTCTTAATCATGCACATGGAATGATCCGTTCACATTTCATTCACAGACATGGGATATCAAAACAAAATACAGTGTTTTCAATATCTTGTGTTAAGCTTCGAAAAAAAGTGACGGGATATCTCGGCTCATGACACTTCACAGCGCAGCTGTTCAACAAGCCACGATGGGAAGATCTACCACCATGGACAAGCTGTGGGCGAAAACGCTCAGACCGCATCAGATCTCCCGTCTTGCGCGATGGTCAAATTA
>NZ_CBFIIK010000075.1:0-13798 GCF_965662675.1 Roseicyclus sp. | reverse complement strand
CGCTTGATGGCGGTGATGTCGGTGTAGACGGTGACCCAGCCCCCTTCGGGCAGGGGGCAACCCTCGACGCTGATCGTGCGGCCATTGGCGCGGCGGCGCTCCATGTAGTGGGGCGCGAAGGCGCGCGCCTGTTCGACACGGGTACAGATGAACCCCTCGATATCGGCGATTTCGCCGTATTCGCCATGCTCGGCCAGGTAGCGTATCGTATCTTCGAAATGCGCGCCTTGGGTCACTAGGCGTTCGGGTAGCTCGAACATGGTTTGAAAAGGGCGGTTGCAGACCGCCAGCCGCAGATCGGCATCATAGATCGACAGCGCCTGCTGGATCAGGTTCAGCCCTGCGCGTGTCAGATGATCCGTGCCTTTGCGGTGCTCCATGTGCTGTTTACGCTCCCCCCTACCTCATCGCTGCCTTTCTGACGGGCACCCGTCAAGCGCTGGCTGGCGCATGTTACAATTTGTTAGAATTCGGAAAAACTAGAGTAAAGTTTGATGGTGAGCGTCGTGGTGTCACGGCGTCGGGGGAGTCGACCCTGCCTGCAAGGGTGCGCCGTGGACGCCGGGAAGGAGGAAGCCCGGCGAAGGGAGAGAGATCTTGGCGCAAAAAGACACATCTGTGGGTGTTCCCCAATCCGTGCCCGCACTTCTGGCGCGTAATGCCGCGCAATTCGGCGCGAAACCGGCCTACCGGGAAAAAGAGCTTGGCATTTGGCAAAGCTGGACATGGGCCGAAGCCGCTGAAGAAATCGATGCGATTGCCTATGGTCTTTTGGCGCTTGGGGTTGATCGGGGCGATCATGTCGCGGTGATCGGGCGCAATCGACCTGCGCTCTACTGGTCGATGGTCGCTGCCCAAAAGGTGGGTGCCGTGCCCGTGCCGCTTTACCAAGACGCGGTCGCCGAAGAGATGGCCTATGTGCTGGAGCATTGCTTTGCCCGCTTCGTGATCTGCGGCGATCAAGAACAGGTCGACAAGGTCATCGAGCTGCAGGAACGCGTGCCGCAGATCGAGCATATCATCTATCTCGATGGGCGCGGTTTGCGCAAATACGATCATAGCAAGCTGCATGCGCTGGCCGATGTGCAGGCCGAGGGGCGTGCCGCGCGCCCGCGGCTGGAGGGTGAGCTTGCCACCCGCGAGGGTGAATTGGATTTCGCCTCGACCTGCGTGATGCTTTACACATCGGGCACGACCGGCAAGCCCAAGGGCGTGGTCCTGTCGAACCGCAATATCATCATGACATCGAAAGCCTCGTCCGAATTCGACCGGCTACGTGCCGATGACGAGGTGCTGGCCTATCTGCCGATGGCGTGGGTGGGGGATTTCATTTTTTCCATCGGCCAAGCCTATTGGACGGGGTTTTGTGTGAATTGCCCAGAGTCGGCCGACACGATGATGACCGATCTGCGCGAGATCGGGCCGACCTATTTCTTCGCGCCGCCGCGCGTGTTTGAGACGCTTCTGACATCGGTGATGATCCGGATGGAGGATGCAGGGCCGTTCAAGCGCGCGTTGTTTGGCCGTTTTCTCGATCATGCCAAAGCGGTTGGCCCCAAGCTGCTGGATGGCAAGCCGGTGGGTGTGGTCGAACGCCTGACCTATTGGCTCGGCAATCTGTTGATGATCGGGCCGCTGAAAAACACGCTGGGGATGAGCCGCATCCGTGTCGGGTATACGGCGGGCGAGGCCATCGGGCCCGAGATTTTCGATTTCTACCGGGCGCTTGGTATCAACCTCAAACAGCTTTACGGCCAAACCGAAGCATCGGTCTTCATTACCCAACAACCGGATCACGAGGTGCGCCCCGATACCGTTGGCGTTCCCTCGCCGGGGGTGGAGCTGCGCATCGCCGAGAATGGCGAGGTCTATTACCGCTCTCCGGGCGTTTTCGTGGAATACTACAAGAATGCCGAAAGCACCGCCTCGACCAAGGATGGCGAAGGTTGGGTGGCCACGGGTGATGCAGGCTTCATCGAAGAGGCCACGGGGCACCTGCGGATCATCGACCGGGCCAAGGATGTGGGCAAGATGGCCGATGGCCGGCTTTTTGCGCCCAAATATGTTGAAAACAAACTGAAATTCTATCCCAACATTCTTGAGGCGGTCGTCTTTGGCAATGGCCGTGAGATGTGCACCGCGCTGATCAATATCGACCTGACGGCGGTGGGCAACTGGGCTGAACGTAACAACATCGCCTATGCCTCCTACCAGGAACTGGCCGGGCATCCGCGGGTTCTTGAGATGATCCAGACCCATGTCGAAGAGGTCAATCGCAGCTTGGCGGGTGATCCGATGCTTTCGGGCTGTCAGGTGCATCGCTTCTTGGTTCTGCACAAGGAACTCGATGCCGATGACGGCGAGTTGACCCGCACCCGCAAGGTCCGCCGCCGTATCATCGAGGAGAAATTCGCCGATCTGATCGACGCGCTCTACACCGGCAAGACCCAGCAATACACCGAAACGATGGTGACCTACGAGGATGGGCGCATGGGCAAGATCAGCGCGACGCTGGAAATCCGCGATGCCGCCGTGGCGGCCGAACACGCGCAGGACAAGGTGGCGGCAGAATGACGATCGCGGTGGGGGCCACGCGGCAGGGGGGTAAAGTCGATGCTTGATGCGGCGCAAGATGGTTACGTCACCGCAGACGGCCGCAAGATCGGCGGCGTGGTGATGGAAATGCGCAACATCACGCTGCGTTTTGGTGGCGTGGTGGCGATCAAGGACATCACCTTTGACATCCGCGAGGGTGAGATCCGCGCGATCATCGGCCCGAACGGCGCTGGAAAATCCAGCATGCTCAACGTGATAAGCGGTTTTTACCATCCGCAGGAGGGCGAGGTGATCTATCGGGGCGCCAAGCGCCCGTCGATGAAGCCCTATCAGGTCGCCCGCCAAGGCATCGCGCGCACCTTTCAGAACATCGCGCTTTTCGAGGGGATGACGGTTCTGGACAACGTGATGACGGGCCGCCTGAACCACATGAAGGCCAGCATATTCGATCAGGCCTTTTGGTGGGGGCGTGCGCAGCGCGAAGAGGTCGCAAATCGCAAGCGCGCCGAAGAGGTGATCGACTTCCTCGAGATCCAGCATATCCGCAAGACGCCCGTTGGGCGTCTGCCTTATGGCTTGAAAAAGCGGGTAGAATTGGCCCGCGCGCTGGTGTCTGAACCCTCGATCCTGCTGCTCGATGAGCCGATGGCGGGCATGAATGTCGAGGAGAAGGAGGATATGAGCCGCTTCATCCTCGATGTGAATGATGAGTTCGGCACCACCATCGTGCTGATCGAGCATGACATGGGCGTGGTGATGGACCTGTCCGACCGTGTCGTGGTGATGGATTACGGCCGCAAGATCGGTGATGGCACCCCGGACGAGGTGCGCACCAACCAAGAGGTGATCGACGCCTATCTGGGGGTGGCCCATGACTAGGGCGGCCCGTCACATCGCGTACACAACCCGTTCACCGCGCGTACACACGCCAAGCGAGGGAGGCCGCGCATGCCCGACCAACTGATTTTCGCGATGGAGGTCACCTTCAACGGCCTGCTCAACGGGGTGATGTATGCGCTGGTCGCGCTGGGCTTTGTGCTGATCTTCAAGGCGTCGGGCATTTTCAATTATGCCCAAGGTGTCATGGCGCTGTTCGCGGCGATGACGCTGGTGGGCATCCAGCAAGGCCGGGTGCCTTTCGGTCATCTGATCAACGAGATTTTCGGCACCGACATTCACTACTTCGGCTGGGAAGTGCCGGCGCTGGCCGCGATCTTGCTGACCGCGCTGGTGATGATCGGCTTTGCCATATTGGCGCAGAAATTCGTTTTTCGCCATCTCGTGGGGCAAGAGCCGATCATCTTGTTCATGGCGACCATTGGGCTTGCCTATTTCCTTGAGGGTGTCAGCGACCTCATGTGGGGGTCCGAGATCCGCAATCTCGACGTCGGGCTGCCGCAGGGGATCAACGATGCCATCGACACAGCGACCTTCGATCTCTTCGGCTACGGCTTTTTCATCGACAACCTCGATATCTCGGCGGCCATCGCGGCGGCGATCCTTGTCGCGGGTCTGATCGCCTTTGCGCAATATACCAAGCAGGGCCGCGCGATGCGTGCGGTGGCCGATGACCATCAGGCGGCCCTCAGCGTCGGCATCAAGCTCAACTATGTCTGGGTGCTGGTCTGGTCGCTGGCCGGTATCGTCGCGCTGGTGGCCGGGATCATGTGGGGCTCGAAATCGGGGGTGCAGTTCAGCCTGTCGCTGATCGCGCTCAAGGCGTTGCCGGTGTTGATGCTGGGCGGCTTCACCTCGATCCCCGGTGCGATCATCGGCGGGTTGATCATCGGGGTGGGCGAGGCGCTGTTCGAGTTCGCCATCGGCCCGATGATCGGTGGGGCGACCGAGAACTGGTTCGCCTATGTGCTGGCTTTGGTCTTTCTCGTGTTCCGGCCACAGGGCCTGTTCGGCGAAAAGATCATCGAGAGGGTATGACGATGATCCGTTTCGCCCCCTCTCATGCGTCTGTGTCGGATGCCAAGCTGCCGAGAAACAACATGCAAAACACCATCGCATTGACCCCGATGGCGGTGACGGTCACGGCCTTGTCCAGTGGCATTCCGGCAAACGCCACCAAGCCGAAGACGACGAAGGTCAATAAGGTCGACATGCCCAGCATCGAACCGATGCAGGCCCGCACAATGATATTGAGTGCGCGCAGCAAGAAACGGCCCGGATCGCGGCTGGCGCGTGTGACGAAGTCTTGCGGCGATGCGAATGCCATTTTTGATTTCCTTCGCTTGATCGATTTTGACTCAGCGATGTTTCTAACAAGCGATATTGGCGAAATTCGGGCATCCGCGCGACGCACCACACAAGAGGAGGCGGCCTGATGTTTTATCGCGAAGCGGGTGATTTCAAAACAACCTATGCCGATGACAACCAGACCTTCCCGATCGCTTTCGACAGGTATCGCTATTACCTCGTTCTGGCCGTGGGATTGGGGATCATTCCTTTCGTCATCACCGATTACTGGGCCAGTGCGATCCTGATCCCCTTTCTGATCTATGCGATCGCCGCGATCGGGCTGAACATCCTGACCGGCTATTGCGGGCAGGTCAGCCTTGGCACGGGCGGTTTCATGGCCGTCGGGGCCTATACCTCCTACAAGCTGATGACCGCGTTTCCGTGGATGGACATGGTCACGATCACGATCTTGTCGGGGGCGATGACGGCCATGGTGGGCGTGATGTTCGGCTTGCCGAGTTTGCGCATCAAGGGCTTCTACCTCGCGGTGGCGACGCTGGCGGCGCAGTTCTTTCTTGTCTGGCTCTTCAACAAGGTGCCGTGGTTCTACAACTACTCCGCCTCGGGCCAGATCAACGCGCCCGAGCGGTTTTTGTTCGGACATGCGGTCACCGGCCCCAATGCCGAGGCGTGGGTGAAATACCTGTTCTGCTTTGCCTTCGTCTTTGTCTTGGCATGGGTCGCGCGCAACCTGACGCGGGGGGCGATGGGGCGGCAGTGGATGGCGATCCGCGATATGGATATCGCCGCCGAGATCATCGGGGTGAACCCGCTCAAGGCCAAGCTGACGGCCTTTGCCGTGTCGTCTTTTTATGTCGGTGTCTCGGGCGCGCTGTTGTTCACCGTCTATCTCGGCGCGGTCGAGGTCGGTGAGGCTTACGGCATCCAGAAGTCGTTCTTGGTGCTGTTCATGATCATCATCGGCGGGCTGGGGTCGATTTTCGGCAGCTTTGCCGGGGCGGCCTTCATGGTGCTGTTGCCCGTCGCACTCAAGGTCTTGCTGGTCGACACGATGGGCTGGGACACGGCCTTGGCCACGCATTTCCAATTCGTGATCGTGGGCGCGCTGATCATGTTCTTCTTGATCGTTGAGCCGCATGGGCTGGCCCGGCTGTGGTCATTGGCCAAGGAGAAACTGCGTCTTTGGCCCTTTCCGCATTGAGTGGAAGGGGTGGGGCATTGCGCCCCGCGAAAACATGCGGCCCGCGCGCGGAGGCGCGGGGCGCCAAGTGAGAAACCCGGCATCGAACCGGGGCGAAACATGAACGGATCAAACCCAAGGGAGGATTACCTCGATGAAGAAATTGCTGACGACGGTCGCCGCGGGCGCCATGCTTGCAAGCCCGGCATTCGCCGATCTGATGTTCCCGGATCTGTCCTATCGGACCGGCCCCTTTGCCGCCGGCGGCATCCCGTTCTCGGATGGCTACCAGGATTACTTCACGCTTCTGAACCAGCGTGATGGCGGCATCGGTGGCGTGCCGGTGCGGGTGGTGGAATGCGAGACCGCCTATAACACCGAGCGGGGTGTGGAATGCTACGAGGCGACCAAGGGCGATGGCGCGCTGGTCTATCAGCCGCTCTCGACCGGCATCACCTATCAGCTGATCCCGCGCGCGACCGCCGATGGCATCCCGCTGCACACGATGGGCTATGGCCGCACATCCGCCGTGAACGGCGAGGTGTTCAGCCATGTCTTCAACTATCCCGCGAACTATTGGGACGCGGCATCGGTGATGATCAACGTGTTGCTGGATGAAAACGGCGGCTCGCTGAATGGCAAGTCGATCACGCTGCTCTACCACAACTCGGCCTATGGGCGCGAACCGATCCGCACGCTGGAATCGCTTTCGGCCAAGCATGGGTTCGCGCTGAACCTTTTGGCGGTCGACAGCCCCGGTCAGGAACAGGGCAACCAATGGCTGACGATCCGCCGCGAGCGTCCCGATTACGTGCTGTTCTGGGGCTGGGGCGTGATGAACCAGGTCGCGATCCAGGAAGCGATCAATATCCGCTATCCGCTGGAGAATTTCATCGGGAACTGGTGGGCAGGCGCCGATCATGACGTCGCCTCGGCCGGTGCGGCGGCGGCGGGTTACCGCGCGCTCAACCTCAACCGTTTGGGCGACATGCCGGTCTTTGCCGAGATCCAGCAACATGTGATCGACGCGGGCCTTGCGGCCGGTGACGGCACCAACCTCGGCTCGGTGCTGTATACCCGTGGCATGTATGCCGCGATGTTGGCGGCCGAGGCCGCGCGCACCGCGCAGGGCATCCACGGCGTGGCCGATATCACGCCTGAGATGATGCGTGACGGGATGGAAGCGCTCGAGCTGACCAATGCGCGGATGGGCGAGCTGGGCATGCCCGGCATCGGGCCTGAATTCGCGGTCAGCTGTGCCGATCACGGCGGTGTCGGTCAGGCGATCATGACGCAGTGGAACGGGTCGGAATGGGTCACACTGACCGACTTCATCGACTCCGACGCCAGCGTCATCGACCCCCTCGTGGCCGAGGATTCGGCGGCTTATGCCGCAGAGGCGGGCATCACGCCGCGCAGCTGCAACGAAAGCTGAGTGAAGACCCCGGCGGCGGCGCGGGACGTCGCCGCCGGGATTTGCGTATTTGTGGAAAGATGAAGGCGCGGGCGCGGGGTTTGGTCGCGCGTGTCAACCTTAACGGAATTTGCACGATACCGGGGCCGGTATCGGAAACGAGGAGAGCCGGGAGATGCTGGACCAGCCTGCGCAAAGCGGTGCCGATGCGCCCAAGGCGGATGCGACCGGGGCCGAGACGCTTTTGGAGGTCACCAATATCGAGGTGATCTATAACCATGTGATCTTGGTGCTGAAAGGCGTCAGCCTCAAGGTGCCCAAGGGCGGGATCACCGCGCTTTTGGGCGGCAACGGGGCGGGCAAGACGACGACGCTCAAGGCGATATCGAACCTTTTGCATTCCGAGCGCGGCGAGGTGACGAAAGGCACGATCCTTTATCGCGGTGAGCGGATTCAGGATTTGACCCCGTCCGAATTGGTCGATCGCGGCGTGATACAGGTGATGGAGGGGCGGCATTGCTTCGAGCATCTGACCGTCGAAGAGAATTTGCTGACCGGCGCCTATACGCGGCGCGACGGCAAGGCCGCTATCATGGCCGATCTGGAGATGGTCTATGATTACTTCCCCCGGCTGAAGGAACGGCGCACGAGCCAAGCTGGCTATACCTCGGGCGGTGAGCAGCAGATGACGGCCATCGGCCGCGCGCTGATGAGCCGGCCCGAGACGATCTTGCTTGATGAACCGAGCATGGGATTGGCGCCGCAGCTGGTGGAACAGATTTTCAGCATCGTGAAGCGGCTGAACGAAGAGCAAGGGGTGACGTTCCTGTTGGCCGAGCAAAACACCAATGTCGCCCTGCGATTTGCGCATTACGGCTACATCTTGGAATCGGGCCGGGTCGTGATGGATGGGCCGGCAGCAGATCTGCGCGAGAACCCGGATGTGAAGGAATTCTATCTCGGCATGTCCGAAGAGGGCCGCAAAAGCTTTCGCGATGTGCGCAGTTACCGGCGGCGGAAACGGTGGTTGAGCTGATGTTGGACGATAAACAGACGTATTTCGACGGGCTTGAAACACGCAGCGCCGACGCGCGCAGCGCCGATCAGCTTGCACGGCTGCGCGGCCAGCTGGCCGCCCACCAGATGCCCGCGATCAGCGATCTTTCGGAACTGGCGGCGCTGCCGGTCATGCGCAAGGCCGATCTGGTCGCACGGCAAGCGGCCAAGCCGCCCTTTGGCGGGTTGCCCGTCGCCAATCTGGCCCATGTGTTCCAAAGCCCCGGCCCGATCTATGAGCCGGGCGGGATCAGCCATGATTGGTGGCGGATCGGGCGGTTCTTGCATGCGCTGGGGATCGGGCCGGGCGATATCGTGCACAATTGCTTCGGTTATCATTTGACCCCTGCGGGAATGATCTTCGAGTCCGGCGCGCGCGCGGTGGGGGCGGCCGTGCTGCCCGCCGGTGTGGGCCAGACCGAGTTGCAGGTGCGCGCGGCGAAGGATGTGGGCTGCACCGCCTATGTCGGCACGCCCGACTATCTCAAGGTGATCCTCGACCGGGCCGACGAGATGGGGGTTGCGCTGTCATTCACCCGTGCCGCTGTGGGCGGTGGGGCGCTTTTCCCGTCGCTGCGCGCCGAATATGCCGATCGCGGCATCGCCTGCCTGCAATGTTATGCCACCGCCGATCTGGGCAACATCGCCTATGAGAGCGCGGCGATGGAGGGGATGATCGTGGATGAGGGGGTGATCGTCGAAATCGTGCGCCCCGGTACGGGCGACCCGGTTCCCATGGGCGAGGTCGGCGAGGTCGTGGTGACGACGCTGAACCCCGACTACCCGTTGATCCGTTTCGCCACCGGCGATCTGAGCGCGGTCATGGCCGGCCAAAGCCCCTGTGGCCGCACCAATATGCGCATCAAGGGCTGGATGGGGCGTGCCGATCAGACGACCAAGATCAAGGGCATGTTCGTGCGCCCCGAGCAGGTGGCGGAATTCGTGGGCCGTCACGCGGAGGTCAGCCGCGCCCGTGTCATCGCCACGCGCGACGGCGAAATGGATGTGATGACCGTGCAGGTCGAGGCCGAGCGCGCCGATGCGGCCGCGCTAGCGGAGAGCATCGCGGCGGTGATGAAGCTGAAGGGGCGGGTCGAGATCGTCGCCCCCGGCAGCCTGTCCAATGACGGCAAGGTCATCGACGATCAGCGCAGCTATGATTGAGGCGCGCTTGGGGTCTCGGTTAGCGCGGCGATGTCTTGCGCTGCGGCGGGATGGCGTAGGTCAGGCTGGCATGGGCCACCGGCTCAGTGCCGCCCTCAGCATAGAGCAGCACATCCGTCACCGATAGCGTGCGGCCAAGTTTGAGGACGCGGGCATGGGCGAGGATATCGACACCCGCCTCGGGCTTGCGCATGAAATCGATGCTGCAATGCGTGGTCACGGTCAGCGCCTCGGGCCCGATACGCGCCATGGTGGCGACATAGGCCGCCACATCGGCCAAGGAGAACATCGCGGGGCCTGACACGGTGCCACCGGGGCGTAAGTGCCGCTCATCATGATGGAGCCGCATCACCAAGAGCGTGTCATCCATATGGTCGATCGCGAACTGTCCTGCGACTTGTGGAAAGACCTCGGACAGGTAGCTTTCCATCTGGGGAATGGTGAAGGTCAACATGGCAGTCCCCTCTGGTTGGGTTGGTCTGTGGCGCGCGTCGGCATTGACCTTGGACCGGTCACGCGGTGCCGCCTAGGCCCTATGCGACGGCTTGTGACCTTTTTATCGCAGGCTCGCGCAGGTGGACAGGCTTTGTGGATCATCGCCGCGCATTGGATCGGGCGCTGGGCGCTTCGCCCTACGACGAAATGCGTTCTTGATTGGACGGAGCAGTGCCCGAGAGAACTTGACATCGGCGGTGAAAATCAATCTGACACCGGCGCGGCGCAAGCAAAAAGCCCTCGGTCGGCGAGGGTTGCGTAGGGCCGAAGACGATTTGGATGATGCAAGGTCACCTCATGTCCACCACAGGTCTACACCGGCGCATCCAAGGCTTTTTTGTTGCGGTGATCGTGTTCTCGCTTTGCGCAACCCCCGCCTTGGGCTCGGTCACGGTATTGGTCATGTCGGTCGCGATGCTGATTGCCATACCCGTTGCGGTGTCGGGCTATCGGACGGTCGCGACCGGTGCCAAGCGCGTCGTGTGGATGAGCCTGATCGCTTATTTCATTTCATATGTTCTGATTGATGCCGTCATTCATGGGGATCTGCAAAACACCTTTCGGGCCATTGCCCCGAGTTCGCCCGTTCTTGCGGCTGCGATCATCGCGATGGCGCTTGACCCAAAATCCGCTACCATTTCACATCGGAAATTGGGGGAATGGGCCAGCGTTGCGGTCTTGGTCAGTGGCGCGCTTGCATGGCTGATCTTGCAAACGCAGCCGGGCTGGCCAATCCTTGGACGAAGCGTGACCGATATCACGGGCGTCAATGGTCGGCTCAGCCTGTTTGTCGGTAATCCGCTGCCATTTGCTGGGGCATTTCTTACCCTTGGTTTCGTATCCCTTCTGGGGTGGCATGAACGGTCCTTGGTCAGCCGGATCATGGCCGGTGCCGCAACCATCCTTGCGATCCTCATCGTGGTATTCTGGTCGCAATCAAGGGGTGCGACGGTTGCCGCGATTCCGCTTTTGGGCTTGGCCCTTTGGTATCTTCGGCCCAGCCGTTTTGCGGTGCTTTTCGCCTTGGCGGCATTGGTCGTGATCATGGCGGTGGGCGTAGGTTTGGCGAGCAACCTTGATACCCTCATGACCGCTTTATCGCGGCTCGTCAGGGGCATCGCCGTTTTGTTCGGTGAAGAGCCGGCGATGGATTCCTCGACATGGCAGCGGCTCGTCATGTATCGCGCCGGGATCGCCGCATGGTGGGATAGCCCTGTTTTCGGATACGGAATCTCGCAGCGTTTTTCGGCGGCGGTGCCCTATTTTCCGGCTGAATTCCCGGGCCGGTATTCGCACCTGCACAACACGTTCATCACCCATGCGGTGGCGGGAGGAGCTATCGGCCTTTTCTTTCTCTGCGCTGTTCTTGCGACGCCCTTTGTCGTCAACCGTGCAGCCCTCGCCGATCATGATGACGCAAGTATGATGCATCGGCGGGATCGCCGGTATTTTGCATGGATGATCTTTCTGTCGCTGATTGGGATCGGCATGTCAGGATTGATCCTGAACCAAGATGTCAGCGCGAACTTTTTGGGCACGCTGCTTGTGGCGCATTTGATCACGCAACGACCCGTTGGACATCTTTGAAGGCGACCAGCCTTTGTGATCTGCGTTCTTGTGTTGCGATCGCCGATGTTTGCCACGGGCAAGAACGGGCGTGGCCCGGCCCGTATCGGCGGTCGATTGATAGCCGATGTCGCGCACGCGTCCTACATCCGGATCATCTGCTGGTCGTCTTGATCTGGTCGGGATGATATTCCGACTCAATCCATTCTTCGAGCGAGATTGGCGCTCGTTGCGCTGCAGCCTCATAGGCGTCCAAAAACTTGTGCAGTATCCGCGCCTTGCTCCAACGGATGTGGCCATATTTAAGTTTGAAGGCGCGCTGGCGCGCTGTCTTGATGTCCACGCCCTTGACCACGACGAGATACAAAACGACGGCCAAAGCGGTGCGATCCGCCCCGGACTTGCAATGTACGAAAAATGGCCGCGGCAGGTCACGCAACAATGCGATTGTCTGCAAAAGTGCGTCACGCTCGGGCAAAGCGGTCGCGCGTAAAGCGACGAAATCCAGTCGAAGCCCAAGCTCGGCGCATACCTGCTTTTCGAGGTTGTTCGCGGCGGTATCGAAATCCCCGCGCAGATTGAGAATGGCTTGCACCCCCGCATCCTGGAGCATCTTCAGCCGGTCGCGGTGCGGGTGTCCACCACGGATCATGTTCTCATCGACAGGGTATATGTTGGGCAGGACTTTTCTGACAATCGCATGATCGGAAAGCCAGTACGCCCGCATCATGCGTAGTTTATCAACGTCGCGGTCGATCAAATGCTTTCTCCGAGGTCTTGTGTTGAATTGTCGAACGGCTGACGTGTGGGATCATAAAGGGGCGGGATCAACCCTCATTTTCCGGCCCCTCGCTTCCAAGGCAACATCAAGCGACATCGGTTTCGCGCGTGCAGCCGCGGCATGCAACCATGGAACTTGCCAACCCAAAATGTCGCGTCATGTTCGCGCAGGTCGCAGGGGCGGGTTCATGGTTGGAACGCGATCGGCGTCGCCCGTTCACTTGTTGAGCGCGGCGGGGCGATGACCGGTAAGCTTGCCGAGCGTATATGTAAAATATTGCCGATGCACCTTTGGCTGGGTCCATTCTTCAAGCTCTTGGCGGGCATCGGCCATGATCTCGTCGATATCCCGTGGAGTTCCCGGTTTGAAGATGATCCCAATATCAAAGCCATCGATCACTTCGACCACGGCCATGTCGGCCATCGCGCCGAGCAGTTCGAGGCTGTAGCGCCCGAAGCCGATCGTATGGGCCATATGCAGGCACCCAAAGCCCTTGTAGAGGGCTTTGGCCATGTTGGGCACTTCGATATAGGCCAAGCCATCGGGTTTGAGCCATGATCCGATCCGCCGCATTGCGGAAACCGGGTCCGTCAAATGTTCGAAAACATGAAACGAGGTCACGGCATCGGCACGATTTGGTGGGGGGGCGTAGTCTTGCCAGCCGCAGTTTTCGACGGGCAGGCCGCGTGTTTGGCTGGCGTATGTTGCGTAGTCGGCGCCCGGTTCGAAGCCAGCCGCCGAGAAGCCCTGCGACATGGCGGCTTCGACGAATTCTCCGGAACCGCATCCGAAATCGATCATGCTGGCGTGACTTGGCAGATGGCGCGCCAATGCTTCAAGCCGCCGCGCGGCTTCGATGCGGCGCTTGGCGATGTGACGGGCCGAAGGGCCGTCGCGCATGTTCTGGTAATCGCTGCGGTAACTCGCACGGTAATATTCGGTCAATTCCGCCTCGGTCGGCATGGCAGCATGACGGATAAGGCTGCAGCGCGCGCATTTGACCTGTGGCAGGGGTTTGAGACGCCGATCCCAGCGGCTCAGGCTGATCGCCTCGTCTGCGCCGCAGAGCGGGCAGGGTCGCGCTTCGCCTGCGAAAGGGTACGGGATAAGCGGGATTTTCAACATCGTGAGGTTCTTTATCCGGCGTGGCGTCAGGCGCCCTCTGTGAGGGTTTCTATGTCACACTTGTTCTCAGGCTTGGCAACACGTTTGGCCGAATGGCGCCCGTGATAGAAGTCTTCAATGGATGATGGTTAAGCTTGTCGGTGGCATGGAGGCTTTCTTGGCAGGGCTCGAACCAGTGGTGAACTAAAGCTCGTTTGCCCGAGGGTCTACAATCGGATGCAGGACCATATCGACCGCCAGCGCTGACACCCTG
>NZ_CBFIIK010000074.1:0-13826 GCF_965662675.1 Roseicyclus sp. | reverse complement strand
CCTAACCACCGAGATGACACCTGCCCATATCGCCCGCGTCGACCGCGATGGCGTCTACACCTATACCAACCGGCGCCTGTCGTCGCTCTTGCCCGGACGCCAGAACGATATCGTCGGGCTCAGCTTCGAACAGGCCTTGGGTGAGAACACGGCGATGCGGTTGCGGCCATATCTGGCGCGCGCCCTGATCGGCGAGGCCAGCGTTCTGGAATTCACCGAAAGCGAAACCGGTCGGCGCATTCGCACCGCCTTTACCCCCGACAAGGTCGCGCCGGGCGAACCGATCGGCGGCGTTTACCTGCTATCAACCGACCTGACCGAGGAGGCGCAGGCCCGCGCAGCACTCGCGCAGACACACAAACGCGAATTGGCCGCACAGCTGACAAGCGGGCTGGCTCATGACTTCGCCAACCTTCTGACCATCATCCTTGGCCTGCAGGGTCGTCTCGAACGGCTCGCCCTGCCCCAAGGTGCGGAAAAGCTGACCAGCGCGACGCGGGCGGCCGCGCGGCGCGGCGGTGACCTCTTGAACAAGATCGCCCGCATTTCTGGCCCGCGCGAGACAAGCGAGGCCCCCACGGTGCTGGCCGATTTCCTCAGCGCCCTTGACCCGCTTGCCCGCGCGACGCTGCCCCCCGACATCGTCTTGAGCATAAGGAACGATGTGCCGCTTCCCGCCATGATGCTGGATGTGGGCTTGCTGCAAGACAGCTTGTTGAATCTTGTGCTCAATGCCCGTGATGCCATTGGCGGTGACAAGCGAGGCAAGATCGCGATCCGCCTGTCGTCGGTGCAAGAGACATGGCTCGACATCACGGTCAGCGACAGCGGCCCGGGCTTTTCCCAAGCGGCACTCGCGCACGGGCTTGATCCGTTCTTCACCTCCAAGGGGGATGCAGGCTCGGGCCTTGGGCTGACGATGGTCTATGATGCTGTCCAGCTTGCGGGTGGGCATGTTCGCCTCGACAATGGGACAATGGGTGGGGCGGTGGTGACCTTGCGTCTGCCGCTGCGTCCGACCGAGGCCGAGGCACGCCCACGCCTAGTGCTGCTGGTCGAGGACACGCCCGACATACGCGCCACGATCCGCGCCGATCTGACCGATCTGGGCCATCAGGTCTTGGAGGCCGCAAGCGCCGAAGAGGCGCTGGCGCTGGCCGATATTCCCGGCATCGACTGGGTGCTGTCCGATATCCGCCTTGGGGCGAGCGATGGTGTCGCTCTCTTGTCACGGATCGCGGCCAAACAGCCCATGTTGCGCTTAGCACTAATGACCTCGCTTCCCAGCACCGACCCGCTGCGCTGCGCGGGTGCTGCGCGCTGGCCCGTGTTGGCCAAGCCCATCGGCACGCAAACGCTGCGATCATTGTTAACGCAGGAGCCCGCCGCATGACCGCAGCGCTGATCGCGATCCTTGATGACGAGCCGCAGATCCGCGCGCTGTTGTCCGAGACCTTGACCGAGGCCGGTTTTCGCACCGCGGCGTTTGCGCGGGCCACGGAATTCGAAGCGGCACTTGCACGCACCACGCCGGATGTCTGCCTTGTCGATCTTGGTCTGCCAGACCGCGACGGGCTTGCGCTGGTGCATCGGCTTGCCTTGGAATCCGGGGCCGCGATCATCATCATCTCGGGCCGCGCACAGGTGCAAGACCGTGTCACCGGATTGGAACTGGGCGCGGATGATTACATTATCAAACCCTTCGACCCCGCCGAGGTCGTGGCCCGCATCCGCGCCCGGCTCCGCGCGCCAAAAGCGGCGACACAGGCGAATGCGACCGCACGCTTCAATGGCTGGACCGCACATTTCGACCGCTACCTTTTGACCACGGATGATGGCCGAGAGGTCAGCTTTTCCCATGCCGAGGGCGAGGTGCTGCGCCTGTTCCTCGAAGCCCCCAAACGCGTGATCTCGCGCCAGCAGATGCAAGAATCCCTTGGCGGCGGTGCCGGCGAAAGCTTCGACAGGGCCATGGATGTCCGCATTTCGCGGCTGCGGACCAAGCTGGGCGAAGACCCCAAGAGCCCGCGCCTGATCAGGACGATCTATGGGGCAGGCTACATCTTTCTGGGCGATGTCAGCTGGAGCTGAGCGCACGGCATCAACCCATCATGACGAAGCGACCGCGCACCCCGATGCGCGGGCCGCCTGCATGACCTGCCACGCAAGGCGGCATCCAGTTGAAGCGATGCAACGGGAATTGATTGATGGCGCCGGTCGCGCATGACAGCGGAACGCATGGCGGAAACGGGCGATCACAGTGATCGCAGTAATCGCAGTGCGCTGAGGAATGAAATGTTCAGAGCAGCCTTGGTCGCGACACATCCCAACTCAAGCCTAAGAACCTTGGCAGATCGCCTCTGCAATGCGGAAAAGCCGCACAAGATCATGATCACCATCGTCGCCCGCAAGCTGGTTACCATCGCAAATAGTGTGTGCAATGGGTGTGAGAAATGGGCCGCAGCAATTGGACAAGAGATACAAGGCCAACCAGCAAAAGTTTACGCAGCTGTCCGCAAAAAAAACGCCGCGACAAACGCGGCGTTTTAGATTTTCCGTTAGGCCACAGATCAGTTCAGATCCGCGGCGCGCTCTGCTTCGATGGCTTCCGCAGCAGCTTCGGCATAGGACATGAAGCTGTCCAAAACCTCGGGGCCTTGGCGGACATTGGCGCGGAACCAGTCAAAGGCAGGCGCAGCGGCTTCCATGAACATCGCCTTTTGCTCATCGGTAGGCACATAGATTTCACCACCCGCGGCGCGGAAGGCTTCATAGGCGGCGATTTCCTTGCGCTTGGGGCTGGCGAATGTCGCCTGCTGAAGGGCTGCGAAACCATCCAGGATCACCCGCTTGTGTTCATCCGACATGCCAAGGAAGCGTTCATTGTTCATGAACCAGAACGCGCCCATGTAGCTGTGATTATCGAGCGTCAGGTATTTCAGCCCGGCATCGGTAAAGCGCATGTTCATGATGTCGGTGATGCCGTTGGCCGTGCCTTCGACAACGCCCGTCTGAAGCGAGGTGAACAGTTCCGGCCATGCAATCGGGGTGGGCGACGCGCCAAGCGCCGTGGCCAAGGTCTGGGGTAGGTCGGCGGGTACGGTGCGCATGCGCAACCCGGCGATATCCGCAGGGGTTTCGATACGGCGCTCGGTGTTGGCATAGCTGCGCCAGCCACCGGTGTTGCCCACCGTCATCAGCCGGATCAGGTTGTCGCTGTCTTCCAGCATCAGGCCGCGCATTTCGCGGACGAAATCGCTCGACAGCACATGCTCGGCCACGCGGTCATCGCTCATCAGATAGGGCAGATCGAGAACCTGAATATAGGGGAACAGCCCCGCCGCACCGCCCGAGGTCGACACGAAAATGTCGATCGAGCCATCCGCGATGCCCGCGAGGCATTCATCGCCGCGCGTGCACAGCTGGGTGCCGACGAACAGCTCGACCGCGATTGCGCCATTCGATGCAGTTTCGACAAAGTTCTTAAACACGACGAGGCCGTCATAATCCTCGTCCTGATCATTCGATGTGGCGGTCGCGCGCAGGGTAATATCTTGCGCGAAAGCCGCCGTCACCGGTGCCACCAGCATCGTCGCCAGCAGCATGGACTTCAGGGTTGTCTTCAACATCTTGGTTTTCCTCCCGTTGGATATGTGAAGATCATTGGACAAACCCGAACAGACGCGGAACCGTAAGCGTCAGCGCGGGGATGTAGGTAATCAGAAAGATCACGGCGATCTGCACCGCCAGAAACGGCAAGATCGCCTTGGACAACGTTTCCAGTTTCAGGCCGGAAACGGATGAGGTCACGAACAGCACAAGCCCCATGGGCGGCGTCAGAAGCCCCACCGTCAGGTTGACCGCCATGATGATCGCGAAATGAACGGAATCGACGCCCAGCTCGACAAAGATGGGGCCAAGAATCGGGCCAAGGATAATGATGGCTGGACCCGCATCCAGAAACATGCCCACCACGAACAAGAGCAGGTTGATCAAGAATAGCAAGATCAGCACATTGTCCGACAGCGACAAGATGATGCCGGCCATCTGTTCGGGCGTGCGGGCCAATGCCGCCACCGTCTTGAAGGCCATTGCCGCACCCACCAACAACAATACCAAAGCCGAGGTGATGCCCGCACGGATCAAGACATCCGGCACATCCGACAGCTTCAGCGTGCGCATGATGAAGAGCGAAACGACAAAGGCATAGCCCACGGCCACCGCCGCCGCCTCGGTGGGCGTCATCACCCCGCCCAAGATACCGCCCAAGATGATCACCGGCGTCATCAGCGGCCAAAACGCCCGCAGCGATGCCTTGCCCCGCACCGACCAAGGGGCGCGCGGGGTGGCGGCGGGCAGCTCATAGCGGTCGGCCATCAGCGACAGCGCAATCATCAGCCCCACCGCCATCAAGATCCCCGGCACGATCCCCGCCAAGAACAAGGCGGCCACGCTTTCGCCCATGACATAAGCATAAATGATCATGATGCCCGACGGCGGAATGATCGGCCCAATGATCGAACTTGCGGCCGTGATCGCGGCGGCGAAGCGTTTCTTGTAGCCGTTCTTTTCCATCGCGGGGATCAACATGGAGCCCAGCGCCGACACATCCGCCACCGCCGATCCCGACATGCCCGCAAACAGCATTGAGGACATCACATTCACATGCGCCAGACCGCCGCGGAAATGGCCAACCAAGGCTTGCGAAAATTCGACCAGCCGCAAGGTGATGCCACCACGGTTCATCAGTTCGCCAGCAAGCATGAAAAACGGGATCGCCATCAGTGGGAAACTGTCCATCCCGGTATAAACGTTGCGGTACAAAAGCGTGATGTCGCGCTCCATCCCCGCCGCCCAAAGCAAAACGCCCGGCGCCGCCAAAAGCGCAAAAAACACCGGCAAGCCGAGGAAAAGAAAAATCAGAAAGACCGGCAGGAAAAAACTCAGCATGTCATTCTGACCCCAACACGACTTGATCGGAAATGGGCGGCAGCGCGTCCGCCCGCCCCAATAGCGCGATCACCTCGCGCAAGATCAATTCCAACGTCACCATGATCAGCGCGCCAATGCCCACCAGCATCGAGGCCATCTGCCAGGATTTCGGCACCTTTCGCCAACTCGACAGATCCCAACTCGTCGGCACATTCAGGCTGTCGGTGCCGAACCGCCCGGCCAGCCCACCCACCTCGCGCAGACCGATCTGCCATGCTTTCCACAAGATGATCATCGCCAAGGCGAACAAGACCAACGTCAGAAAATGTTGCAACAGCCGCGGCAAAAGCGCGGCCAACAGGTCGATCGCGACAAAGCCCCCCCGCCGGTAGGCGCTGCCGATCATCAAGCCGGCAGACCACAGCATCAGGAAGCGCGATGCTTCCTCGGGCCAGGCAAGGCCCAGACCGACGACATAGCGGAAAAACACCTGGGTCAGGATGATGACCACCATCAACAGAATGCAAACCGCCCCCAGCCAACGGCCCATCGTCAGGGCGCTGGCATTGACCAATGCGAAAAGCCTGGACAGGGCGATCAGCACCTGCATCCGCGTGTTTCCTCCCGTTCAAAGCCCCTCTCCCAAAGGGCTGGTCGGCCTAGCCCATCGGGCTGAAGCCCCCGTATTGTCCTTGGCAAAACACCAAGGCCGCGCCCTCACGATAGGTGGCCTGCAAGACTTCGCCCACGATGATCGCATGATCGCCACCGTCATGAGTGGCGTGTTTGCGACATTCGAACCGCGCTACGGCCTGCTCCAATAGCGGCACCCCGTCGGCATTGCGGCTGAAGTCCAGCCCATCAAAGCCCGGACCTTCGCGACCAAAGCGTACAAGCAGATCCCGCGCATCCTCTGGCAAAACATGGATCGCGTAATGGCTGGCGGCGATATAGTGGACAAAGCGGCGCGATGATTTCGCTGGCGACCATAGCACCAGCGCCGGATCAAGCGACACGGCCGCGAAGCTGTTTGCGGCAAAGCCCATCGGCCCCTCGTCGCTTTCGATCGTGACCAAGGTGACGCCGGTCGCAAAACATCCCAAGGCATCGCGAAACGCGCGCTCAGTAGCCAGGCCGGGCACGAAATCCACCGTTCTCATCTGGCTGCCATCCGCCATCATGCGACCTCTCGGCCCAAGGCCAGCGTGTAAAGCTCATACCATGTCTGGCGATCCATCGGCACACGTAGCGCGTCGGAAATCCGGGCAATGCGATCAAGGTTGTTGGTGCCCAGAACCGGCAAGATCCCCGCCGGATGATGCAAGAGCCACGCGATGGCGACCGCGCTCCAATCGGTGCCCGCCGCAGCCCCCAGCGCATCAAGCTTCGCGCGCAGCGCGCCCGCATCGGCCAGCGCGCCACCGGCAAGCGGGCTCCAGGCCATCGGCGCGATCCTGTGCTGATGCAGATGCGCCAGATCGCCGTTCACCAGCGCCTCATGCGCCATCAGGCTCAGCTCGATCTGGTTGCAGGTGATGGGCGCATCCATCCGCGACTGCAAAAGATCGGTGTCCCAAGGGCGGAAATTCGACACGCCCACGGCCCGCACCTTGCCCGAAGCCACCAGCCCATCCAGCGCCGCGCCCGTTTCATCGGGGTCGATCAGTGGATCGGGGCGGTGGATCAGCAACAGGTCGATCCGATCGGTCGCCATGTCGCGCAAGCTGGCATCAACAGACGCGGTGATATGCGCGGCGCTGGTGTCGTAATATTTAACCCGCGCGCCCGCATGACGGCCCACCGGAGCCACGATATCGCATTTCGTCACGATCTCGATCCGGTCGCGCAACCCCGGTGCCGCGCGCAACGCCGCACCAAGGATCGCCTCGGCGGTGTAACCGCCATAGATATCGGCCTGATCCATGGTGGTTATGCCCTGGGCCAAGCATGCCTCGACCTTGGCCTGCACATGAGCGGGGCTGGTGTCAGTGTCATCGCCCAGGCGCCACATGCCATAGACAAGCCGCGACAGTGACAGATCGGGGGTCAATTCAAAGCGGTCCATCAGCGGCGAAGTCCATTTCCAAGAGGTGTTGCAGGTGTCTTTGCGGGCACGCGCCCATAGGCATGCGGTAGCGAGACGGTGTTCAGATGCGGCATGACCTTGGCGCCGAAGATCGCGGCCTCGTCATGATGCGGATAGCCCGAAAAGATAAAGGCGCGGATGCCCATCTTGCGGTAGGCCTCGATCTTGCTCAGCACTTGGTCGACCGATCCGACCAGCGCCGCGCCACAGCCCGACCGCGCGCGCCCGATCCCGGTCCAAAGACCCGGTTCGACATAGCCGAACTTGTCCGCCAATTCGCGCGCGCGCGCCTGATGCGCCACGCCAAGGCTGATGCTGTCATGCGCCCGGTCGCGGATCAGCTTGCCATATTCATCATCCAGCTTGCTGGCGATGTGATCGGCATATTCGCGGGCCTCGGCCTCGGTGTCGCGCACGATCATGTGGACCCTGAGGCCGTAATCCAACGTGCGGCCATGGGCGGCGGCGCGGGCATGCACATCGCGCATGCGCTGCGCCAGCATCTCCATCGGCTCAGGCCACATCAGGTAGACATCGCATTGCGCGCCGCACAGCTCCAGCGCATCGGGGGAATAGCCGCCGAAATATAACAGCGGGCCACCATTTTGCTGATAAGGGCGGGCGGGATCGGCGGTCAGCTTGCTGATCTTGTAGATATCGCCGTCATATTCGATCTCGTCCCGTGTCCAAGCTTGGCGCAAAATCTCCACGACCTCGTGGCTGCGCTTGTAGCGAAACGCGCTGTCGGCCACTTCGCCGGGAAAATCGCTGGAAATCACGTTCAGCGTCAGCCGCCCCTTAAGCATGTGATCGAGCGTGGCCACCGTGCGCGCCAGCATAACCGGCTGCATCTCGCCACAGCGGATGGCGGCCAAGAAATTGATGCGGTCCGTGATCGGCGCGCAGCCCGCCACGAAAGACAGCGTGTCTTGCCCGACCTGGTAGCTCGAGGGGCACAAGATGTTGCGAAACCCGTTGCGCTCGGCGGTTTGCACGATGCTGGAACAATGCTCCCAGCTGGAGCGCAAATGCCCCTCGGGCACGCCTAGAAACTGATAATCATCGGAACACAGCGCTGCAAACCAGCTCACCTCTGCCCCATCCAGATCAGCTGATGTGACTGGCACGATGCTCATCGGATTCTTCTTCCCCCCGGTCGATTTTCCAATTGCGTAGCACCCGGAATTTTGTAAATCAATAGTGTATCAATTTTACCATCCGGCTGTCCGAGGGAAGGGGCCATGGCGAAACTCGGCGCATTGCCCCTGCATATGCAGATCACCGAATTGATCATCCGCGACATTGCGGCGGGGCGGCTTGTCGATGGCGAAAGGCTGGCCCCGGAACGCGACATGGCCGAAAGTTTCGGCATCGCGGTCGGAACCTTGCGCAAGGCATTGGCAGCACTTCAGGACAAGGGGCTGTTGGAACGGGTGCAAGGCTCGGGCAATTACATCCGGGCCAAGGCCGATACCGGATCGGTCTATGCGTTTTTGCGGCTGGAACTGGTCGAGGGGGGCGGCCTGCCGCAGGCGCGCGTACTGTCGGTCGACCGCTTGCCCAAGGCGCCGGAATTGCCCGATTTCGGTCCCCATACCCACGGCCACCGTATCCGCCGATTACGGTTCTTGTCGGGCACCGTAGCCGCGGTCGAGGAAATCTGGCTCGATGCCAGCCATGCCGAACGGCTGTCGGCCGATGAGCTATCGGAGTCGCTCTATTACTTTTACGCGCGGAACCTGAACCTGCGCATCGCTCGGGCCGAAGACCGGGTGGGGCAAGGCCCCCTGCCCGATTGGGCCCCGGCCGAATTTCCTCATGCCCCCGGCACGGCCTTGCCAATGATCACGCGGGTCAGCCACGGCCATGAGGATGCCCCCGTCGAAGCCTCTTGGACCTGGTATGATCCAGACCGGGTCCGTTACACCGTCAGATTGAAGTAGGGACACGCAGTTGGAACAGATACGATACGGCATCATCGGTTGCGGCATGATGGGGCAAGAACATCTGCGCAATCTGGCACTGGTCAAAGGCGCAACCGTCGTGGCGATTTTCGAGCCCGATGCCACGATGCGCGCTCGCGCCACCGAGCTGGCCCCCGAAGCGCACTTCTTGCCTTCGGTCGAGGCGCTATTGGCCCATCCGGGTCTGGATGCGCTGTTGATCGCCAGCCCCAATTACCTTCATGTGCCGCAAATCCAGCAAATCGCGGCCACCCGACCCCTGCCGCTTTTGGTGGAAAAGCCGGTCTTTACCGACCCGGCCGATTTCGACGCGCTGGGCGCGCTGGATTACCCCGCGCCGATCTGGGTCGCGATGGAATATCGCTACATGCCGCCCGTGGCCGCCTTGATCGAACAGGCGCAGACCGTGACCGGCGGGATCAAGATGCTGACCATCCGCGAACACCGTTTTCCCTTTCTGGAAAAGGTCGGCGACTGGAACCGCTTCAACGCGAAAACAGGCGGCACGCTGGTCGAGAAATGCTGCCATTTCTTCGACCTGATGCGCCTGATCTTGCAAGACAACCCGGTGCGGATCATGGCCTCGGGCGGGCAGGATGTGAACCACCGCGACGAACGCTATGAGGGCCAGCCCTCTGACATCTGGGACAATGCCTACGTGATCGTCGATTTCGCCCGCGGCGCGCGGGCCATGCTGGAGCTGTGCATGTTCGCAGAAGGCGCGCGCTACCAAGAAGAAATCACCGCCGTCGGACCCGATGCGCGCATCGAATGTCTTGTGCCGGGGCCGGGGCGGTTCTGGCCCGCGCATCTGGGCGCCGCACCCGTGCCGCAACTGATCGTCAGCCCACGCAACCCCAAGGGGCCGCATCTGATCGAAGTGCCGGTCGACCCCACCTTGTTGGAGGCGGGCGATCACAACGGGTCGACCTTTTACCAGCATGATCTTTTCGCAAAGGCCGTGCGCGACAAGGGCCCAGTGGAGGTCGGATTGCCCGATGGGCTTTGGGCCGTTCAGATGGGGCTTGCGGCCCAGCAATCGGCCCGGACCGGTCAGGCGGTGACGCTGGATGCGACGGGGCGGATCATCACCGCGTGAACCCGCAACTGCCCCAAACCAGGGAATAGCTCCACGATGCCGCGTTTTGCGCCCTCCCCCCCGTTGTGCCGGTGCAATCCATCATGCCACCGCTAGTCCGTCTGCGCGCTTGGGGGGCGCCGCTGCTACCGGGGGTCATGCTCGCGGCCACCATCGCGGCGGCGGCGGCCTTTTTGGGCGCGCATTATGGCGCGCCGGTCATGTTGTTCGCACTGTTGCTGGGCATGGCCTTCAACTTTCTGCACGCGGATGGCCCGTGTCGCGACGGCATCGATTTTGCTGCAAAATTCATCTTGCGGCTGGGCGTGGGGCTGTTGGGCATCCGCATCGTCTTGGCGGATCTGGCCCAGATCGGTTGGTCTGGTGCTGCGCTCCTGACGGGATTGATCGCGCTGACCATCGCCACGGGCTTTGTGGCCGCGCCGCTCTTTGGTCGGCAATGGCGCTTTGCGCTGCTGACTGGGGGCGCGGTCGCGATTTGCGGCGCCTCCGCCGCGCTGGCGATTGCGGCCGTTATCCCGCCCAATGAGAAATCCGAGCGCAACACCTTGTTCACGGTGATGGCCGTCACAGCGCTGTCGACCATCGCGATGGTGGCCTATCCGCTGCTGTTCCAGCTTCTTGGCTTCACCGAGCTGCAAAAGGGCTTCTTGATCGGCGCCACGATCCATGATGTGGCCCAAGTGGTCGGGGCGGGCTTTTCGGTCTCGGAGGCGGCGGGCGAGATTGCGACCCTAACCAAGCTTTACCGCGTGGCGATGTTGCCCTTGGTTTTGATCGCGATCGTGCTTGTGCTACGAGCCACAGGCCATGGCGCACAGGGGAGCAAGATCCCGCTCGTGCCGTGGTTCATGATGCTTTTCCTCGCGCTCGTCGCGCTCGGCAGCGCGGTTGAGCTGCCACAGGCCTTGGTGGCGCAACTGGACCTGTTCTCGCGCGGCTGCCTGATCACGGCCATTGCGGCACTTGGGGTCAAGACATCGCTCAAGGCGCTGACCGCGGTGGGCGGTGGGCATTTGGCGATTGTCGTGGTTGAAACGCTGGCTTTGCTGGGTCTGGCCGTGGCCGCTTTGGTCTGGCTTGATCTTCTATGACACGAACAACCTAACGGCGTACGCGCACCATGGCGCATGCCTTACCAGCCCAAACCTTTGGCCTCACCACAGCGCCAAGCGCGTCCACAGCCAAATTCGTGACCGAATAGGCGCAGGATCGGGCCGCGATCCGGCGCTCCACCCAGCCCTTTACACCGGTTAGTTTGGCGCACCCGGGATTACCTTAAGGTTTCCGCGCGCGCCGGTCTCGCGCTGGAGCCGCGCTATGTCGTTCACGAACTTGATCGAAACGCACGGCCGCAGCGCCGCTTGGTATGCGTCCTGCTTTTTGCGCGACAAGTCGCACCGCACGGGCATGCAGTTCAACAGGATGAGGTTGCCCATCGCTGACCCAACATCTGCCTCCAAGACACGGGATCACATGACGAGCGCGGTGTGGGTTCTGCGTTAGGTGGTCACCGACGATGATCGACTAACGCCATAGCCCTTTGCGCCCTGCTCGATACTAAGTTTCTGCACGCTATTTTCGTGGCTTTATACCTTCTGCTCCTGACCTTAGCTCGCGCGGCTAAGGTCAAGGCGACGTTTGATCAGGTAATGGCGCGCCAGCATGAAAATGCTCAAACCGATAGCGGCCATTTGCACGACAACCTCACCGGACAGAACCAACATTGCGATGAAAAGCCGCGTGATCACCTCGGCCATGGAGAGCCGGGCAAGGTCGAACTTGGCCAAAGCGCTGGACAACAGGTAAAGCGCCAAACCAAGCCGCGCCAAAAGCCAGATCAACCCTGCGATATGCACAGTGCCATCATATCCGGGCAGATATTGCGCGCCGCCATTGACCGCGTCAGGGTTCAACACAGCGGCGGAAATCAGCAAGATCTCGGGATTAAAGGCAAAGACAAAGGGAATGACGAACATCACAATCCCGGTGCGCACAGCCGAAAACGAAGTCGCAAGCGGATCGGATTTCGCGATTGTGGATGCCGCGTAGGAAGCCACCGCAACCGGCGGTGTGATCGCACTTACACAGGCAAAATAGAAGATGAACATATGCGCCGTGAAATGCGCCATGCCCAATCCCACCAAAAGCGGCCCCATCAACAGCGCCGCGTTCACATATGCCGGGACTGCGGGCATTCCCATGCCCAACAAGATCGCCAAGACCATCGTCACGCCAAGTGCCACGAATTGGAACACCAAAGGTGCCCCATTGCCAAGATCAAGCGCGCGCAACCATCCGAGGATATCGAGCGCGATAAAACTCGGCACGGCCGTTAGATTTAGGCTGATATCGATCACCGAGACGGCAAGAAACATCAAGTAAAGACCGGCCGACGTGATCCCCGCTGTTGCTAGCGCATCGACAAGCTTGCCCGGCGCGCGACGAAAGGCCGGATCGATAAACAGCATCGCCATCAACACGACCGCAGCCCACCAACCAACGCTGCCTGCGTCACCCAACGAATTCTGGATCAATTGCATAATCCACGGCAGGTCTTGTGCGCGGCACGATCCACCGGGCGTGACGACGGTGACAGCACCCAAAAAACGGCTTAACGGATCGCAACCGATCGCGTCTTTGGGCACAAGCAGCAAGATGATGATCAACGACAGCGGTACGAAAATCTGACTGAGCAATATCCCGTCATGCCGCGTCAGGCGTAGCTCGGGCGGCACATCGCCCACCGCTTCGATGCCTTGTTTGCGTGATTGGAACATCACCGACAAGAACATGCAGATGAAATAGGCCGCCGCCGGCAGCGTCGCGGCGATAGCCACCTCGCGGTATGGCACGCCAGTCATCGCCGCCAAGACGAAGGCCGCGATGCCCATGATGGGCGGCATGATCTGCCCGCCCGAGGAGGCCGCGGCCTCGACCCCGGCGGCATAGTTACGGGAAAATCCACGGCTGATCATCATCGGGATCGTGATTGTTCCGGTCCCAAGCACATTGACAACGGGGGTGCCGGTCGTGGTGCCGAACATGGCAGAGGCAACGATCGCAGCATGTGCCGCGCCGCCTCGCAGCTTGCGGGTCGAGACGACGGCAAGCTTGATCAAGGTCCGTCCGCCCGCAGATACGGACAATAACGCGCCCAGGACAATATAAGGAAAAACCGTGTTGAGCATGATGTGCAAGAATTGCCCCAACAGGCCCGAGCCTTGATTGACCAAAAGATCCTGCACCCGGTAGCGCCCATCAGCCAGGTTTCGCGGTTCGCCACCCAAGGCGGTGATGAAGTAGCGGTTCATCCCGTCCGAGCCGAACACATACCACAGCGCAACGGTCAAAATTGCATAAGCCGCCAGCGCGATGGATACCAAGACCAGCGACAATCCCCAGACCTGCGCATTATAAGCAAGAAACACCACCACCGCGATGCCGACGATAAGGGTGATCCATGGACCCGTGGTCGCAAAACAACGCGGATCATCAATACTGCTCGGCGGCGGCAAGCCCAAGGCAATCGCAACATCACGTTCGGCCAAAAGTGCCCGCTCGATAAAGGCCGCCCGCTCGCCGGTGATTAGGTCGATAAGACAAACGGCCTCGTTCTCGATCAGATAGGTTGCCGCGATCGTAAGTGCTGCGACGACTAAGGTGATGTCGAGCGTTAAGCCCAACGCGCGGCGCGCAGTCCCGCGATCTTGCCATGCCCGCTGTACCGAATGCCACAAGGCCA
>NZ_CBFIIK010000073.1:2072-13961 GCF_965662675.1 Roseicyclus sp. | reverse complement strand
CGAGGCGTGGGCCGGTTAACAGCCCCGCCCGCATAACCCTCGAAAACAACGAGAAAATCCGGCCGCAGCCGGATCGGGAGAATGCTTTCGGGAGGGCAAGTGGCGGAGGAGGTGGGATTCGAACCCACGGTACGCTTTCACGCACGCCGGTTTTCAAGACCGGTGCCTTAAACCGCTCGGCCACTCCTCCGCTGAGCACCCCTCTAGGGGGCCGCGATTGATTCTGAAAGACGCGCCGATATGGCAACAGTTCGGCGTGGTTGTGCCGCTCGGGCGACAAGCGGGTTTTCAGGCAAGATCAAACCCGCTATCTTTCGACGCATCACAGGACCGGGCGACACCAAGAAACCGGCCGAACAAACCGAGGCACCAGCAAACCGAGGCACGGCAGCGTGCCCATCGAGTGCGGACAGAGCAGGAAAATGACCAGTATGCCCATGATTGCATCGCGTGCCCGTTTCGGGGCCGCCCTTTGCGCGCTTCTTTCCCTCGCCGCATGCAGCGAGACATTCCAACCCTTCGCGGGCCTCGGCACGCGCAACGCCACGGACGGCGGCGCGGCACCGATCGGTGCCACGCGCCTGATCGAGCGTGACATCGAAGCACCCGAGGTTTTCGAAGTGACCGAGGAAGGTCTATGGGACGGGCGCCCGTCTCTGGGCGGCGTCTGGGTCGCGCATCCCACGGCGACCGACCCCGAGCGGGTAATCATCCGCAACGAGGAAAACGGCCGCTTCGTGATCGGCGCGCTCTTTCGGCGCGAGCGCGACAACCCGGGCCCTGAGTTGATGGTGTCATCGGATGCAGCCGCCGCGCTCAACATCCTTGCCGGCGACCCTACACAGCTTCAGGTCACAGCCTTGCGCCGCGAAGAGGTGGCCGACCCCGTGATCGCCCCCGCGGCAGAGGCGGAAGCGACACTGGCGGCTGCTGAAGGGGGCGAGGTCGCAACGCCAGCCTTCACCGCCACGGCGTTGAACGACCCCATTGCCTCGATTGCGGCCACGGCGATCGCGGAAAGCGAAACAGCCATCACCGCGGCGACCGCCCCGACCGAAGTCGCGGCGCTTGCCCCGGTCAGCGTCGGATCGAACCTGCAGCGCCCCTTCGTACAGATCGGGATCTTCTCGGTCGAGGAGAACGCCAACAACACGGGTCAGGCGCTACGCACCGCCGGTTTGCTGCCGACAATCTACGACCAAACCTCCAACGGGCGTCGCTTCTGGCGGGTGGTCGTCGGTCCGGCCTCGACAGCCGACGAGCGTGATGCCATTCTTGCCTCTGTCCGTGGTCTTGGCTTTGCGGACGCCTATTTCGTGACACGCTGACGCACAGAAACGAGACATCTGAATGGCTTTTGCCTTGTTTTCTTCGGCAAGAAACGCCGTCATATTGGCGGCGCTGTCGGGCTGGATGGCCGCAAGCGCCATGGCCCAAGGCTATGAAACCGAGGCGTCGGCCGCCTATGTGATCGACCATGGCTCGGGTCAGGTCTTGTTGGCGCATAATGCCAATGTCCCCCTGCCCCCGGCCTCCATGTCGAAACTGATGACGCTATTGATGGCATTCGAGGCGCTGCGCGACGGGAGGCTCAGCCTCGAGACCCCGATCCCGGTCAGCGAACATGCGATGAGCTTCGGCGGCTCGACCATGTTTCTCAACACCACCGACCGCCCCACGGTCGAGGATCTGGTCCGTGGGGTGATCATCGTTTCGGGCAATGATGCCTCGGTCGCCTTGGCCGAAGCGCTCAGCCCCGATGGCACCGAAGCGGGCTTCGCCCGCATCGCGACCGACCGGGCGCGTGCGCTGGGCATGTCATCGACCACGATCCTGAACGCCTCGGGCTGGCCTGCGCCGGGCCATGTGATGAGCATGCGCGATCTGGGCATATTGGCCGAAGAGATCATCACCGCGCATCCCGACTACTACAGTTATTTCGTCGAGACCGAGTTCGACTACGAAAACCGCGCTCCTGCCAACCGCTTCAACCGCAACCCGCTTTTGGGTTTGGGGATCGGTGCGGATGGTCTCAAGACCGGCCATACGCAAGAGGCCGGCTTTGGCCTTGTCGGCTCTGCGGTGCAAGGATCGCGTCGCGTGACCTTCGTGATCACCGGGCTGCAATCAGCCGAGGCGCGTGCGCGCGAGAGTGAGCGCATCCTCAACTGGGCGTTTCGGCAATTCGTCGAACGCCAAGTCGTGACGCAAGGCACCGAGATGGCCCGCGTTCCCGTCTTCATGGGCGCCAACACCGATGTCGCGATCGCACCCGCGCGCGATCTGTCCTTGCTCTTGCCCGTTGTGGGCGAGGCGCAGGTAAGTGCCGAGATGACCTATACCAGCCCAGTCATCGCCCCTGTCGCCGCGGGTGACACCTTGGGCGAAATGATCGTGCGCTTGGGCGAGGGTGACGATCTGATCGAGCATCGGATCGCCCTTTTGGCGACGCAAGATGTGCCCGAAGGCGGCATCACGGTCCGCCTGACAACGGCGATGCGCGCGGTTTTGGAGGAGGTCTTTGGCCCCACCCCGACCCCTGCGGGCGGATGAGAGCGGTGACACCGGGCCTTTTCATCAGCCTCGAGGGGATCGACGGCTCGGGTAAATCCACGCAAGCCAAGGGGCTGGCCGCCTGGCTGCGCAGGCAAGGCCGCGACCCGGTCCTCACACGCGAGCCGGGCGGCGCACCCGGTGCCGAAGAAATCCGCCGCCTCTTGGTCGAAGGCGACCCGGATCGCTGGTCACCAGAAACCGAGATCTTACTGTTCACGGCGGCCCGCCGCGACCATCTGGAACGCACGATCCGCCCCGCCTTGGCCGCAGGGCGCGATGTGATCACAGATCGTTTCGCCGACAGCACCCGCGTCTACCAAGGGGCCACACGGGGCGATTTGCGCGGACTGGTCGATGATATCCATGCCCGCGTGATCGGGATCGAGCCTGATCTGACGCTGATCCTCGATATCGACCCCGAGATCGCACTTGCACGCGGGCTGGCCCGGCGCTCGGGCGAGGATCGGTTCGAGGATTTCGGCTTGGCCTTTCAAAAGAAGCTCCATGAGGGATTTCGCGCGCTGGCACGCCAAGCACCGAGGCGCTGCGTATTGATCGATGCGAACCGCGCGACCGAAGCCATCGCCGCCGATATCATCGCTTGCGTCGCAAAGCGTTTGGGCTAGGCCGACAACCCAAGTTTTCCGAATGGGAAATCGCGAGATTTTCCTTGCGGAAAACGCGCGTTTTCCAGCCCCCCGAACTCGTGCTAGGACGGTCCCATGAGCGATGATGCACTGCCAGAACCAGACCGCCTCGACGGTGCGCCCCACCCGCGCGAGACCGCGAAGCTCTTCGGACATGGCGAGGCGGAGGCCCAATTTCTCCAAGCCTTCAACACGGGTCGCCTGCCGCATGGTTGGCTGTTGACCGGCCCCAAGGGTATCGGAAAAGCCAGCTTTGCTTGGCGCGCGGCGCGGTTCTTGTTAGCGGCGCCCATTGCACAAGGTGACGGGCTGTTTGGCGCACCGCCTGCACCCGGCAGCCTCGACATCGGGGATGATCACCCGGTTGTGCCACGGCTCAAGGCACTGTCCGAGCCGGGGCTTTGCCTGATCCGACGCGGGCCCCGCCCCGATGGCAAGGCGCTGTCCGACGTGATCCGCGTCGAAGAGGTTCGCCGCCTGAAAAGCTTTTTCCAAATGACCGCCGATGGCAACGGGCGGCGGGTCGTGATCGTGGATTGCGCCGACGAGATGAACCCGAACGCGGCCAATGCGCTGCTGAAAGAACTCGAAGAGCCGCCCACCGATGCGGTGCTGTTTTTGATCGCCCATCGCCCCTCGGGGCTTTTGCCCACGATCCGCTCGCGCTGTCGGGTGCTACGATTCCAACCGCTTGCTGCGGATGATCTGCGGATGGCACTGCAACAAGCGGGCTTCACACCACCGCCCGAAATGGCCGGTCTGGCCGAATTGGCCGGCGGTTCGGTCGGCACGGCGGCACGGCTTTTGTCGCAAGACGGGCTGGGGCTTTATGCCGATCTGTTGCGCTTGCTTCAGGGCTTGCCGCACCTTGACCGCCCCCTTGCCCTGCAATTGGCCGAGGCGACAGCAGGCAAGCAGGGCGAAGACCGGTTCGCGTTGACGCTGAACCTGATCGATACGGCGCTGGCCCGTTTGGCGCGACGCGGCGCATCGGGCCTTTCCCTGCCCGAGATCGTCAAGGACGAAGATGCGCTTTTGGCGCGCCTGTCCCCCGGCCCGCGCGCGGCGCGTGGCTGGGCCGATCTCGCCACATCGCTGACCCAACGGGCAAGACGGGGGCGCGCGGTCAACCTTGACCCCGCCGCGCTCACATTCGATATGTTCCTTGAACTCGACCGTCAGGCCGCGACCTTGCCCGCCGCCTGACCCGCAACAAGATTGCCCCATGACCGATACCCTTCCACAGATCGTCGATAGCCATTGCCATCTCGACTTCGACAGCCTTGCGGGGGAATTGCCCGAGGTTGTGGCACGTGCCACGGCCGCGGGTGTGACGCGCATGGTCACGATCTGCACAAGGCTGCGCAACGCGCCGGCCGTACGCACCATCGCCGAGGCACATGGCCCCGTCTTCTGGGCCGCAGGCACCCATCCGATGAGTGCCGCCGAAGAACCACTGGCCAGGGTCGCAGAACTTGAAGCGCTCGCTTCGCATCCGAAATTCGTCGGCATCGGTGAAACCGGGCTCGATTACCACTACACCGCCGACAGCAAGGCTATTCAGCAAGAAAGCCTGCGCATCCATATCGAGGCCGCCCGGCGCACCGGCTTGCCGCTCATCATACATGCACGCGATGCCGATGCCGATATGGCGCGCATCTTGACCGAGGAATATCGCGCGGGCGGCTTTACGTGCGTCATGCATTGCTTCAGCTCCAGCCCCGCCTTGGCACAAGCCGCCCTTGATCTGGGCTTCTACCTTTCGATGTCGGGCATCGCGGCCTTCCCCAAATCCCAAGAATTGCGCGATATTTTCGCGGCCGCGCCGATCGAGCGCATCTTGCTGGAAACCGACAGCCCCTATCTGGCGCCCCCGCCCCATCGCGGCAAACGCAACGAACCCGCCTACACGGCGCTGACGGCGCGGGTGGGGGCCGAACTTTTCGGGCTGGAATACCCGGATTTCGCGCGGCAGACTTCGGGCAATTTCGACCGGCTGTTCTGGAAAGCCGCCGCTTGGGCAAAGGCCGCGTGAACAGATGGCAGAAACGATCTTCACCATTCTGGGCTGCGGGTCATCGGGCGGCGTGCCGCGCTTGGGCGGGGAATGGGGCGATTGCGATCCGTCCAACCCCAAGAACACGCGGCGGCGCTGTTCGCTGTTAATCCAGCGGCGCGATGCAGGGGGCGAGACCGCCGTTTTGATCGACACCTCGCCCGATCTGCGCGCGCAACTGCTTGATGCAGGGATCGGGCGGCTTGACGGGGTCGTTTACACCCATGCCCATGCCGACCATGTGCATGGGCTGGATGATCTGCGGATGATCGTGTTCAACATGCGCAAGCGTTTGGGCGTCTGGGCGGATGGGGCAACGCAAAACGACCTGCTCAACCGCTTTGCCTATGCCTTCGTGCAGCCGCCCGGATCGGCCTATCCGCCGATCCTCGATCTCAACGCGATCACGGGTGACGTGGTGATCGACGGGCCGGGTGGACCGATCCGGCTGACGCCTTTCGAAGTCACCCATGGCAATATCCATTCCTTGGGCTTCCGGATCGGCGATCTGGCCTATCTGCCCGATGTCTCGGACATCCCCGAGGCAGCATGGCCGTTTGTGGAAAATCTCGATTACTGGATCATCGACGCGCTGCGCCGTACGCCGCACCCCAGCCATGCCCATTTAGAGCGGACATTGGAATGGATCGCGCGGGCCAAGCCGCGCCGAGCGATCTTGACGAATATGCACATAGATCTCGACCATGCCACGCTGGCCGCAGAAACCCCCGAACACATCATGCCCGCCCATGACGGCATGACCATCAGCATCGAGGTCTAGAGATTGGGCGATATCCTGACCATCGTGATGCCGGTCTTCCTTGTGGTGGCGGCCGGCTATGTCGCCGTGTGGGCCAAGCTTTTCTCGGATGCGGCGGTCGATGGGCTGATGTCCTTCGCTCAGAAATTCGCCATTCCCTGCCTGCTCTTCGCGGCGATCTCGACGCTCGATCTGGGGCGGGATTTCGATCTGGGGCTGATGTTGAGCTATTACAGCGGCTCGCTGGTGTGCTTTTTCACGGGGCTATACGGCGCGCGGCTGATCTTTGGGCGTCCTTGGGAAGACAGCGTGGCGATCGGCTTTTGCGCGCTTTTCGCCAATTCCGTGCTGCTGGGGCTGGCAGTCGGCGAGCGGGCCTATGGCATCGAAAGCCTTGGGCCGAATTACGCCATCATCGCGCTGCACGCCCCGGTGTGCTATATCCTCGGGATCGTCACGATGGAAATCGTGCGTGCCGAAACGGGTGGTGTGGCCCTTGTCCGCACCGTTACGCGCGCGATTTTCCGCAACGCGCTGATGATCGGGATCGGTCTGGGATTCGCGGTCAATCTCAGCGGGATCACGGTGCCTGCGATCCTTGACGAGGCGGTCGCGCTGATCATGCGCGCGGCACTCCCTGCGGCCTTGTTCGGCTTGGGCGGCGTGCTTTACCGCTACAAGCCAGAGGGTGACGCAGGCGTAATCGCGATGATCTGTGGGATTTCACTCATCTTGCATCCGGCCATCGCTTGGACCTTGGGCAAAACCATGGGCGATCTGAGCCAAGAACAACTGCGCGCCGCCGTCGTGACCGCCGCCATGGCACCGGGCGTCAATACCTACATTTTCGCCGATATGTATGGCGCCGCGCGGCGTGTGGTCGCCTCGTCCATCTTGATCGGAACGGCGTTGACGGTCATCACCGGCTCGGCTTGGATCTTGCTGGTAGGGTAGCGGGCGGCCCTCAGGCCGCCAGCAAAAGACGCGCTTCGATCGCCGAGACACTGGGCAAACCAACCGAGGCGGGCATCCGCGCGCCGATCGCCGCTGTGGCCTCGGTCATAGGTGTGCTGTGGCGCGCCTTGTCGGTATCGGGGCAGAAGGTCTCGCAGGCGACGTTTTCGGCAAGCACGACCTCTTGGGTGTCGAACATCAGGTTCACATAGGTCAGCGGGCCGGCCGCATCCTCGATCACCACATCGACACCATCGACGAAAGCGCTGGCAGGCGCGAGAACGGCCGCGGCGTCGAACATCAGCTCGGCGCGCCACCCTTCGACGCGGATGCAATGGCCCTGCGCCATGCGCAGGGGGCGCATATTGTCCATTTTGCCGATGGCAAAGCGCACCGGCGCGGTGTCGGGCGTGACCTCTTCGACATGGTGCAATGCAACCGATGTCAGGCGCGCATGGTGGCCATCGGCGGTCAGAACCAGATCACCGGCGGACAGGCGCTCGACCGCGACATAGCCCATCGGGGTCGCGATGCGGGTTCCAGCGACAAAGCCGATCATTGCACCGCAATTGACCAAGGATTGACCCGTGGACGCGGCACAAGCGGCGGAGAAAGCAGAAGGCAGGATCGGAGCAGACATGACACATCCCTGTTTGGCAGCTTTTTGATGACACCATCACTAAACCGAGTCTCGGGCGGGAATTGGGGCCTAATGGGGCAGTTTTGCGACGCGCATGATCGCTTGGCCACAATCCTGCCACGGATGGCCGCCCGCTTGCCGCCACGCCGCGCTTGGCGTAAGAGGCTGGTCTTGTTGCGACGATACGCCTAGCGCCGGAGCGGACCGCCCTGCCCAACCAATCCGACATGGAAAGCGCCGAAAGCAAGCGACCCGTCGCATCCGCTTGGCATTTGTTGGGGCAGTTATGGCGTGATCATATCGTGGGCTATTGGCCCCGGCTGATCCTTGCCGCCGTGCTGATGTCGATCGAAGGCGCCGCCCTCGGCGCACTGGCCTATCTGATACAACCGCTATTCGATGACCTTTTCGCCGCCAGCGACATGGCGGGTGTGGGCTGGGTTGCCGTGGCGATCGCGGGGGTATTCGGGCTGCGTGCGGTGGCGGGTTTCGGCCAGCGATTGATCGTGGTGACCATTGGATTGAAAGTCACGACCGCGCTGCAATCGCGGCTTTTACGGCATCTGCTATCGCTGGACTTGTCTTATTTCCGCACCACCCCGCCCGGTGCGCTGATCGAAAGGGTGCGCGGCGACACGCTGGCGCTACAAGCGTTGGCCGCAACCACGGTCATGTCGCTGGGGCGCGATACGATCACCTTTGCCTCTTTGCTCACGGTCATGCTGATCAATGACTGGCGCTGGACAGTGCTTGCCTTGATCGGCCTGCCCTTGCTGGTTTTGCCGATGCTGGGCCTGCAACGCTATATCCGCAGCACGACCGCCGCCAGCCGCGAGGCGGCGGCCAGCCTGTCCACGCAGCTGGACGAAGCCTTCCACGGCATCCAATCGATCAAGCTCAACCGGCTCGAACGCCATGAAACCGGCCGCTTCGAGGGCGAGGTGCGTCAATTCCTGCGCGAGGCATTGCGCGCCCAGCGCGGGCTGGCCGCCAACCCCGCCATGATCGACCTGCTCGCCGCGGCGGGCTTTGTCGCCGTCCTCTACTATGGTGGGGCGCAGATCATTTCAGGCGAAAAGAGCGTGGGGCAGTTCATGTCCTTTTTCACCGCGCTGGCGCTGATCTTCGACCCGCTGCGGCGCTTGTCGAATATCGCGGGCCAGTTACAGGCCGGTGTCGCCTCGCTACAGCGGATTTACGAGGTGCTGGAAGCGAAACCGACCATCCTGCCGCCCGGCCGCCCGCAAAATATGAAATTGGGCGATATTCGCTTCGACGATGTGCATTTCGGCTATGGCGACACCGCTGTGCTGCGCGGGCTGAGTTTTACCGCTGCCGCGGGCAAGACCACCGCCATTGTCGGCCCATCGGGTGCGGGCAAGACCACGGTTTTTGCCCTTTTGACGCGTCTGGTGGATGCCGATCACGGCCGGATCACCATCGCAGGGCAGCCCGTCGATCAGCTTGATCTCGACGGGCTGCGCGATGGCATTGCCATGGTAGGGCAGGAAACGGCGCTTTTTGACGCGACGCTCGCCGAGAACATCCGCCTCGGTCGCCTCGACGCCACAGCGGACGAGGTGCGCGCCGCCGCCGAGGCCGCCTCGGTCATGGAGTTCGCCGACCAATTGCCCTTGGGTCTCGACACGGCCGTCGGTCCGCGCGGCAGCGCGCTTTCAGGTGGCCAGCGCCAGCGCGTGACCATCGCGCGCGCCATGCTCAAGGGCGCGCCGATCCTCTTGCTCGATGAGCCGACATCGGCGCTTGACGCGCGCTCGGAACAGCTCGTGCAAGAGGCGCTGACGCGGCTGAGCGCCGGGCGCACCACCTTGGTGATTGCGCACAGGCTATCCACGATCCGCGAGGCCGATCTGATTGTCGTCCTCGACCGAGGTCGCGTGATCGAACAAGGCACCCATGCCGAGTTGATGGCGCTGAACGGCGCCTATGCGCGGCTTGAGGCGCTGCAATCGGCAGGGCTGATCCCGCTGCTCTAGCGCTGTTGTCCCCGCTCAGACATCTTGCACAAGATTTGACTGCCCGCCCAAACCCGCGATCGACAGCGTCACCCGCTCGCCGCCTTTGAGGTAGCGCTGCGGCTTCATCCCCATACCGACACCGGGCGGTGTGCCGGTGACGATCAGATCGCCCGCCTCCAAAAGCACGAAGCGGCTGAGATATTCCACGATATGGGCCACGCCGAAGATCATCGTGGCGGTCGAACCGCGCTGCATCACCGCACCATCGACGGACAGCTCCATTGCCAAAGCTTGCGGATCAGGGATCTCGTCGCGCGTCACCAGAACCGGGCCGCAGGGGCAGAAGGAAGGATAGCTTTTGCCCTTGGACCACTGGCCGCCGCGTTCAATCTGCCACTCTCGTTCCGAGATGTCATTGGCCGCGACATAGCCGAACACATGGTCCATCGCCGCCTCGGGCGTGATGCCCAGGGCGGGCTTGCCGATGATCACGCCCAACTCCACCTCCCAGTCGAGCTTGTTTGCATGCGCAGGGCGCAAGATCGGATCATTCGGGCCGCAAAGCGTGCTGCCGGGCTTGGTGAACAAGATCGGCTCGGCCGGCACGGGCATCCCCGCCTCGGCGGCATGATCGGAATAGTTCAGCCCGATGCACCAGATGTTGCGCGGGCGCGCGATGGGCGCGCCGATGCGCTTGCCTGCCGTTTCGACGACCGGCAAAGCAGCAAGATCAACGCCCGCCAGACGCCCGTCCAGATCGGGCAAGCTATCGGGGCCGATATCGGACACGATCCCCGACAGATCACGCCAGCTTTCGTCTTTCGCCTGTACCACGGGACGTTCCGCCCCGACTTCTCCGACCCGCATGAAACGCATGATGTCCCTCCGCCATGTTGTGCGGGGATGGATAAACACCACCCACGCCCATGTCACGGGGCGAATTCACTTCGGATTTCGGGGGATGTCGCACGGCATATCAGCTGTGCTTTGACATAAGAATGGTGCGGTCGAGAAGACTCGAACTTCCACGGGAGTTACCCCACAGCGACCTCAACGCTGCGCGTCTACCAATTCCGCCACGACCGCACTGTCTGAGGCTTGGTGAGCGGGTCTCTAGACAAAGCCGCAGCGCACCTCAAGCACAAAATCATTCAAGCCGGACACCACTTTGTCGACGCCACCACCACCAGCCCGGGATCAGCACCGTAATGCCCATCACAACCACCCAAAGCCCCAACTCGGGCCTGTCGGCAAAAAGAACGCGGTTGATCACCCGCTCCGGCAACAAGGTAAACAAACCCGCCAGCCCCATCGCCCCGAACCACACCGATTGCATCGCCGCGCGGTGGCCCGCCACATCGCTTTTGCGGATCAGCCACAGCCCATGGGCCAACCCCCACAGCGCATATGGGCTGAGTAGATGGATCGGCCCGAAGCGCCCCAGAATCGGCAATGTGCTTTCGATCCAAAGCCCGCTCAGGGCCAGCCCCGCCATCGCCACCACCCAAAGATATCCCAGCGTCTTGTGCAGCTGGTCACGGCGCGTACGAAATAAGACGATGGGTCCAACAGGCAGGGCCACGCGTGCAAAGGCGACATGCAACTGCACGGCAAGGCGTGCTGCAAGCAAGGGGTCGAGCGTCATCGGGCCTCCTTTCGATTTGGCCAAGCGGGGATGATTGGCTATGTCTTGCCCATCACCCCCGGCGTGCCGAGCGCCTTTGTGCCAAACGACGAGAGGACTTCGTGAACACCCCCCGCTCGCAATCCGCGCTTCGTGAATGGCGGCGTCATATGGCACAGCCGGTGCGCGCGGTCGCCCTGTGCGGGATCGCGGCGATCCTGGCCTTGATGGGTCCGTTCGAGACCGCCGAGGTGATGCGGCCGCTGCCGTGCCTGATGTATTGGCTTGCCGTCGCCTTTCTGACCTACAGCGCCGGATATGTGGCCAATGAGATCGCCATATGGGCCGCCCCGGACAAATTGACGATGCGGATCGTGATCGCTGGGCCGCTGACAGGGTTGGGGGTTCTGGCGATCGTGTTCCTTTTGAACGGTCTGGCATTCGGGGCATGGCCGTTTGGGCAGGAGTTTTGGGGCTTGGGCGCGAATGTGATGGGGATCGCCATCATCATCGCCGTGATCTTTCAAATCGCCTACACGCCCGGCCCACAAGCACAGCCCCCGCATCCACCCACGCTATTGGAACGATTGCCGCTGGAAAAGCGTGGCCCCCTTGTGGCGATCAGCGTCGAGGATCATTACGTCAGGGTCAGAACCACCAAGGGTGAAGAAAT
>NZ_CBFIIK010000073.1:0-2062 GCF_965662675.1 Roseicyclus sp. | reverse complement strand
CTTGGCCGATGCGATTCGCGAGGCAGGCGCGCATGCCGGTTTTGAGGTCCACCGCTCCCACTGGGTCGCGCGGGGGCATGTGGTCTCTGTCACCCGCAAGGGGGATGGTGCAGTGTTGGGCATGTCGCACGGGGCCGATATTCCCGTGAGCCGGGCGAACATGCCCAAGATCAAGGAGGCCGGGCTTTTGCCCCGTTAGCGCGATGGTCGAATGGATCACATCGGAGGGCTTGGTCGCCTATGACACGGCGCTGGACTGGATGCAGGCACGCGCCGCCGCCATCGCCGAAGGCACTGCCGATGAGGCGATCTGGTTCTTGGAGCATCCCCCCCTCTATACCGCAGGCACATCGGCCAAACCCGCCGATCTGAGCGACCCCGACCGCTTTCCCGTCATCGCCACGCGGCGCGGTGGGCAATATACCTATCACGGGCCGGGGCAGCGCGTGGTCTATGTAATGCTCGACCTGAATCGGCGCGGGCGCGATGTGCGCGCCTTTGTCCAATCGCTCGAGGCATGGGTGATCGCCGCGCTCGACGAATTCAACATCAAGGGCGAGATCAGACCAGGCCGCGTCGGTGTATGGGTCACGCGCCCCGACAAGCCTCCCCTGCCCGATGGTGCCGCGCGCGAAGACAAGATCGCAGCCATCGGGGTGCGACTCAGTAAATGGGTCAGCACGCATGGTTTGGCCATCAACCATGACCCCGACCTGTCGCATTACACGGGGATCGTACCTTGCGGCATCACCGGTCACGGGGTCACCAGCCTTGTGGATCTGGGGCTGCCCGTCACGATGGATGACCTGGACCTTGCGCTGACACGCAGCTTTCACAGGGCTTTCCCGGATGGGGGGCGCTGAACGCTGCCCTTGCACCAAGCGCAAGCGGCATTTTCAACGCGCTTTGATCTGAGACAATTTTCCTCACCCCAAAGCGCGACTGATTGACGCCAACAACATTGCGGCACTGACAGGACCGCCCTAGAAGGGCATCATCACAAAGCGGAGAGCCGCGGCCTTGGCCGTTGTTGCCGCCGACGAGCGACAGACAGGAGTTTCACATGGCAGACGCCGCCATTTCGGGGCATGACCACGAACGACCGGGTTTCTTCACCCGTTGGTTCATGTCCACCAACCACAAGGATATCGGGATTCTCTACCTGTTCACTGCAGGTATCGTAGGTCTCGTATCCGTCATCTTCACCGTCTACATGCGGATGGAGTTGATGGAGCCGGGCGTGCAGTACATGTGCGCCGAAGGCGCGCGCCTGACCGCGGCCGCGGTCGAGGATTGCACCCCCGATGGCCATCTTTGGAACGTGATGATCACGGGCCACGGCGTTTTGATGATGTTCTTCGTCGTCATTCCCGCGCTGTTCGGTGGTTTCGGCAATTACTTCATGCCTTTGATGATCGGCGCGCCGGATATGGCGTTTCCGCGTCTGAACAACCTGTCCTATTGGCTTTATGTCGCGGGAACCAGCTTGGCCTTCTGCGCTGTGTTCATCGATGGTGGCGCAGGTCCGGGATGGACCTTCTACCCGCCGCTGTCATGGCAGGACGCGCCAACAAGCCGCGCGGTTGATTTCGCGATCTTCGCGGTTCACGTTTCGGGCGCAAGCTCGATCCTTGGCTCGATCAACATCATCACCACCTTCCTCAACATGCGCGCACCGGGCATGACGCTGCACAAGGTGCCGCTGTTTGCTTGGTCGATCTTCGTCACCGCTTGGCTGCTGCTTCTGTCGCTGCCGGTTCTGGCGGGCGCGATCACCATGCTGCTGACCGACCGCAACTTCGGCACGACCTTCTTCGACGTGGCAGGTGGCGGTGATCCGGTCTTGTTCCAGCATATCTTCTGGTTCTTCGGCCACCCCGAGGTCTACATCGTGATCTTGCCGGCCTTCGGCATCATCAGCCACATCGTCTCGACCTTCTCCAGAAAGCCGGTCTTCGGCTACCTGCCGATGGTCTATGCGCTGGTGGCGATTGGTGGTTTGGGCTTCGTCGTCTGGGCGCACCACATGTACACGGTGGGCATGACGCTGAACCAACAGGCC
>NZ_CBFIIK010000072.1:0-13983 GCF_965662675.1 Roseicyclus sp. | reverse complement strand
GGACAGATCGTAGCGCGGGTGTATCGACACCGCGCAGCGCACCGATCACGATCCGCACTCTTAGGCGAAGGCGATGGCAACCCGGCGGTTCTGTCGGCCCTTTTTCTCGATCTTGGCGATGACGAGCTTGCCGATCTCGGCGGTGCGCGCGACATGGGTGCCGCCGCAGGGTTGCAGATCGACCTGCGCTGCCCCTTGGCCGATCCGCACCAGCCGGATACGTCCGGCACCGCGTGGCGGTTGCACCGACATGGTCTTTACCAGTCCGGGTTGCGCATCTAGCTCGGCTTCGGTGATCCATTCTTCGGTCACCGCCAAATCGCGGGTGACCAGCGCATTCAGCCGCCCCTCGAGGATCGCACGCTCATCGGCGTCGGGCATATCGGGCATGTCGAAATCGAGCCGTCCCTTGTCATGACCGATCGCACCGCCCGTCACCGGAAACGGCAACACGACCGACAGCAGATGAAGCGCGGTATGGATGCGCATATGCCCATAACGGCGGTCCCAATCGAGCCGTTGCTCGACCTCGGCCCCGATGGGTGGAAGCGTCACGGCCTCGGCAGGCAAAAGCACGATGGACCCGCCCTCACCCTTCACGGCGGTGGCGATCGCGATGCGTTTATCGCCAAGCGAAAGCGTTCCGCTGTCGCCGGGCTGACCGCCCGCGCGCGGGTAGAAGATCGTGCGATCCAGCACGATCCCACCTTCATCGGTCAGCGCGGTGATGCGCGCGGTGGCGCTTTTGCGGTACGGGTCGGTGAGGTACAAGGGGTCGGTCATCGCTTGGCTTTGTCCTTTGGGGCGGCAGCGGGCGCCGCCGCGGCCTGTGGCGCGGCATGTAGCGCCTCGGGGTTGCGCAGCCAGATATCACGCTGGGCAAACGGAATCTCGATCCCTTCGGCCACGAAACGTTCCGCGATCCGGTGATTGATCTCGGTCTTCACATCCACCAGCTCATTCACATCGCGCAAGATCGCGCGGATACGGAAATCAAGGCTGTCGGCCCCGAAGCCCAGAAAATCGACGCCCGGTTCGGGGTATTTGGCGACGCCCGGAACCGAAGCCGCGACCTCTTCCAAGATCGCCTGCACCCGGCGCGTGTCGGTGCCATAGGCAACACCCACGGTCAGCACCGCGCGCCCGATCGTATTGCCACGCGTCCAATTGGTCACCGTTCCCGAAATCAGATCCGCATTCGGCACGATTACGTCGGTCTTGTTGAAGGTCTCGATCACCGTCGAGCGGACCGAGATCGATTTCACGATACCCATGGTCGGACCAACCTCGATCCAGTCACCTTCGGAAATCGGCCGCTCGATCAGCAAGATGATGCCCGAGACGAAATTGTTGACCACGTTTTGCAGACCGAAGCCGATACCGACCGACAAGGCACCCAAGACGACGCCGAGCGCGGTCAGGTCGATCCCCGCCGTGGTGATCGCGATCACCGCCGCCAAGGCGATCCCGACATAGCCCACACCCGCCACAACAGCGTGTCGCGCCCCGGAATCGAGCCTTGTGCGCGGCAAGACCGTGCTGCGCAGCGCCCCTTGCAACAGACGCGTGGCGATCATGCCGATGCCGAAGACCAGACCAACCGCCAGAACGATGGCCGGGGTGATCCGCGTGCCGCCCAGATCAATACCGGCAAAGAACTGGCTGATGATCTCGCTGATCTGTTCGGTCCGCATGCCCCAGATCAAGGCCAGCACCGGCAAGGCGACAAAGACCAGCAGCAGATTTACCAAGACGGGCAAGAGCGCCTGCGCGGCCTCGTCTTGGGTCTGGCCGGACGTCAGCGCGTAAAGGGCGCGGATCGGGCTTTGCAGCGCGACCAATGCGCCAAACAGCCCCAAGGTCAGCGCTGTGGGCGTCATCGCCGCTTCGGCCAAGCTAAGATACCCCGCCGCCGCAAGAATCGTGCCCATGATCGCGACCACGCGCACCGCGACAATTACCCCCAAAAGCAAACGCGCGGCAAAGCCACCGTCGCCTGCTTCCGGACCATCCCGCATTTGCAAGCGGTGCTGGCCCAGCATCGCCGCAAGCCACAAAAACGCAGCCGCAAGTCCGACATAGACAGGCAGCACAAAGACGCCACGCGCGGAAAGCGAGATCACAGCTTGCACCGAAACTGTCTCGGCCAAGCTGCCCAACCCGAAGAACAAGCCAATCAACAAGATCGCCCTGCGCAAGGATGGTCGTAGCGGCGGCGCGACACCAAAGGCCGCGCTGATCGCGTCATTGGCCGGGAAGAGCCGTCCCCCTAGCCATAGCGCCAGATAAACCGCAACCAGCCCTGAAATCGCCGCGCGCAAGAGCGCGCCACCCGCGTCACCCAACAGATCGAGTGTGCCGATCGCGGCCCCGATGATCACCAAGCCCGTGATCGGAAACAACACCTGCAAAAGCGAGATTGCAAAGGCAAAAGCCTCGCGCCCCGGGCGGGCGGTGCCGTCTTGTTGCAACAAATCTGTCCAGCGCCCCACAAAGACCCGGCTGCGCACCACCAAGAAGAGACCTGCAGCACACAGCAAGATCGCGAAAAAGGCACGGTCCCAAGGGCTTTCGCCCAAGCTTTGATAAGCCGCGATCTGCGATCTGACCTCATTGCCCAAAAGCACGAGCAAATCGGCAATGCCGGTCAAGGCAGGGGGCCAGTTGAGCGGATTGACCGGCGCAGGGTCGCGCTCGAACAGGGCACGGGCTTGGCGGTCGGCCAAGATGGCGTCGATTTCCGCGATCAAGCCATTCGCGCGGTTGAAGGCCTCATTGGCGGTGACGCGCGGCAACTGCGCTTGCGCCATCTGTTCCATCAAGGTCGCGCGCCGCTCGGCAATCGCGGCGGGAACGGCCTCGCCCTCGGCGGGTGCGGGCCCCAAGGCATCGATCTGCGCCTGCAGGGTCGCGATGCGGTCGGCATTGGCATCTTGCGCGGTCAAAAAACGCGTGCGCCAATTGACCAAAGTGACCCGCAGGTTTTCCAAAAACGCCGTCGAGGCGGTGCCAGCCGCGATCAGATTCTCGGCGCGGACCGCCTCGACATCCCATGTAGCATAGTCGATCTCGGTTGCGGTGATTGTGCCCACAGCAGGCGGGGTTTGCGCCAAGACAGGTTGCGGCGCGCCACCAAGCGCGAGAAGGCAGAAAAGCAGCGCGGTGATCAGAAAATGTTTCATCAATCTTCGAAGACCGAAGGAATATCCGCCGCCGGGCGGTCCAACCATGCAGGCACCGGCAGACCCTTTTCGCGCAAGAATTCGGGGTTGTAGAGCTTTGACTGATAACGCGTTCCATAGTCACACAAGATGGTGACGATGGTGTGGCCCGGCCCCATTTCGCGCGCCATGCGCACCGCACCGGCCAAGTTCACCCCGGATGAGCCGCCAAGGCAGATCCCCTCTTCGGCCAAGGTATCAAAGACGATGGGCAGCGCCTCGGCATCGGGGATGTTATAGGCGAAATCAGGCCGGAACCCTTCCAAATTTGCCGTGATGCGCCCTTGGCCGATTCCTTCGGTGATCGAAGAACCCTCGGCGTGCAGCGTGCCGCTGGTATAGAAATTGTAAAGCGCCGCCCCATCGGGGTCGGCCAGCCCGATCTTGACCCCCTTGGGTTGCAGCGCCATCGCCACCCCCGCCAGCGTGCCGCCCGAGCCCACGGCACAGATGAACCCATCGACCCGGCCGCCTGTCTGTTCCCAAATCTCGGGGCCGGTCATCTCGATATGGGCCTGCCGATTGGCGGTATTGTCGAACTGGTTGGCCCAGATCGCGCCATTGGGTTCGGTGCGGGCCAGCGCCTCGGCCAGTCGGCCGGAATAGCGGACGTAATTGTTGGGATTGCGATAGGGCGCGGCCGGCACTTGGATCAACTCGGCGCCGGCCAGCCGGATCATGTCCTTCTTTTCCTGGCTCTGTGTCTCGGGCATGACGATGACGGTGCGAAACCCCATCGAGGCGCCTACCAGCGCCAGACCGATCCCGGTATTTCCGGCCGTCCCCTCGACGATCGTGCCGCCCGGCCCCAACAGCCCGCGCGCCACCGCATCGCGGATGATGTGAAGCGCCGCGCGATCCTTGACCGATTGGCCGGGGTTCATGAACTCGGCCTTGCCCAAGATCTCGCATCCGGTCAATTCGCTGAGCTTGTTGAGCCGGATCAGGGGGGTATTGCCGATCGCGGCGGCAAGGTCGCTGTGGATGGTCATTCGCCGGGCTCCGCCGTTGCAATGCGCTTTGATCTGAAGGGATAGGCGCGCTGCAAGAAAACCTCAACCCGATGCGCGCAATCGCGCGCGATGGAGCTGTAGCCACTGCATGCTGATCACCAGCGGCGCATTGGCCATATCGCCCGCCTCCAGCAAGGTGCAGGCCAGATCCCAAGGCACGATATGCGACAAGATATCTTCGCCCTCGGCCAGATGCCCGGCAATGCCGGTGATGTCATCGGGCAGATCGGCAATGCCGACATAGCTGTGCAATACTTGCGCGATCCCGCCCGGGCTGGGGTAATAGCGCGCGACATGATGCAACGCGCCAAGCGTCAGCCCCGCCTCTTCCAGCGCCTCGCGCCGGGCCGAGACCTGCGGATCTTCGCCCGCGTCGATCATGCCGGCGATCGGCTCGAGCAGCCAAGGATGCGGATCTTCTTGCGCATAGGCCCCAAGGCGTAGCTGTTCGATCACCAAGATCCGGTCGCGTAACGGGTCATAGGGCAAAACCGTCACCGCATCCGAGGCGCGAAACACCGCGCGCTCCTTGTCGTCGGACATTCTCCCATCGAATTGCCGATGGCGCAGCGTGATCTCTTCTACCGCAAAGAATTTCGCATAGGCCAAATTGCGCGCGACCGGCGTGACATCGCTCCGCGGCGGGTTGGCGCCGACCAAGGCGGGACGGCGCCAATTTTGCGTACTGACCATCGCCTGCGCGCGTGAGGCGATGATGCCGAAGCGGCGACCAACCTCTGCCGGGGGAAAACGCTGCAACTGCTGCATCACCTCTTGCGCCGCGAATTCCTCGATCGCGCCCCAATCGCGTCCCCAATCGGCCAGCGACCACGCGCCATCGGTCGGCGGGATTTGCGCGGCCTCATCCGAGACGGGGCGATAGACCGAAACGCTGCGCGCCACGCCCGCAATCTCTACGCCCAAGGGAAAGCGCGCATAGCCAAAACAGGCCTCGTAGGCGTCGAGCCTTGCCGTTGCCTGCGCATCTGCATGCAGCACCAAGCCGCGAACAGATTGCCCTTTGGCCGCGACCAAGACCGGCCAGCCCGTTCCCTGCGCGCGCAGCACCGTCGCCCCAGGCAAATCAGCGGCTTGCGCCACCACGCCCAGCCCGGCCACGATTCGCCGCACCGGTTCGTGGCACAAGGTGCCGAAAACGAAGATTTCCGTCATGCCAGCCTCGCACAAGGGCGCCTTAGCGCCAGCGTCGTGCCGCAGCTTCGCAGATCAGACCGCCGAAGACACCCCCGGCCAGCAAGACGCCCCAAATCGGCATGGTCAAAGACTGCAAGAGATAGGCCACGAATTGTTCCAAGGTGGCGACGACCGCCTCGTCGAACCCATCGTAGCGAAGATTGAGCGCCCTTAGATAAACCGCACGCACCGCAAACAAGACCAAGCCCGCAAAGGCTATCTGCACAGCGCAGCGCACCCCGTAGGCAACCGCGACAGCGGGTCCGTCATCGACGCCGCGCCCGGCGACGGACCAGCCCTGCCAGAGGCCGATCAGCGCGATGGTCAGCGGGAAATAGGTCGCAGACATCCCCTCGGGCAAGGTTTGCAGCACTTGCAGCGCCGCCACCCAGCCAACGAGAAAAAACACGACCGCCCCCACCAGCCCGGCCGCGGTGGGAATGGTCTTGGATGCGTTACGCCCGGCTGTGTCTTGTTCAAAAAACATCCCGCGACACTAACGCGGAAATTTGGCCGGATTATGGCGCCGAACCTAGCTTGGCCGCGTCACCGTGATCTGGGTCACATCGGTATTGCCGAAGTGGAATGTCGCCGCACAAGAGGTCAGGTAGAAATTCCACATCCGCCGGAAGCGGTCGTCAAAGCCCAGCTGTGCGACCTCGTCCCATTTGTCGTTGAACGTATCATGCCAGCGGCGCAACGTCTGGCTGTAGCTTTCCCCGAACTCGATGGAATGGGCCACGCGCAGCCCCGCGCGCTCCACCTCGGCGCGCAGCACCTTCGGTGCGGGCAGCATGCCGCCCGGAAAGATGTATTTCTGAATGAAATCCACGCCCCGACGATAGACCTCCCAGCGGCGATCCTGCACCGTGATGATCTGCAACGTGGCACTTTTTCCAGGTTTAAGATTGTCCCGCAACGTATTGAAATAAGTTGACCAATAACGCTCACCTACGGCCTCGAACATCTCGATCGAGGCGATGCCGTCATATTGGCCCCTCTCATCGCGATAGTCTTGCAGCTTGATGGTCACCTGCTCGGACAGCCCCGCCGCAGCGATGCGTGCCACCGCGTAATCATATTGCTCACGCGAAATGGTCAGCCCCGTGACCCGCATCCCGCGCTCCTTGGCGGCATATTCCGCGAAACCGCCCCAACCGCAGCCGATCTCAAGGATATGATCGCCCGGTTTTGATCCCATTTGATCAATCATCGAGGCGTATTTCGCGATCTGCGCCGCCTCAAGGCTCTCTTGCCCCGTGGTGAACAGCGCCGAGGAATAGGTCATCGTCTCGTCCAGCCAAAGCCCGTAGAAGGCATTGCCCAGGTCATAATGATAGGAAATATTCTTGCGCGCTTGGCGTTTGGAATTGGACTGCCACCAAAAACGCAGCTTCTCGTAGTTGCGGATCAACCCCATGCCGAGAAAGCCGTCATAGACCTCTTCGTTGTCAGCATGCACCAGATCCATGAACTCCTGCAGATCGGGCGTGGACCACCAGCCATCGAGATAGGCCTCGCAAAAGCCCAGATCACCTTCGCGGATCAGCCGGGCAAAAATCTCGGGGTTATGGACATGCAAGGCTGCCACAGGCCCCGGTCCATGACCGGCGGCACGAAAAACGCGCCCATCGGGCAAAACGATATCGAGGCGCCCGTGCTGCATCTTGTTGGCGGTATCGAATACGGCTTGGAAATAGCGGGGGAGATTTTGTTCTCCCTTCGTGGTCGTTTTGACGTCCATGTGATCCTCGTCTTTGGCACGCGATTTGGGCAGAAGCCTTAAGCCAGCACAAGCCCTGATTGTATTTCGCGTCTCAGAAGCCTCTGTTTTCATAAGCATTCAACGCAATCTGTCGCCCGGACGCTGCGTCAACGATGGGGTGGGCAGGATAGGCATCGCTGCGCGCCATGGCCCAGCGGCGCGGGATCGCCTCGAAATAGCTCTCCGCTGTGCGCGGCGCGGGTACTGACAACTCGGCCACCCAAGCCCGACGATACCGGCCCAAGGGGTCGAATTTTTCGGCCTGTGTCTCGGGGTTGAAGACGCGGAAATAGGGCGTGGCATCGGGGCCAGAGCCTGCCGACCATTGCCAGCCCATCGCATTGCTGGCCGGGTCCCAATCAACAAGGCATTGCGCGAACCAATCCATCCCGATCTTCCAATGCGTCAGTAAATGCTTGGTCAGATACGAGGCCACCAGCATCCGCGCCCGGTTATGCATGCGCCCCGTCACATACATCTCGCGCATCGCGGCATCGACCACAGCCATGCCGGTGCGCCCGCGCATCCATGCCAGCACATGCGGATGATCGGGGTCGGTGTTCCAGCCGAACGCGTCCCATTCCTCGCGCCAATTGCGGGTCGTGATATGGGGGGTGTGATGGACAAGATGATAGGCGAAATCGCGCCAGATCACCTCCTTGAGAAAAGTCTCGGCCCCGGCTTTGCCCTCGGCCATCGCGCGCTGGCCGACATGCCAGCATTGGCGGGCCGAGATCTCGCCATGGGTCAGGTTTTCCGACAGGCCCGATGTGCCATTTTGGTCCAGCCGATCGCGTGCGACATCATAGCTGGCGATCGGCCCGTCGATGAAACGGGCCAGCCGGGCTGTGGCTGCCGCCTCCCCGATCTGGCAATGCGGGGCCACGATGGCCGCCCCCCGGTCCATTGCGCGCCCCATATCCCATGCGCCAAGGCTGTCCCCCGCCGGAAAGGCTACCGCGCGCGGGATCTTCGGCACCGGCAGGCATGGCGCCACCGCGCGATCACGGATGTTTTTCCAAAACGGGGTATAGACCTTGTAGAAACTGCCGGTGCCGGTTTGCGCCTGCCATGGCTCATGGACCAGGTGGCCTGCATGGCTGGTGGCGGTGATGCCAGCCTCCCGCAGCGCCGATTTGACGCCTTCGTCGCGCTTGCGGCTGTCGGGATCATAAAGCCGGTTCCAATGCACCTGCCCTGCGCCGGTCTCGGCCACAAGTGCCAGAAGCACCGCACGCGCATCCCCGCGCCGCAACACCAGATCGCTGCCCACCGCGCGCAATTGCGCGGCAAAACACTCAAGCCCCAACCCAAGCCGCCATTGCGGCGCAGCCCCCAAGCCCGCGACCACCTCGTCATGCACGAAAACCGGGATGACGGGCGCGCCCTGCGCGCAGGCGGCCACAAGCGCGGGATTGTCGGCGAGACGAAAATCCCTGCGGATCCAATAGATGACGGGTGCGGTCATTCGTTGCGGCTGCTCTTTGGTGGTTTTCATACCGCAAGCTAGGTCTCAGTCCGCCGGGTCAAGCTTCGGTTGCTTCATCTTTCGACAAATACGCATACATGATCCCGTCACCTGTGTGCGGTGCCCAGTATCGGCGCGCAGCCAGCGATCAGAACGGCCCTTCTTCCAGCACGCCATCGGCCGACATCTGCGCATAAAGAAGCCCTTCGCGCAGGCCGCGATCGGCCACGCTCAAGCGATCCGTCGGCCATGCGCGCAAAAGCGCTTGCAAGATCGCTGCCCCCGACATGATCAAGGACTGCCGATCGCGCCCGATCCGTGGATCGCGACGCCGCCCCTCGGGACCAAGCGCGAGGTATTGCTGGATCACCCTATCAATCTGGTCCGACGTCATTCGCAACCCATCGACCTTGTTGCGGTCATAACGCCTCAGCCCCAGATGCGAGGCGGCCACCGTCGTCACCGTGCCGCTTGTGCCAATGATCTGGAAGCCCTCGCGCGCCTGATCGGCGGCGTCATCATAGGGCGAAAAGGCGGCCAGCTTTTCTTCGAAAAACCAACTCATCAGTGCGAAACGCGCCCCATCATCGGCGACATCATCATACATGTCCTTGAGCGTCGCCACTCCCAGCGGGATCGAGATCCAATCGACCACGCGGGCGCGTTTGAACATGGTCTCCACATGATCGAAGCCTTGGTGCAGCCGCATGATGGCGCGTGGCCGTTCCAGCCGCGGCACCTCGGACAGGTCGATCCAGACCAATTCGGTCGAGCCGCCGCCGATATCGACGACCAAAAGCTGCTCGGTGCGCGTCGAGACCAAGGGCGCGCACGACACCACAGCCAGCCGCGCCTCTTCCTCGGGTTTGATGATTTCCAGCGCCAGCCCCGTCTCGCGCTCGACGACCGAGATGAATTCCGCCGCGTTGCTGGCACGCCTGCATGCCTCGGTCGCCACCAGCCGCATCCGGCTGACGCGGTGTTTCTCAAGCTTCCGCTGACAGATTTTCAACGCTCCGACCGCGCGCGCCATCGAGGTGCGGCTCAGCCGCCCTGATGCCTCCAGGCCTTGGCCCAGCTGCACACTTTTGGAGAAAGAATCGACCACATGCAGCTGGTTGCCCTTGGGCTGCGCGATCAGCATGCGGCACGAATTCGTTCCCAGATCGAGAGCAGCATAAAGATCGGCCGGGTCGGGCCGTGTCAGGGGCGCAAGGCGCCGTTCGACAGGCGGCTCACCCGCCACGACAAGCGGGACGACGGCCGCAGAGCTGGTGAACGGACCGGCGCCGCCTTTGCGCTTGCGCGGCATAGCGGGCCTCCGAAATCATGTGTTGCGAAGAGTGTAGCAATCGCGGCCACAGCCCACAATGACCATCACGGCGAATGGCTCATTCGGCCTGCCCAATCCGTTCAAGATGATCATGAGAATTTTGGGCTGACCTGCCCCTCGCCCCTTGGGGCCGAAGACGCTATCTGTTGCGCACCGCCGGGGTCGCTCCCGCCCCGACGAATGTCGAATTCGGCGCGTGAGTGGCCGGGCCGCTCGCCTATGGTGCGCGCCAGATAGGTCGCTTCGGCCAAGCAAAGGATGTTCTGCATGCCCAATGTCACCCATGTCTTCTGGCGCGATATTCCCGCCCAGGTCATCGTGGGCAAGGGCCGCAGCGCGACCAAGGCTGTGCTGCCCGAGCGGTTCGAACAGGCCATTGATCGTTGCGCCATGAAGATCGGCGCAAAAGACCAAGATGCCTATCTGGCCGAATGGCGCCGGATCGACGCTGGTGAGATCGCGGGCGAGCCCGGCGAGATCGCCGCCGCCGAGATCGCGCGTCTGGATGCGACCTATGATACGGATCATCTGCGCCGCCTGATCGCGGCGGATGGTTTCGCATCCAGCGACACCGGCACCGCTTAGCGGCATGCGCGCGTTTTGGGAGACAACGATGGCACTACTGAATTTTCGTAAAAAAGATGGCGCGACCGCATCCGTACCCCATTCGCTCGCGGGGATCTTGGCGGGCTACTCGATCGAGGTGATGCCGCGCACCGCCGAAAAGGTCGAGGATTTCCGGGCCCTTCTGCCTGCTGGCACACGCGTCTACATCGCCCATATCGACGGGACCCCCTTTGACGAAATGCTGGCCACCGCCAAGCGCCTGCGCGCCGAAGGCTATGAGCCGATGCCGCATTTTCCCGCCCGCACGATCCCAGATCGCGCGACGCTCGCCGATTGGATCGCGCGTTATCAGGGCGAGGCCGGTGTGACCCAAGGCTTGATCCTTGCGGGCGGCATCCCTGCTGCGCATGGCGATTTTCATTCCTCCATGCAGCTATTGGAAAGCGGGTTATTTGACGGATTCGACCGCTTGCATGTCGCCGGCCACCCCGAGGGCAACCGCGACATCGACCCCAAGGGCGGCGAGGCCGAGGTGATGGCCGCGATCAAGTGGAAACAGGATTTTGCCAATCGCTCGGATGCCAGCTTTGCCATGGCGACCCAATTCGCCTTCGAGGCCGGGCCGGTGCTGGATTGGACCGACCGGCTTGCGGCCAATGGCGTGAGCATGCCCGTGCATCTGGGCGTGGCTGGGCCTGCGAAACTTCAGACCTTGATCAAATTCGCCATCGCCTGCGGTGTCGGCGCTTCGCTTTCGGTTCTGCAAAAACGCGCGAAGGATGTGACAAAGCTGCTCTTGCCCTTCGAGCCTACGGATATCTTGAGCGATCTGGCCGCCGCGCGCGCGCAGGGTCGCGGGCAGCAGGTAGAGGCCATCCATTTCTTCCCGCTGGGCGGGATCAAGACCAATGCAAATTGGGCCATCGAACATGGCGGCGATGCCGCCCGCCCCGCGATAGCTTCCTGAGAAAGGACGAAAATCCGTTATGACCCGCACGATTATCGAGTCGAAAACCCGCACCACGATCATCGGGTTCGATCAGCCCTTTTGCGTGATCGGTGAACGCATCAACCCCACGGGCCGCAAGATCTTGAACGAGGAGCTAGAGCGCGGCGATTTTTCCCGCGTGCAGTCTGATGCCATCGCGCAGGTCGAGGCGGGCGCGACAGTGCTGGACGTCAATTCCGGCGCGGTCTTTTCCAACAAGATGGGTGAAGACCCGCGCTATGCCGACAACAATTTCGTCGAGCCGATGCTGATGCCGGAACTCATCCGCGTGGTCCAAGAGGTCACCGATTGCCCGATCTGCATCGACAGCTCGGTCCCCGGCGCGCTGGAAGCAGGGCTTGCCGCCGCCCATGGCCGCCCGCTGGTCAATTCCGTGACAGGTGAGGAAGAGCGCCTCGAAATGGTGCTGCCCTTGATCAAGAAATACAATGTCGCGGTCGTGGCCATCTCGAATGACGACACCGGCATTTCCGAAGACCCCGAGGTGCGCTTTGCCGTCGCCAAGAAGATCGTCGAGCGCGCCGCCGATTACGGTATTCCCGCCCATGACATCGTGGTCGACCCGCTGGTGATGCCCATCGGCGCGATGGGCACGGCGGGCCAACAGGTCTTTACCCTTGTGCGCCGCTTGCGCGAGGAGTTGGGCGTGAACACCACCTGCGGCGCCTCCAACATCTCCTTTGGCTTGCCCAACCGGCACGGGATCAACAACGCGTTTTTGCCCATGGCCTATGGCGCGGGTATGACGAGCGCGATCATGAACCCCGTCGCCCTGCCCATCGGCCCCAAGGCCATCGCCGCGAAAAAGGCCGAGGTCGAAGCTGCGGGAATTTTCCTACCGCCCGAGATGGATGACGAAACCTTCGTCAAGCTCTTCGGCATGGGCTCGACCAAGCCCCGCCCCGGCAAGGAGATGGAGGCGATCCGCGCCGCCAATTTCCTGATGAACCAAGATATCGGCGGGGGCGCATGGATTCGCTTCAACCAAGACCCCGACGCGGCACTGCGCGGTGGGCGCGCTGGCGGACGGCGGCGGCGCGAGGGGTGATGGCGGTTAACCGCATCTTTACCAAAACCGCAGAGCTTGGGGCGCATGACCCACATGCGCCCCGTGATCGCTTTGCCATCGGCCCCTTGGGTGGAGCAGGTGTTTTCGGCCAAGGCCGTGCGCTATGGCGGCGTGGTGCGCCGATCGCTCCATTGGGTGGAGGCCGAGGTGGGCCGCACCAATTTCGAGGACGAGGTGCGCCGCCGGGGCTGGCATCTGGTGGAATGCAACGGACAGCTTGTGGTCTTTTGCACCAAGCGCCCCATAACCATCCTGTTCTGATCCGAAAATTCGTACGAATTTTCGCACCACACGAATTTTCGTACGAAAATTCGCAAAATTTGGCCGAGTGCGCGCAATGACCCAAGACCCGCTTGTGATCTTCACCCCCTCGGGCAAGCGCGGCCGTTTTGCGGTCGGCACGCCCATCTTGACCGCCGCGCGGCAATTGGGGGTCGATCTTGATAGCGTGTGCGGCGGGCGCGGCATCTGTTCGAAATGCCAGATTGCGCCCTCTTATGGTGATTTCCCCAAACATGGGGTCACGGTTCAAGATGGTGCGCTGTCGGAATGGAACGCGGTCGAGGACCGCTACCAGCGCGTGCGCGGCCTCAAACCCGGTCGGCGGCTGGGCTGTCAGGCCACCGTTCAAGGCGACATCGTCGTCGATGTTCCCCCCGAAAGCCAGGTTCACCGCCAGGTCGTGCGCAAAGCGGCGTCCGCCCGCCATATCACGATGGATCCCGCCACGCGGCTGGTGCTGGTGGATGTGGTCGAGCCCGATATGCACGAACCCTCAGGCGATTTCGAACGCCTCCAAGATGCGCTGCGCGGGCAATGGCAGATCACGGGCGTCACAGCGCCGCTTGCCATGCTGCAAAAGCTTCAGCCCGCGCTCCGCAAGGGCAATTGGCAGGTCAGCGTCGCCTTGCACCAGCCCGCGAACAGCGAAGAATTCCAGATCGTCGGCGTTTGGCCGGGCCTGCATGAGGGTGGTCTCTATGGGCTGGCCATTGACCTTGGCTCCACGACCATCGCCGCGCATTTGTGCGATCTGTCAGATGGGCGGGTGCTGGCCTCATCAGGCCTCATGAACCCGCAGATCCGCTTTGGCGAAGACCTGATGAGCCGCGTCTCTTATGTGATGATGAACCCCGGCGGCGACCGGGAAATGACGGATGCTGTGCAACAAGCCATCGCCAATCTTGCCACCGAGATCGCAGCCGAAGGCGGGATCGACCCCGCACTCATTTTTGAGACCGTGATCGTGTGCAACCCGGTGATGCACCATCTGCTTTTGGGCATCGACCCGGTCGAATTGGGCCAAGCGCCCTTTGCGCTGGCGACCTCGGGCAGCATGACACT
>NZ_CBFIIK010000071.1:0-13998 GCF_965662675.1 Roseicyclus sp. | reverse complement strand
CCCTCGGGCGGCTACCAGGGTCAGGCGACGGATATCATGATCCATGCCCGCGAGACCCAGAAGCTCAAGGATCGGCTTAACCAAATCTATGTCAAGCATACCGGCCAGACCTTCGAGGCGGTGGTCGACGGGCTTGAGCGGGATAACTTCATGGACGCGCAACAGGCCAAGGACTGGGGCTTGATCGACGAAATCGTGGAAACCCGTGTTCCTGCCGATGGCGAGAGCAAATGATCGGCATCGCGCCTGCCGGATTTGGCGGGAATTTCGCATTGTGGTGTCGGATCGGCTGTTCTAGGCTTTTGCGAACGGGGTCCGCGCGCCACTGCGCGGACGCGGCGGTCAATATGGCCCGACAGACCGGTTGAGGTGTAGAGCATGGCGAATTCATCCAGTAGCGACACGAAGAACACGCTGTATTGCTCGTTCTGCGGCAAAAGCCAGCATGAGGTGCGCAAGCTGATCGCCGGGCCGACCGTATTCATCTGTGATGAATGCGTCGAACTTTGCATGGACATCATCCGCGAGGAAACCAAGACATCGGGGCTGAAATCGGCGGGTGGCGTGCCGACCCCGCTCGAAATCTGCGATGTGCTTGACGATTACGTCATCGGCCAGCGCCACGCCAAGCGGGTGCTGTCGGTGGCGGTGCACAACCATTACAAGCGGCTCAACAATGCGGGCAAATCCGAGATCGAGCTGGCAAAATCGAATATCCTGCTGATCGGTCCGACGGGCTGCGGCAAGACGCTGCTCGCGCAGACCTTGGCGCGTATCCTCGATGTGCCCTTCACCATGGCCGATGCCACGACGCTGACCGAAGCGGGCTATGTCGGCGAGGATGTGGAGAATATCATCCTCAAGCTGTTGCAGGCATCCGAATATAACGTCGAACGCGCGCAGCGCGGCATCGTCTATATCGACGAGGTCGACAAGATCACGCGCAAATCCGACAACCCCTCGATCACCCGCGATGTCTCGGGCGAGGGGGTGCAGCAAGCACTGCTGAAGATCATGGAGGGCACCGTCGCCTCCGTGCCGCCGCAGGGTGGGCGCAAGCATCCGCAGCAAGAATTCCTGCAGGTCGATACGACCAACATCTTGTTCATCTGCGGCGGTGCTTTCGCGGGTCTGGACAAGATCATCGCACAGCGCGGCAAGGGCAGCGCCATGGGCTTTGGCGCCGATGTGCGCGACCCCGAATCCAAATCGGTGGGCGAGTATTTCAAGGATCTGGAACCGGAGGATTTGTTGAAATTCGGCCTGATCCCCGAATTCGTCGGCCGCCTGCCTGTGCTTGCCACGCTGGAAGATCTGGACGAGGCAGCATTGGTCACCATCTTGACCGAGCCGAAGAATGCACTGGTCAAGCAGTACCAGCGCCTTTTCGAGCTTGAGGATGTGAAGCTCAAGTTCACCGATGACGCGCTGACCGCCATCGCCAAGCGCGCCATTGCCCGCAAAACCGGCGCGCGGGGTCTGCGCTCGATCATGGAAGATATCTTGCTCAACACCATGTTCGATTTGCCCAGCACCGCGGGTGTGGAAGAGGTCGTTGTCAACGAGGAGGCCGTAACCTCCGAGGCGCAACCGCTGATGATCTATTCCGAACGCAAGAAAGAAGAACCCGCCAGCGCGGGCTGACCCTAGCGCAGCGCAACGCGAACGGCCTCACCGATTGGTGGGGCCGTTTTTGTTTGTGGCATGCCCCCCTTTACCGCAGCCACAAATTCTCGCGCTTGAGCGTGTTGCGGATCGCCTGTTCGCGGCGGGGAAGGTTGGCGCGGTCGAATAGGGCGCGGGCCTTGGCGCCCTTGCCTTGGTAGATCATCCGCTTGATCGGTTCGTAGGTTTTCAGCACCTTCTTGATGCGATTTGGCGTGGTGATTTCTTCGAGCAGGTCGATCACCGCCTGATCCTCGCGCGCATAGGCAAGGGGTAGCACGCGGTAATGGCAGCTATGGCTCCCATCCAGCCAGCCTTGCGCCAACGCGTCGCGCCCGCCGCCAAGGGCGTGGATGACAAGAGGAAGGGCGACCTGATCCAGCCAAGGGTCAAGCGACTGGCAGATCAACTCGGGCGGCGGCGTGTCGCGGATGGCCAGCGCATATTCCAAGAACCGCGCGCCAAAGGCTGCGGGGTCGCGGTAATAGAAAAATCCCGCGTTGAAATAGAGGTAGTGGCGCCAATATTCGGCGGGCCAGCCCATATCGAGCGAGGCGGTGAAATCGAGGCCGAACTTGTCGTAAAGCGATTTCCATGTCGCCGTGTAGCCTGGCCCGTAAAGCTCAAGCTGCGGCCATGTCGCCTCGACCCGGAGGCTGGCGGCAGGGCGGTCGAAATCGAACGGCACCTCAGACAGATCGCCGGTGATCAGCGTATCGGTGTCGAAGAAGACAAAGGGCGTGTCTGCTGGCAGTGAAGCGAGCGCTTCGATCTTGTTGCCATAGGGGTAGCTTTCGCCGAAATGCCGGTTTTCGAAGGGCAAGATCGTCGCGCCGAAATCCTCGGTCAAAAGCTGGCGGGCGTCCGTGTCGGTGATGCGTGGATCACGCGACCAGCGCGGGCCCGGCTGCGGTTCGGCGATGAATAATTGCCCCTGAAAGTCGGGGTTGCATCGGCGAAAGCTGGCGGCAAAAAGCACCGCCTCATAGGTCAAGCGCCCGGCTTGCCCGACGATCATGACATTGAAGACCGCGGGCGTTGCGGTGTTCGTGTCAATATTCTTTTGCATTTCAGCCTGCCCCCGTCGCCCGTCGTGTCAGGCGCTCAGGTGCCGCGCATCCGCCAGACCGTGACCATGGTCCGCCAGAAAATCCACATATCCAACGACATGCTGGCATTGCGGATATAATCGATATCGGCGGCGGTCTTGTGCCGTGTGGCCTCGATCCCTTCTGCATAGCCAAGCTGGATCTGGGCCAGCCCGCTGATGCCGGGGCGCACGCTGTAGCGGTGCCGATAATCGGGGATGGCGTGGATATAGTGATGGGCATGGGCGAAATAATCGGGGCGCGGGCCGATCAAGCTCATCTCGCCGAGGTAGACGTTGAGGATTTGTGGCAATTCATCGAAGCGCGTCAGGCGCAAGAAGCGGCCCAAGGGGGTGATGCGGTGCATCTCGAGCGGGTCATCCGGCCCACGCCGTTGGGTCGGGTTGCCAACCATCGTGCGGAACTTCAAGGCGCGGAAGGGTTTGCAATCACGGCCCATGCGCTTTTGCCGAAAAAACAGCGGGCCGGGATTGTAGATCGGGTTCAGCACCAAGAGCGGAAACAAGACCACCAGCATCGCGGGGAACAGGAAGATGGTGCAAAAAAACAGGTCAAAGGCGCGTTTGGCGACACGATAGGCCAAGGGTTGCGCCCGCGTTTCGACAAAAGCGGGCACGGCTTCCGTATGGATAGACCCGAAGTCGGGAATGAGTGTCACAGGCGATATCCCCAAAGCAGCATTCGCGAAAGATCGCGACCCCAATCATTCGTTACCGCAATCTTCCTCAATCGACAACATGCAAGCATGTGATTGCGCGCCGCCGCGCGGTGATTGCCCGCCTTATCGGCGCATCAGGGTTAAAAATGACTTAAAATACAACCAGAAGGAAAATCCGGCGCAGGATTTGCGGCCGCAGAACGCGGCATGTGCAAAATCGATTCGGCTAGGGGGGATGGTGGGCGACCCTGGAATCGAACCAGGCATGGGTCTCCCCGGCGGAGTTACAGTCCGCTGCCGCACCTTGCAGCACGTCGCCCGACGCGAGGGCTGGATAATCACGGGGGCAGGGGCCGTCAACCGCGAAAACGCGCGGGCGCTGCCCCTTGGCATTCGGCTTTCGCGCGCGTAACCCATGGCGCAAGGAACAAGGGCGCCGACCATGACGAAAAAACCCACTTGGGTCATCGACAAAGAAAAGGCCAAGCGCGCTTCGGCGGCGGAAACCGTGTGGCTTTTCGGCCTGCATGCGGTGCGCGATGCGCTGCTCAACCCCGCGCGTGCGCGGCTGCGCCTGATCGTGACACGCAATGCCGCCGACAAGCTGGCCGATGCGATCGCCATCGCAGGGATCGAGGCCGAGATCGCAGACCCCCGCAAATTTACCGCACCCCTTGATCCCGGCTCAGTCCATCAAGGTGCCGCGCTTGAGGTCAAGCCGCTTGATTGGGGCAGCCTAGAGGATGTGGCGATGGCACCGGGGATGGGGTTGCCGCGGCTTGTGCTGCTGGACCGGGTCAGCGACCCGCACAATGTGGGCGCGATCTTGCGTTCAGCCGAGGTTTTCGGCGCGCGTGCGGTGATCGCACCCGCCCGTCATGCCGCACCCGAGACGGGCGCGCTGGCCAAGACCGCCTCGGGTGCGCTGGAGCGGCAGCCCTATCTGCGGGTGCCGAACTTGGGCAATGCGATCGAGGCACTCAAGAATATGGGCTTTGTCTGTGTCGGTCTTGATGGGGCGGCCGAGATCGATCTGGGTGTCGTTGCGGCAGAGCTGTCGGATCGTCCCGTCGCCGTGGTGCTGGGTGCCGAAGGGCCGGGCCTGCGCGAGCGGACGCGCGAATTATGCGATTATCTTGTCCGCATTCCCGCATCTGGTGATTTTGGCTCGCTCAATGTCTCGAATGCGGCGGCGGTCTCCCTATATGCGATCACACAGGCCTGAGGGATCGCCGCGCGGATGCAGACCAAACTTGCAACCTGTTCTTATTGCGGGCGTCGCCAAGCGCTGCAACTGACCGCGCGCGGCGGACATGAATTGGCCTGTGGGGCCTGTGGCGCGCCGCTGCACGAGATGAAATGGCTCAAGCCCCCCGCGCCCGATCAGCCCAAGAAGCGCAGCGCCCCGCGCCCCGCGCCGCATGGCTTGACGCAGCCCGGCCCGCGCAAGGCATCCGACGATGGACGCGCACGCAAACCGGTGAAGAGGCGCAAATCGCTCTGGAAGAAAGCCTTCGAAGAGGTGTTCGAGGTGATCGAGGACATCTTCGACTGATCCCCGCGTCCAGCGTATGCGCGCCTGCGCGGGATCACTTTTTTGTTTTCACACTACAAAATGCCTGCGCGCGCCACATCTATCGTGTGACGGGCGGTTCGGAACACCGTCCGTTGACCACTGTCCCTCGTTCCATCACCTGCGCCCGCGTCATTTCGGCTGCGGGCGCTTTTTTGTTCTGGTAAAGGGGGACATGACCCAAGACCCCTCCGATGATCTGTTGCGCGACATCTTGCGAAAATCCCGTGTTTTCGCGCTTGTCGGCGTCTCGCCCAACCCGGTGCGCCCCAGCCACTTCGTCGGCCGTTACCTTGGGCTGAAGGGCTACAAGGTCGTGCCGGTCAATCCCGGCCATGCCGGTGAACGTCTTTGGGGCCAAGAAGTCCGCGCCAGCCTCGCCGATATCCCCGATCCCGTCGATGTGGTCGATATCTTTCGCCGTTCCGAGGCCGTGCCGGGGATCGTGGATGAGGTCTTGGCGATGGACCCACTGCCCAAGGTGATTTGGATGCAGATCGGCGTGACCCATGATGCGGCGGCGGCCAAGGCCGAAGCGGCGGGGCTGACCGTGATTCAGGATCGCTGCCCCAAGATCGAGTATCAACGCCTGTTCGGCGAGCTGCGCATGGGCGGGTTCAACACCGGGATCATTTCCTCGAAGCTTTGATCGGGGCGGAAAACGGCAGTTTTCCCATTCGAAAACGTGCTTTTTTCGTCCCGCCTAGCCGCGGCTGGCTTTCTCGTCGATCCCCGAGCGGCCTTCGCGGCGCGCGAGTTCCGCCAAGACATCCGACAGCGCCACATCGCGCGCGGTGAGCATCACCAGAAGGTGGTAAAGCACATCCGCCGCCTCGGCCGTCAGTTTTTCGCGATCGCCGCGCACCGCCTCGACGATGGCCTCGACGGCCTCTTCGCCGAATTTCTGGGCCGCTTTCTCGGGGCCCATGGCGAGCAGTTTTGCGGTCCATGAGGTGTCGGGATCGGCCCCCTTGCGCGCGGCGATGGTGGCGGCAAGCCGGCTTAGCGTGTCGTCGGTCATGTCAACCTCACGGGGATACCGGCCGCGGCCATATGGGCCTTGGCCTCGGCGATTGAATAGGTGCCGAAGTGAAAGATCGAGGCGGCGAGCACGGCGCTCGCATGCCCCTCGGTCACGCCTTCGACAAGATGGTCGAGCGTGCCCACCCCGCCGCTTGCGATCACCGGCACGGGTACCGCATCGGCCACAGCGCGGGTCAGCGGCAGGTTGAATCCCGATTTCGTGCCGTCGCGATCCATCGAGGTGAGCAAGATCTCGCCCGCGCCCTTGGCGACTACGATCTTGGCGAATTCCACCGCGTCGATGCCTGTGGCTTTGCGACCGCCATGGGTGAAAATCTCCCACTTTCCCGGCGCCACGGTCTTGGCGTCGATCGCCACCACGATGCATTGGCTGCCGAATTTGTCGGCCGCGCGCGCCACCACATCGGGGTCGGCCACGGCGGCGGAGTTGAAGCTGACCTTGTCGGCGCCCGCCAAAAGCAGGTTGCGCACATCCTCGACCGTGCGCACGCCGCCGCCGATGGTCAGCGGCATGAAGCATTGCTCGGCCGTGCGGGTGGCCAGATCATACATCGTGCCCCGGTTTTCATGGGTGGCGTGGATGTCGAGGAAACACAGCTCATCCGCACCCGCCGCATCATAGGCGCGCGCCTGTTCTACCGGATCGCCCGCATCGACCAGATCGACGAAATTCACCCCCTTGACCACGCGGCCATCGGCGACATCGAGACAGGGGATGATGCGGGTCTTGAGCATGGGATCTGCCTAGCCGATTGGCGGGGGCGAGGGAAGGCGGGCGGCGGGATTTGCGTATTTTCGGAAAGATGAAGGGATCAGGCAAGGGCTGCGAGTGCTTGGCCGAGATCGAGCGCGCCATCATAGAGCGCGCGCCCCGAGATGGCGCCGGCAATGGCGCCCGTGTCGCGCAGGGCGATGAGATCGGCCAGCGAGGACACCCCGCCGCTTGCGATGACGGGGATGGCGGTCGCGCGCGCCAGATCGGCGGTGGCCTGCACGTTCGGCCCCCCCATCGCCCCGTCGCGGTCGATATCGGTGTAGATGATCGCGGCCACGCCCGCATCTTCGAACTGGCGCGCCAGATCGGTGACCATCACATCGGTTTCTTCGGCCCAGCCCTTGGTGGCGACCCGGCCCTTGCGCGCATCGATGCCCACGGCGACTTGGCCGGGGAAAGCGCGGGCGGCGGCGCGCACCAGATCGGGGTTTTCCACCGCGACGGTGCCAAGGATCACGCGGGCGATACCCTTTTTCAGCCACATCTCGATCGTGGCCATGTCGCGGATGCCGCCGCCGAGTTGCGCAGGGATATCGGTGGCGGCCAAGATCGCCTCGACGGCGGCGCCATTCACGGGCTCACCCGCGAAGGCGCCGTTCAGATCGACGAGGTGCAGCCATGCGCTGCCCGCATCCTGAAAGGCGCGTGCCTGTGCTGCCGGATCGGTGTTGAACACGGTCGCCTGATCCATTTCACCGCGCACAAGACGGACGGCATGACCATCCTTGAGGTCGATAGCGGGGTAGAGGATCATGGCGCTTGTTCCTTTCGCGGTCATCTGGCGCGCTTTTGTCAAAGGGGCGCGCGATGGGCAAGACCGGCATTTGGCGCAACGTCATGCTGGACACATGCCCCCCCCGCGCGGCTAGATCATGGCGCAACTCTTGGGAGGAGATGTTATGCGGAAACTGGTAGGCGGCGCTGTGGCGCTGATGGTGATGGCAACTGCTGCGATGGCCGATCCCTTGATCGGCGATTGGCGTACGGCGGCCGATGACAACGGCAACAGCGGGATCATCCGGATCACGCAATGCGGCACCTCGCTTTGCGGCACGTTGGTGCAATCCTTCGACAGCGCGGGCAATCCGATGCAGTCCGAGAACACTGGCCGCCAATTGATCTGGGATACCAACCCGACAGGCGAGGCCGGCCAGTATCGCGGCATGCTGCATTCGCCCGATCGCGGGCGGGATTATCGCTCGCGGCTTGCGCTGGCGGGCAATGCCTTGACCGTGTCAGGCTGCGTGATGGGCGGTGCCATCTGCCGCGAGGGCGGCACCTGGCAGCGCAACTGATCGCAGGCGGCGGGGTTCAGGGACGCCAGTTCAGGAAATTGGCGATCAGCCTGAGCCCCGCGCGCTGGCTTTTCTCGGGGTGGAACTGGGTTCCCACGACATTGGCGCGGCCCACGATCGCCGTGACTGGCCCGCCATAATCGACATGTGCCAGAAGATCGGCGGGATTTTCCACGCGCATGGCGTAGGAATGGACGAAATAGGCGTGATCGCCCGTTTCGATCCCCGCCAGCACCGGATGGGGTCGGTCGATCACCAGATCGTTCCAGCCCATATGCGGCACCTTGAGGGCGGGATCGGCAGGGGTGATGCGCGTCACCTCGCCCTGCACCCAACCAAAACCCGCCACATCCTCGTATTCGCGGCCCCATGTGGCCAGCATCTGCATACCGACGCAGATGCCCAAGAACGGCACGCCGCGCTGTTCCACGCCCTCGACGATCGCGGCTTCCAGCCCGTCGATGGCTTGCAGGCCCCGACGGCAGGCTGGAAAGGCACCATCACCGGGCAGCACGATACGGGTGGCGCGCGCCACCTGATCGGGGTCGGATGTCACCACGACCGCGCCATGCCCGCCCTCGGCGGCCATCCGCTGAAAGGCTTTCTCGGCCGAATGCAGATTGCCGGAATCGTAGTCGATCAAGACCGTGGTCATGCGGTCACAGCGTTCCCTTGGTCGAGGGGATGGCACCCTCGCTGCGCGGATCTGGCTCGAGCGCCTCGCGCAGCGCGCGCGCCACGGATTTGAAGGCCGCTTCCGCGATGTGGTGGCTGTTGATCCCGGCGAGCTTCGTTACATGCAGCGTGATGCCGCCATGGGTCGAGAGCGCTTGGAAGAACTCGCGCACCAACTCGGTGTCGAAACCGCCGATCTTGGCGGTGGGAAATTCCACATCCCAGACCAGATAAGGCCGCCCCGACAAGTCGAGGGCCGCGCGCAGGAGCGCGTCATCCATCGCAAGGTGAAAGCTGCCATAGCGGCGGATGCCGCGTTTGTCGCCCATCGCCCGCGCCAGCGCTTGGCCCAGTGCGATGCCCACATCCTCGACCGTGTGGTGATCGTCGATATGCAGATCGCCCGTGGCGTTGATTTCCATGTCGATCAGCGCGTGGCGGGCGAGTTGGTCGAGCATATGATCGAAAAACCCTATGCCGGTCTTGATGTCACGGCGTCCCGTGCCATCGAGCGCGACCGACAGGGTGATGTCGGTCTCGTTGGTCTTACGGGTGATCTGGGCGGTGCGCATCGGCCTGCTCCCTTGTCGCATGTGGCGGCGGTATAGCCGTGCCTTGGCGCAGGGGAAAGAGCGGGCTAGAGGCCGAGCAGACGGAAATAGGCATCTGTGACATCTTCCCAGCGATAGCGGCGCTCGGCAATGGCCCGTAATCGCGCGCCCATGGCCGCGGCGGCGGCATTATCGGTCAAGCCCTGCAGGCAGGCGTGCAGCCCCGCAGCACTGTCGAAAAACCCGGCCTGACCCTCGGTCGTGGCGCGGTTATAGGTGCAATCCCATGCCGCGATGGGCAGGCCTTGGCCCATCATGGTGACAAGGGCCGGGTTGGTACCGCCGGCGGCATGGCCGTGGATATAGCACAGCGCACCGGCGCGGATCGCGGCAAGGCGGGCGGGGTCATAATCCGCATCGACCAGATGCAGCCGTGGCTTTCCTTGAAAACGTTTGGCCAGCATCCGACCATGGCCCGTGTCGTCCCAGTTCGACATCACCACTAGCGGCGGCAAGGTGGGGTCAGAGGCGAAATGCGACAAGATCAGCTCAAGATGGTTCTCGGGTTCGGCGCGCGCCATCGCCATCGCGTAGCCGTCAGGCAAAGCGAGATCGCTGATATCGGCAGGCGGCGAGGGGTTCGTTTCCTCATGGCCATAGGGGATTTCGATCGTGCCCCGCTGGTAGCTCTCGCTCACGTGGCGGGCGATCTCGGGGTTGTCGGCGATCAGCGTATGCGACCAGCGCACGGCGGCGGCCTCGGAGCGTTTCAGCACTGCGCGCGCGGCCCCGCGCCATTTCTGGCGTCGCCATTCCACCCCGTCGATATTGCAGATGATCCGCATGGGCGAGAGCGCGCGCAGCGCCGGCAATGCCATGGCCCCCGACACGCCCAGCAAAAGCGCCGCGCTGTAGCCGCCGCGGGCCGCTTGCCAAAGTGAGAGCGCATCATAAGGGATGGATTGCGCCCCGTTGGCCCTGAGCGGCAGGTAGCGCAGCGCCACACCCATATAGCTGTCAGGCAGGGGCTTTGCGGTTTGCGGCGCGCTGCACCAGACGGTCAGCCGATCGGCACGGCCAGAGCGGGCGGCGGCGCGCACCAATTCCTCGGCCAAGGTCTCGAACCCGCCATAGCGCCCCGGCACGCCGAGCGTGCCGATGATCGCGACCTTCCCCCTCTCGCTCATCAGCGCCGCTTTCCGGGCAGCGGGGTGGTGAAGCGGATGGGGCTTGGGTGACGTTTCATGTATCCGGCACAGATCATCTATCGCGCATGCATATACGCGAAAGAGCATCGGGATCAATCCAGCGCCTGTTGTGACGTGACCGGCGCAAACGAAAAGACCCGGGTCTTGCGACCCGGGCCTTTGCGACTGGAGCGGGTGATGAGATTCGAACTCACGACCCTTACCTTGGCAAGGTAATGCTCTACCCCTGAGCTACACCCGCTCTGTGGAGGCGGGTATTAGTGCCAAGTGCTGGGGGGTGCAAGGGGGAATTTGCGGGTTTGACGCGGGTTTTCGCCGGCTGCGGGCGCGCCCCTGTAAACAACCTGACGCTTTGGCCGGTCGCAGCATGGTGACACCCCGTCGGGCAGGGTGTTTGCCTAGTGCAAAGCGCGCGTCCCGCCCCCTCTCACTCCAATTCGATCAGCAGATCCTTGGCGTCGATCTGGCCGCCGGGGCCGACATGGACGGCGCGCACCACGGCGTCGCGTTCGGCATGCAGGCCGGTTTCCATCTTCATCGCCTCGATGGTCAGCATCAGATCGCCCATCTTGAGCTTTTGGCCGACCGTGACCGCGACCGAGGCCACGACACCGGGCATCGGCGCGCCGATATGGTTGGGGTTGCCGATTTCGGCCTTGGGGCGTTTTGCGACGGTCGCACCCAGCTTGCGGTTGGGCACGCGGATGGTGCGGGGCTGGCCGTTCAACTCGAAGAAGACCTTGACCTCGCCTTCTTCGGTGGTCTCGCCCACGGCTTGAAGCTGGATGTTGAGCGTGACACCGGGGTCGATCTCGGCCTCGATTTCTTCGCCGGGTTCCATCCCGTAAAAGAAGGTGCGCGTGGGCAGGGTGCGGACCGGCCCGTAATCCTTGTGGCGGGTGGCGTAATCGCTGAAGACCTTGGGATACATCAAATATCCCATCAGATCCTCGTCATCGACGTCTTGTTCCAGCTTGGCCGCCACCTCGGTCCGGGTTTTTTCCAGATCGATGGATGCCACATGCAGGCCGGGGCGATCGAGGATCGGCACCTCGTCTTTCAGCACCTTTTTCAAGATGCCGGGGGGAAAGCCGCCCGGCGGCTGGCCCAGATTGCCGCGCATCATGTCGATCACGCTATCGGGAAAGGCCACATCCTTGGCCGGGTCTTCGACATCGGCGCGCGTCAACCCTTGGGAGACCATCATCAGCGCCATATCGCCCACCACCTTGGACGACGGCGTCACCTTGACGATATCGCCGAACATCCGGTTCACATCGGCATACATCTGCGCCACCTCGTGCCAGCGATCCTCGAGCCCCATCGAGCGCGCCTGCGCCTTGAGGTTGGTGAACTGGCCGCCCGGCATTTCGTGCAGATAGACCTCGGAGGCGGGGGCCTGCATGCCGGACTCGAACGCGGCGTAATGGGCGCGCACGGCTTCCCAGTAATCGCTGATCTCGCGGATCGCGCGGATATCAAGGCCCGTGTCGCGCTCGGTGAATTGCAGGGACTCCACGATTGTTCCCAGCGTCGCCTGAGAGGTGTTGCCCGACAGCGCATCCATTGCGCAATCGACGGCATCGACACCCGCCGCCGCCGCCGTCAGGATCGTGCCGCAAGCCACGCCCGCCGTGTCATGGGTGTGGAAATGGATGGGCAGGTCCACTGCATCCTTCAGCGCGGGGATCAAGACGGCCGCCGATGCGGGCTTGAGCAGCCCCGCCATATCCTTCAGCCCCAGGACATGCGCGCCCGCGGCCTCCAGATCCTTGGCCATCTTGACGTAGTATTTCAGGTCATACTTCGCCCGGTCAGGATCGAGGATATTGCCCGTGTAGCAGATCGTGCCTTCGCAGATCTTGCCCGCATCCTGCACCGCATCCATCGCCACGCGCATGTTCTCGACCCAGTTCAGGCTGTCGAAAACGCGGAAGATGTCGACGCCGCTATCGGCGGCCTGACGCACGAAGGCCTGCACCACATTGTCAGGGTATATCGTGTAGCCCACCCCGTTGGCGCCACGCAAAAGCATCTGGGTCATGATATTGGGCATGGCGGCGCGGATATCGCGCAGGCGTTGCCATGGGCATTCCTGCAAGAAGCGATAGGCGACATCGAAGGTCGCGCCGCCCCAGCATTCGACGCTGAACAGCCCCGGCAGCTTGGCGGCATAGGCGGGTGCCACGCGGATCATGTCGATCGAGCGCATGCGGGTTGCCAAGAGCGACTGATGCCCGTCGCGCATCGTCGTGTCGGTGATCAAGAGCTGGGTCTGATCCTTCATCCACTGGGCTACCGCCTTTGGCCCCTTCTCCTCCAACAGCTGCCTTGTGCCCGAAATGTAGCGATCGCTTCGCGCAGCGGGGGCTTTGGGCGGCTTCACATCGGCGCGCGGTTGTGGGCGGCCTTGGGTCTCGGGGTGTCCGTTGACGGTGATATCGGCCACATAGGTCAAGATGCGCGTGGCCCTGTCACGGCGCGGCTTGAAATCGAACAGCGCGGGCGTCGTGTCGATGAACTTGGTCGTGTATTGGTAATTCAGGAAGGTCGGGTGTTTCAGCAGGTTGATCACGAAATCGATATTCGTGTTCACGCCCCGAATGCGGAACTCGCGCAAAGCCCGGTCCATCCGCGCGATCGCGGCCTCTGGCGTCGGCGCCCAAGCGGTGACTTTTTCCAGAAGCGAGTCGTAATAGCGCGTGATCACCGCGCCCGAATAGGCCGTGCCGCCATCAAGCCGGATGCCCATGCCCGTCGCGCCCCGATAGGCGGTGATACGCCCATAATCGGGGATGAAGTTGTTGGTCGGATCTTCGGTCGTGACACGGCACTGAATCGCGTGACCGTCGAGCTTCACATCGTATTGGCTGGCCACACCCGTCGCTTCGACCAGAGATTTGCCCTCTGCGATCAGGATTTGCGCGCGCACGATGTCGATGCCCGTCACCTCTTCGGTCACGGTATGTTCGACCTGCACGCGGGGGTTCACCTCGATGAAATAAAAGGCGCCGCTGTCCATATCCATCAGGAATTCGACGGTGCCCGCGCATTCGTAATTCACATGTGTGCAGATTTTCTTGCCGAGCAGGCAGATCTCTTCGCGCTGGGCCTGACTGAGATAGGGGGCGGGCGCGCGCTCCACGACCTTTTGGTTGCGGCGCTGGACAGAACAATCGCGCTCATAGAGGTGGTAGATATTGCCTTGCTGATCCCCAAGGATCTGAACTTCTACGTGGCGGGCGCGCTGGATCATCTTTTCCAGATACCCCTCGCCATTCCCAAACGCGGCCTCGGCTTCGCGGCGTCCCTCTAAAACCTTTTCTGGCAATTCATCGGGGTTTTCGATGGGGCGCATACCCCGACCGCCGCCGCCCCAAGAGGCCTTGAGCATGAGCGGATAGCCGACCTGCGCCGCCTCTGCCTTGATTGCGTCCATGTCGTC
>NZ_CBFIIK010000070.1:9368-14047 GCF_965662675.1 Roseicyclus sp. | reverse complement strand
TACCAAAGGCTGTGCGTTGCTTGACGTAATCCAGCGTGACCCGCAGGGCACGTTCGATGCGTGCCACCGCATAGACCCCGATCAACAGGCGCTCTTGCGGCAATTGCTGCATCATCTGCGCAAAGCTCTGTCCCTATTTGGGGCAGCGCGAAGCCGATGCCGGCACGCGCATCGCGTCAAAGAAAAGCTCAGAGGTGTCGTTTGATCTCATCCCCAGCTTGTCGAGATTGCGCCACCTGCGAGACCCAGCCAGCCCATCGGTTTCCACCAAGTACAGCGAGATACCACGACCGCCTGCTTATGGATCGGCGGATTCAAACGGAAATACGTCTTGGGGGGACAAGCACCATCGGCGCGATAAGTTGGAAGTGATGCCTATCAAGAACCGGCCAAGATTGTTTGGATAAAGTGGGAGAGAAGCTAGTTGTCCCACCACTCACGGTCGATGCGCGTTATTGCCGGAGGGGTGCCGAAAGCGGGCAGCGCGCCAGAAAATAGCCGCGCGCTTCTCTCTGGACGCCTAAGCGCGCGCCGCCGCATCGATAGGGCGCGGAATTCGGCCTGAAAGCCCTTCGAGCAAGCGTTTATTCTATGTGGGGCTTTATGTGAGGTAAAATCAGGAAAGTCTGATTATCAACCAAGATCAGGGGCAAGTGGCAGACGGTGAGAAGGCGTTGCTTGCGCCGCCGGTTAGGCGGATCCGCGGCTAGCCAGTATCCGCTCTTGGATCGTGAGTCTGTTGCGAAATTCTGTCGGGGATAATCGCCGGGGCCTCACACGAACCCCGCGAGCTTGTTCAGACGACAGGACCCATTCATGGGTCCTCCCGGGCGGAGCGGGCGCGGGGACGCGCGATGCCATAGCCATTAATACTGCCAAGCTGATCTAGGGTGGATTGGTTTGAATCAGTATCGCTGTAGTCGTCGCTGATCCACATCAAGGCGGAAACCGCGCTGGGACGTATTTTATCTGCGCGGAGGTAAGGCCCGAGGGCGCGGTCGCTCGATCGGCGGTCCCCCACAGGAAGGATGCTTTTTCGTGACGGTCGGCCAGAAAACACCCAGTCGAGAGAATGCAGACCCATCACATCCAGACCCTGCGACGCCGGTTGCGCGGGTTCCGGTCGTGCGCCCTCCGCCACCCCCTCCCGCTTCTCCGCAGTCGCGCACTCGGCTCTTTTGGCCTTTGGTGGGTGCGGGAGCACTGGCGCTCGTCGTCGTAGGCGTTGTCTTTTCCGCGTTCTGGCTGGCACGTCCGACGCCGGTATCAGTTGAGATCGTCAGTCCCGCCCCGGTGACGCGTGTGCTCGCCGTCAACGGTCAGCTTGCCGCCCTTCACTCCGTTGCCGTGCGCCCCCGCGTGAGCGGTGCCGTCGTGGCCCTGCTTGTGGCCGAAGGCGACAAGGTCGAAGCCGGGCAAGTTCTGGTACGGATCGACGCCGAAGCGCAGAACACGGTCGTCCGGCAGGCAATGGCTGCATTGGACGCCACGCGCATCACGCGCGACGAGCGACGCGAGGCCTATGACCGCTCACTTGCGCTTGGGGAAAACGTTGCGCGCAGCGTGCTGGAAAGCGAGGCGCGCGCCGTGCAATCAGCCGAGAGGGACGTCGAACGCCTTACCGCCGTGCTTGAGCAGGCACAGGTTGCGCTGCGCGACCACACCATCAGGGCCCCTCTGAATGGCACAGTCCTCGTGCTGAACGTTGAGCTCGGGCAGATCGTCGATCAGGCCACGCAGCTGCTGACGCTCACAGATCTGCGCGTTCTGATCGTCGAGGTGGACGTCGACGAGGCCTATGCGATGCAGATCTCCCCCGGCCAGACAGCGGTGCTTCAGCTGGCGGGCGAAACCGGCACGCGCGACGGTCAGGTGACAATCGTGTCTCGACAGGTGGATATCGCAACGGGGGGCCTTGCCGTAAGGATCGGCTTCGATGATCCGGTCGATGCGCCTGTCGGACTGACCGTGGCGGCCAACATCATCGTGGAGCAGCGCGATGCCGCGCTGACCGTACCGCGCACCGCCTTGCAGACAAAAGGGGACGACATCGGTGTCTTCATCATCTCGGACGGTGTGGCGCAATGGCAATCCGTGAGGGTCGTTGACTGGCCCGCGGCCCGTCTGATCGTCAGCTCCGGATTGGGCGCAGGCGACGCGGTCATCACCGAGGGGATGGGCATCGCCGAAGGACAGGCCGTCGCCGTGGACGGGCTATGATGCGCTACGCGCTCAAAATTGCCATCCGCTATCTGATGGCGAACAAAGCGCAGACGGCGCTTTTGGTCACAGGCGTCGCGGTCGGCGTGTTCATCTTCATCTTCATGTCGGCCCTGATCGGCGGGCTGGCCGAGTTCATCCTATCGCGCACCGTCGGAGACATCTCGCACATCACGATCGAGGCCGCGGATCTCGATCCCGCCGTGCTGATCACCGCGCCCGGCCATGTGCTCGCCGTCACCGAGCGCGGCCGCACACGCACCGCGACGCTGAGCGAGGCCGAAACATGGCTGCCGCTGATCGAGGCAGTTCCCGGCGTCAAGGCGGTGTCGCCGCAGATCGGCGGGGCAGGCTTTCTCACCCGCGGGGCGCAGGTGTCGCAGGTCAGCGTCACCGGTCTGATGCCCGGGCGGGAATCCGCGATCCTCGATCTTGACGGCTACATCGTCGAAGGCTCGGCCCGGCTCGGCCCTGGGCTGATCGTGTTGGGTCGCGAACTCACCGACGATCTTGCGCTGTCTCGGGGTCAATCAGTGCGGCTGCAAAGCGCGGGTGGGGTCACGGCGCTGCTGACGCTTTCGGGCATTTTCGAGACCGGCAATGGCGCGATGGACGGGGCGCGCGCCTTCGTCGGCCTGCCCGTGGCGCGTACGTTGTTCGCCATGCCGCAAGGTGTCACCCAGATCGAGATCAAGCTCGACGATCTGAACGCGGCTGATGCTACGGCACTGCGCATCCGCGCCCTGACCGACCTTGACGCGGTGCCCTGGACCGACGGGGCCGAACAGCTGATGGAGGCGCTGAACGCGCAGGCACAGACGGGCTACTTTCTCAAGACCTTCGCGCTTATCACCATTGTGATCGGCGTCGCCTCGGCGCTGATGCTGTCCACCTATCGGCGTAGACCCGAGATCGGGATTATGCGGGCAATGGGCGCGGGGCGGAATTTCGTCGTGTTCGTTTTCGTTACGCAAGGGGCGCTGATCGGGCTCTTGGGCGGCATCACGGGTGCTGCGCTGGGATACCTCGCCCTCCTGCCCTTCCCTCCGCGCGAGGCCTTCGAGCCGGGAACCCTGCCCATGGACATCACGCAAGGCTCCTATGGCCTCGCCATCACCTTGACGGTGATCGGTGCGGTCCTCGCCGCCATCTTGCCTGCGCGCGCCGCCTCGCGGGTCGATCCCGTCACGGCGATCGGACAATGAGCACGCTTTTGGAGGTTCGAGACCTAGTCAAGACCTACGGCACGGGCGAGGCTGCGACCCGCGTGCTGCGCGGCCTGTCGCTCCGTCTCGAGGCAGGCGAGATGGCCGCTCTTCTGGGGCCGTCCGGCGCGGGGAAAAGCACGCTGCTGACAATCCTCGGCACCCTGATGGCGCCAAACTCCGGCGCCTATGAGATGCTGGGCCAAGACATGATCGCGGCCGACGACCGGGCGCTAACGGCGTTTCGCAACGCCCATATCGGCTTCGTGTTCCAATTCCACAATTTGCTGCCCGACTTCACCGCGCTGGAAAACGTGGTCTTTCCCACAGCCGTGCGCGATGGGCGCGAGACGCCCGCCGCGCGCAGCCGCGGCCGCGATCTATTGGTGCGCATGGGAATGGCGGACCGGGTCGATTTCCCAACCGCCAAGCTGTCCGGCGGGCAAAAACAGCGTGTCGCGGTCGCGCGCGCGCTGATGAACGCGCCGGAGCTGGTGCTGGCGGATGAACCCACAGGCAACCTCGACCGAGCGTCGGCCATGCAGGTGATGGAATTGCTTGGCGAGATCAACCGCAAAGAGGGGACGACGTTCCTGATTTCCACACATGACGAGAAGATCGCGGCCGCATGTCGGCGGCGGATCAAGGTGGCAGATGGTGTGGTTACCGGATGACACGGCTTGCCTCGGGAAGCAGTCAGATGCGACCCACTCTCAGCTTCGCTTGTGACACTGTCACCTAAGCGCTTTCCCAAACTCCCAACGACACGAGCCGCGCGCTAATCCCCCTCAGACCCCTCCGGCAAGAGATGAATAATTGCATCGATGCGATGCTTGCGGGGATGTAACGGATTTTCTTTGTTATAGGCGGTGTCTGCACTGCGCATTCCATGAATGCGGATCAAAGCATCAAGTTGAAGTCAGCTGGCCGTGTTCGTGAATTTGGCAATGGCCGCTTCAGTTCCGTCGGTCCAGATCACCCTCAGCCAGTCATCAAAGGCGGTGACAAAGGGCATGTGCCCCAGCACATCGCCGTAAAGCGTCGCCTGCTCCAGCCAGAGGCGCGGGTTGTCCTTTGCTTGCTGCGCGGTGGCACTGAGCGCATCCCAATGGGGATCATTGGCCGCGATCACGCCGCCATCCTCGCGTTGGCCAGCGCACATCCTTGCCCAAAGGGCCTCGACAAGGGCGAGACCTTCAACCGGGCCGCCCGCCGCAATCGCATCGCGCAAGATGGGCAGCACGAAACCGGGAT
>NZ_CBFIIK010000070.1:0-9358 GCF_965662675.1 Roseicyclus sp. | reverse complement strand
GGTCGTGTCGCGGATCGCGGGGTTGGCAAAGCGCCGCTCGATCAGGTCCAGATAAGCCTTGGGCGTCATGCCCGGCACCGCGCTGACATAGGGCAGGATCTCGGTCATTTGGATCTTGCGAAACAGCGCCGCGATCGCGGGATGGGCCATGCAATCGGCGATCGTGGCCGCGCCCAACAGTTCACCGGCATTGGCCAAGACCTGATGGCCCGCGTTCAGCACGCGGATCTTCATCATCTCATAGGCATGCACCTGATCGGTAAAGATCGCGCCGACCTTGTCCCAATCGGGGCGTCCGGCGCAAAACTCATCCTCCATGACCCATTGGCGGAAATTCTCATGCGTGACCGGCGCGGCATCAGCTACGCCCAATTCACGCGCCAAGGCCAATTCACTGGGTCCAGTGGCAGGCACGATGCTGTCGACCATGGAATTGGGGAAGGCGCCGTGGCTGTCGATCCAATCGGCCAAGCCGGGATCAGAAAGACGGGCAAGGCCCACCAGCGTTTGCCGCAACACGGCCCCATTGCCGCGAAGATTGTCACAGCTGAGCCCTGTAAAAGGCCCACACCCTGCCGCGCGGCGCGCGCGCAAGGCGGCCACCATGGCACCAAAGGCCGTTCGGGGGCGGTCGGGATTGGCAGCATCATGAAGAATATCGGGATGGGTCACATCCAAACCGCCTGAGACCGGATCGACGTAATACCCCCCCTCGGTCACGGTCAGGCTGACGATACGAATACACGGGTCGGTCATGGCCGCGATCAGCGGGCCATGCCCTTCTTGGACCGGCAGATAGTCGATCATCGCGCCCGTCACCTCGGCGCTGCGATGGGTGGGGGCCAATTCGATCAAGGTGGTCAGGCAATCTTGCGCCAAGAGCTTGTCGCGCATCGCGGCGTCATGGGGCATCACCCCTGCCCCAAGGATCGCCCAGTCATGGGCAAGGCCCTGCTGCATCAGCCGATGCAGATACCATGCCTGATGGGCGCGGTGGAAATTGCCCAAGCCGATATGCACGATACCGGGGGTCAGCCGCGCGCGATCGTAGCCGGGGCGCAAGATCGCCTTGGGCAGATCGCCCAATGTCTTGTTCGAAAGGGGGATCGGGCGGGCCGCAGTCATCAGCTCATCCATTGGCCGCCATCCACATTATAGCATTGGGCCACGATGTATGCGGCCTCGGCGCTGGCCAGAAACACCGCCATGCCGGTCAGGTCTTCCGCGCGCCCCATGCGGCCATAAGGAACGCCGGCCCCAACTTCGGCCTTTTTCTGTCCGGGCGCCTTGCCTTCGTACTTGGCGAAAAAGGCATCCACACCATCCCAATGCTCGCCATCCACCACGCCCGGTGCGATGGCGTTCACATTGATGCCATGCGTGATCAGGTTCAGCCCGGCCGATTGGGTCAGGCTGATCACCGCCGCCTTGGTGGCGCAATAAACGGCGACGAGGCTTTCGCCCCGCCGCCCGGCTTGGGAGGCCATGTTGATGATGCGTCCGCGAATGCCCGCCTCGATCATGTGGCGGGCAACAGCCTGCATCATGAACAAGGTGCCACTGACATTGATGTCGAAGACACGGGCGTACTCGGCCCGGTCGATCTCAACGATCGGGGCGGCGGTGAAGATGGCGGCATTGTTGATCAAGATGTCGATCTGGCCAAAAGCCGCCACGGTCTGGGCAACCGCTGCATCAATACTGTCTTGGCGCGTGACATCCAGCGCCACCGCGATGGCCGATGGGCCAATCTCGGCGGCGGTGGCACGCGCGCGGGTGATGTCGATATCGGCGATGGCGACACGCGCGCCTTCGGCCACATAGGCTTCGGCAAAGGCACGCCCGATGCCGCGCGCAGCCCCCGTGATGATCGCTGTTTTCCCGGCCAATCTCATGCGATGCGCAGCCCCCTGTCATCAAAGCGATGCATCCGCTCCTCATCAGGACTGAGATAGACGCTATCGCCATAGTTCAGCCCAACCTCGCCACCGACACGCACGGTCATGCTGTCTTGCACCCCGTCGCAATGGACATGGAAGAAGGTATCCGATCCCAGATGCTCGGCCACGCCCACTCGACCTTTCCACGCGCCATCCGTGGTGGACAGCGCGATATGTTCGGGGCGGATGCCGATGGTATGGGCGCCGCGCTTTTCCGCCTCGGGGCCGGTCAACAGGTTCATCTTGGGCGAGCCGATAAAACCCGCGACGAACAGGTTGCGCGGGTTGTAATACAGATCCAGCGGGCTGCCGACCTGTTCGATGTGACCGGCGCGCAGCACCACGATCTTGTCGGCCATGGTCATGGCCTCGACTTGATCATGGGTGACGTAGATCATCGTGGTCTTGAGCCGCTTGTGAAGCTCGGAAATCTCAAGCCGCATCCCCACCCGCAGCGCCGCATCGAGGTTCGACAGCGGTTCGTCGAACAAGAAGGCCGCCGGTTCGCGCACGATGGCCCGCCCGATGGCGACGCGCTGGCGCTGGCCGCCCGACAACTGTCCGGGCTTACGGTCGAGGTAGTCGGTCAGGTTCAAGACCGAGGCCGCTGCCGTGACCCGGCGATCCTGTTCGGCGCGGTCCATCTTCGCCATGCGCAGCGGAAAGGCGATGTTCTTGCGCACCGACATATGCGGGTAAAGCGCGTAGGATTGGAACACCATCGCCAAGCCCCGCTTGGCGGGTGGCACGGCGGTGGCATCCTGGCCATCGATGCGGATCTCACCGCCCGTGACATCCTCGAGCCCCGCGATCAGGCGCAAGAGCGTGGATTTCCCGCAGCCCGAGGGCCCGACGAAAACCACGAACTCACCCTCTTCGATGGTGAGATCCAGCGGCGGGATCACTTCCACTTCGCCAAATGCCTTGCGAACCTTTTCGAGCGTGATGCGTCCCATTTCGGTGTCTTCCTTTGCGCTATCGCGTCGCTACTTGAGCGCGTGTTCTTATTTCACCGCGCCAAAGGTAAGGCCGCGGACAAGTTGTTTCTGGCTGAACCAGCCAAGGATCAGGATCGGCGCAATCGCCATGGTCGAGGCGGCGCTGAGTTTGGCGAAGAACAGTCCCTCGGGGCTGGAATAGCTGGCAATAAAGGCCGTTAGCGGTGCGGCATCCACGGCCGTCAGGTTGAGGGTCCAAAACGCCTCGTTCCAAGCGAGGATGAAATTCAACAGCAGGGTCGAGGCAATGCCGGGTATGGCCATGGGTGTCAGGACATAAAGCAGCTCTTCCTTCAGCCCTGCCCCGTCCATGCGCGCGGCCTCGAGGATCTCACCGGGGATCTCGCGGAAATAGGTGTAGAGCATCCACACGATGATCGGCAGGTTGATCAGCATCAAGATCACCACCAGCGCCGCGCGATTGTCGAGCACGCCCAGCTGGATGCACAAGAGATAGATCGGGTAAAGCACGCCCACCGCCGGCAACATCTTGGTCGAGAGCATCCATAGCAAGATGTCCTTGGTCCGGTGCGACGGCACAAAGGCCATGGACCACGCCGCAGGGACCGCGATGATCACCCCCAAGACGGTCGAGCCGCCCGCAATGATGATCGAATTCCACAAGAACCGCATATAGTTCGAGCGTTCCTGCACCACGGCGTAGTTTTCCAGCGTCCAGTCGAAGGCCAGAAAGATCGGCGGGTTCGCGATCGCCTCGGCCTCGGTTTTGAACGAGGTCAGGATGGTCCACAGGATCGGGAAAAAGATCACGAAGCCGATGGTCCACGCGAGGGCAGTGTTGAGGGTCTTGCGTTGGGTCGAAACGGTGCGCGCCATATCGGATGCTCCTCAGCGGTCCAGGTTCTTGCCAACGATGCGCATCAAGAACAGCGCGACGATATTGGCGAGGATGATGGCATAAACCCCACCGGCGCTGCCCAGACCCACATTCTGGCTTTCAAGCACGCGCTGATAGATCAGGTAGGTCAGCGTCCGCGTGCCGAACGCACCGCCCGTGGTGACGAAGATCTCGGCAAAGATCGACAGCAAGAAGATCGTCTGGATCAGCACCACGATGGTGATCGCACGGCTCAGATGTGGCAAGGTGATGAAGACGAAACGCGACAGCGGCGGGGCGCCATCCATCTCGGCGGCCTCTAGCTGTTCGCTGTCGAGCGACTGGATCGCCGTCAGCAAGATCAGGGTCGCGAAAGGCAACCACTGCCACGACACGATCACGATCACCGAAAAGATCGAGGCATCACTGAGCCACACGACGGGATCGGCCCCAAAGGCGCGCCACAGATGGGCGAACAAGCCATTGGTGGGGTCCATGAACATGTTCTTCCACACCAACGCTGAAACTGTGGGCATGACAAAGAAGGGCGCGATCACGAGGATGCGGACAACGCCCTGCCCCCACATCGGCTGATCGAGCAAGATCGCCAGCAAAACGCCAAGAACGATGGAGATCAACAGCGCGCCACCCACGATGACCAAGGTCGTCTGGACCGCAGGCCAAAAGGCGCTCGAACTGATGAAGCGGATGTAATTGTCGAACCAGACGAAGCCTTGGTCGCCACCGCGCAGCGGCAGATATTGCCGGAACGAGAACCATAGCGTCATGGTCAAAGGCACCAACATCCACACCAGAAGCAAGAAGACCGCGGGGGCCATCATGATCCTTGCGGCGGTGCGTGAGTGCTGGGTGGCCATGAAAATATCCTCTGCAGGCGGGCGCGTCGCCCACGACAAGCCGAGTTTAGGGGAAATTCGAAACTTGTGGATGGTGGAAGGCGGCGTCAACGCCGCCTTCCGATCTTTGCGAAGAGAGTTAGCGGTAGCCTGCGGCTTCCATCGCTTCGTTAGTGATCTCTTGCGCCTTGGCAAGTGCCTCGGCGACGGTCTGCTGACCGGCATAGGCTGCTGAGAACTCTTGGCTCACCTCGGTTGCGATCCCTGCAAATTCCGGGATGGCCGCGAACTGCACGCCGACATAGGGCGAGGGTTCGACGGTGGAATTCGTCGGGTCAGCGGACAAGATGCTGTCGAGCGTCATCTGCGCAAAGGGCACCGCCATGTAGTTGGGGTTCTCGTAAAGCGAGGTGCGCGCGCCCGGGGGAACGTTGGCCCAGCCTTCGTTTTCAGCAACCAGCTCGATATAGTCGGTCGAGGTCGCCCATTCGATGAACTGAAGGGCTGCATCTTGCTGCTGGGTGCCTGCGGGGATCGCCAGCGCCCATGCCCAAAGCCAGTTGGACCGCTTGCCCAAGCCCGTATCAGGGGCCAGCGCGAAGCCGACGCTGTCGGCCACTTCGCTGTCGTTGGGGTTGGTCACGAAGGATGCCGCGACGGTTGCGTCGATCCACATGCCGCACTTGCCCTGCTGGAACAGCGAGAGGTTCTCGTTGAAGCCGTTGGTCGCGAAACCGGCAGGGCCGGATTCCTGCATCATGTCGTTGAAGAAGTTGAGCGTGTTGGCCCAAGCCTCGGTGTCGAACTGCGCGTTCCAATCCATGTCGAACCAGCGCGCGCCAAAGGAATTCGACATCGCGGTGATGAAGGCACCGCCCTCACCCCAACCGGCCTTGCCGCGCAGGCAGATGCCGTTGATGTCATCGGCACGGTCGGTCATTGCAGCCGCCGCTTGGCGGATGAAGTCCCAAGTCGGGGCCGTGGGCATCTCGAGACCAGCGGCCGCCATCAGGTCGGTGCGGTACATGATCATCGAGGACTCACCGTAGAACGGCGCCGCGTAAAGCGTGCCATCATGGCTCAGGCCGCCGCGCATGGCGGGCAGGATGTCGTCGACATTGTATTCAGCCGACAGGCCATCAAGCGGGACAAGCCAACCGTTGGCACCCCAGATCGGCGTTTCGTACATGCCGATGGTCATGATGTCGAACTGACCGCCATTGGTGGTGATGTCGGTCGTCACGCGCTGACGCAGCACGTTCTCTTCCAAGGTGACCCATTCCACGGCGATGCCGGTCTCGGCAGTGAAGAGCTCGGTATAGCCCTGCATCCGGATCATGTCGCCGTTGTTCACGGTCGCGATGGTGATTGTGGTGTCCTGGGCCATGGCAGCCGAGGCGAGCGCGAAAAGTGCAACGGCACTGGACGCACGAAGTGCGGTCTTGCGAGACATCCGTATCCTCCCTGATTGGATGTGATGGCCCAACCATGCGGAGAAACAATACGCGCGTCAATAAATATTTTACGCGCGATAACTTTTGCCTGTCACGCTGAGGCGCGCACGATCAAATGGGCCGGAAAAAGCGCCTCTGTACGGTCGCCGAGGCTGCCGCCGCTCTCGATCAGTTGGAATAGTTTCTCGACGCTATTGCTGGCGACCGCCTTGTAATCATGGGCCGCAGTCGTAAGCGCCGGACAGGTGAAGCGCGAAAACGGATGCCCGTCATGGGACGCTACGCGGAAATCGCAATCAGCTCCGCGCCCGACACGCAACTCGCGCTCGAAACACGCGGCTAGAACCCCGATGGCCAAGCGATCGTTGCTGCAGAGAATCGTATTGGTCTTGAAGTCGCCCGCCGCGATCGCGCTATGTGCCCCACGACGCCCGATCTCTTCAAAGCCCCATCCATCGCCTTCCACACTGATCAACACCGGCTCTAGGCCATGGCGATGCATCGCCTCGATGTAGGAGACGCGGCGCTTGTTGGCATTCGGGTTGGCCGGCGTGCGCATCTCGAAAAAACAAGGCGGCTCGCCGCTGCGGCAAAGGTAGTCGACCGTCTGGTTCACGAAACTCGCATTGTCCGAGCCGATGAATGCCTCACCCAAGCCTTCGATATTACTGTCGAAAAGCACCGTTGGGACATCACGGCAGAACCGCTCCAGCGCGCGTTTGTCCGAGATGCGCCCAAGCGGCGCAAGCAATACGCCCGCCGGTTTCAGCGCGCGCAAGGCGTCGAGATTATCGCATTCCTGATCGGCACCGCCATGCGAACTCATCAAGATCGGACGAAACCCGTTGGCGATGCACAGCTGTTCGATATTACGCGCGATCTCGGCGAAGAAAGGGTCGGCGAGATACGGCACCACGATGCCGATATTCTTGGTCAGGCGGCGGTTTTGGTTGACTGCATATATATTGGGGCGGAAATCGAACCGCGCCAGCGCGTCTTCGATCTTTGCCCGGGTTGTTGTACGCACGCTGGCAGGATCGTTGAAGTACTTGGACACCGTCGGGCGGGAAATCCCGCTAAGGGCGGCGAATTCCTCCATGTTGCGCACTTTTTGATCCGTCATATCGCCGCCTCCTGCAGCGATTGACGCCGCATGTGCATGATTTGCGCTTGCCTCCGGGCCAACAACGCCCGCAAAACATTACGCGAGTTAAATTAAACAATGACCCCTGAAATGCCAGAGTGCAACCTTAAGGGCATCTTGCGGACGGGGAAAGGATAACAGGATGTATCTCGGGATCGATTTGGGAACGTCGGCCGTCAAGCTTTGCGTCATCGACGGGGCCGGGCATCTGGTCGCGCAAGAGGCCGTCGATCTTGAGATCTCTCACCCGTTCGAAGGGGCCAGCGAGCAGGATTGCGAAGGCTGGTGGGTCGCGACCCGCACGGCCATCGCGGCGCTCGATCCGTCCCTGCGCACTGCGATCAGGGCCATCGGCCTGTCGGGCCAGATGCACGGCGCGGTGGTGCTGAACGCAGACCGCCAGCCGATCCGCCCGGTCATCTTGTGGAATGACGCCCGCGCCGATGTCGAATGCGTCGACATACTCGCCGCCGAGCCATTGGCCGCGCAGATCGCAGGCGTCATACCCATGCCCGGATTCACCGCGCCGAAAATCCTGTGGTTGGCCCGTCACGACCCTGCCGCCCATGCGCAGATCCGCCATGTGCTGTTGCCCAAGGATTACATCGGCCTGCGTCTGCATGGTGAATTGGTCACCGATCCCTCGGACGCGGCAGGCACATCATGGTTCGACCAAGCGGCGCGGCGCTGGTCATCGCGTCTTTGCGACGTCAGCGCAACCGACCCCGCGTGGTTGCCCAGCGTTGTGCACGGGACAGAAATTGCCGGAACGCTTCTGCCCGATGTCGCCGCAGATCTAGGGCTGACGCCGGGCATCCCCGTGGCGGCTGGTGCGGGTGACGGTGCGGCGGGTGCGGTTGGACTGGGGGCTGTTCATGCCGGGGATGGTTTCATCTCGCTTGGCACATCGGGTCAGCTCTTCGTGACCACCGACAGCTATCGCCCGAATGTCGAGAACCGTATTCATGCCTATGCCCATACAGTGCCGGGGCACTGGTTCCAGATGGCCGCGATGTTGAACGGCGCCCGCCCGATGGCGTGGCTGGCCAAGCTGTTGGACCGGCCCATCGAGGTGCTTCTGGCCGAGGCGGCACAGGCACAGCCGGGTCCGCTGTTCCTGCCCTACCTCACCGGCGAGCGTACACCGCATGGCGACACCACGATCCGCGGCGGCTTTGCCAATCTCGGCGAAACCACCACCCAAGGCAGCTTGATGCGCGCCGTGCTGGAGGCGATCGCCTTTTCCTTCGCCGATGCGGCACAGGCTTTCGCGGCGGCAGGCACAACGCCTACATCGGTCTTGGCCATCGGTGGCGGCACGCGCAGTGATCTATTGATGCAGATGATCGCCGATATCACTGGCATCTCGTTGGGTCGCAGCGACGATGCTGTTGTCGGCCCTGCCTTAGGCGCGGCACGGTTAGCGGTGGTGGCCTGTGGCGACAGGCCAATCGAGGCGGTCATGCACAGACCCGATGTCCGCCTGTGGTTCAAACCCAAGACTGCGCGCGATTTGATATCACCATCGCGTTTGGAGGCATATCGCGCCCTATATCCGGCGTTGAAGGTGGTTCAGAGGCACCTTCGCTAAGCCTTTTGAGCTACTCGCCACTTCTTCGACAGATCCCCGGTGAATTTCTTCTTCGGCCACCACCTGCTGATCGGTTGCAATGATGTTGAACTAGACCACGGCGGGCGGTTGTCCGCCATGGGCAGTATGGGGCGTTGGTGGTTGTAGAAGTCGATCAAGCGCCCGATACCGACCAGAGCCTGTGACCCGGTTTCCCTAGCGCGCAGATATGACTGTGGCGATTTTCTGCGCTGACAGGCCAATGAGAGATGCTGGAGCGATGCGACAGAGCACATAGCCTCGCGCACGGGACGGATTTCTTGATACGCGGAAAAGCGGTCGCTTTCGTCTATGCCCCTTGATGCACCACATAACCCTACAGTCGGCTCAACAGCCTCCCATTCATCCAAGCAACGGTGTGGGGACGAATTGGGGGCTGATTAACGCCAAAAAATACCCAAGTGGTTGGTATAAAGTAAAAATATGGGGTTTTATGGCGGAGCGGATGGAACTGGCATCCAACGTTCTACACGAGTGCAACCCTTGGACCCAAAGAA
>NZ_CBFIIK010000069.1:0-14175 GCF_965662675.1 Roseicyclus sp. | reverse complement strand
GAAGTCCTTGGCCACCTCGGCCGCGATCTCATCCCACATCACCATGCCGAAACGTTGGGCGTTCGATTTCGTCACCACCGTCAACAGCTTGCGGGGCCGCTGTTGGGCCAGCGCGAATGCATAGCGCATGATCCGCGTGACACCGACGCGGGTAAAGATCGACACCTCGGTCGCCACCTCTTCGGGCAGGCCCTTGTGTGCGCGCCCGCCATGACCCGAATATTCCCCTTCCGAGTTTTCGCGCACGATCACCCAATCCAGATCGCCGGGGCCGACACCGGCCAAGGGGCCCTTGATGCCGGGCAAAATGCGCGTGGGGCGCACATTGGCGTATTGGTCGAACCCCTGACAGATCGGCAGGCGCAGGCCCCAAAGCGTGATGTGATCGGGCACATCGGGCGCCCCCACCGCGCCGAAATAGATCGCGTCATAGGGTTTGAGTTGCTCGGTCCCGTCGGCGGGCATCATCACGCCATGGCGCTTGTAGTAATCGGTGCCCCAGTCGAATTCCGTGACATCGACCTTGAAGCTGCCATCGCGGGCGGCAACGGCATCCAGCACGGCAAGGCCCGCGCGGATCACCTCGGGGCCGATCCCATCGGCGGGAATGGCGGCGATTTTGTAGCTGTTCATGGCGTATCCTGTGATTTGGCTTGGCGCAGCGATACGCGCTAGCGCCCCGCGCGCTCAAGCATCCTTGTATTATATAATAAATTGCAATAATCAGGGCTATGGACCTGACCGACCTGCGTTGTTTTCTTTTGGTGGCCGAAGAGCTGCATTTCGGCCGCGCCGCGCGCAGGCTCGAGATGCTGCCCGCCACGCTCGGTCGCCGTTTGGCCACGCTCGAAGATCACTTGGGCACGGTGCTGATCCACCGCACGACGCGGGCCGTTTCGCTTTCGGCGGCAGGCCAGGAATGGGTGGCCCAGCCCGCGCATTGATCGCTGCCGCCGATGCGCTCGAGGCACGCGCCCGCAGCCTTGGGCGCGACAGCGCGGCAAGGCTGCGCATCGGGGCGATCGACAGCGCGGCGGCGGGGCTGTTGCCGCAAATCCTGCCGATCCTTCGCCAATCCGCCCCCGATCTGCGCATCACCATCGAGGAACGCAAGACCATCCAGCTTTTGCCGCGGCTCTTGTCGGGGCGGATCGATCTGGCGCTGATCCGCCCGCCCGAGCGGCGCGATCCGCGTATCAGGCTGCGCGCGCTCTTGTCTGAAAGCACTGTCGTGGCCCTGCCCGCGGGCCATGATCTGGCCCACCGCGCGTGCCTTTTCGTCGCCGATCTGGCTGATGCGCCGCTCATCGTGCCCGACCGACAATCGCGCCCCCACAGCCATGATCTGACCATCAAGCTCATGCATGAGGCCGGACACGCCGCCCGCATCGCGCAGGTGGCCGAGGAAAAACACACCATCGTCAGCCTTGTCGCCGCCGGGCTGGGCCTTGCCATCGTGCCGCGCTGGTCGGCGCTCGGCACGCCCGAGGGGGTGGTGTTCCGCCCGCTGCTCAACGATGCGGGCCAGCCCATCCGCCGCCTGCATCTGGCCGCCGCATGGTGCGCCGATGTCCGCGATGGGGTGCGCGACGCGCTCCTTGATTGCCTCGAAGAACATTTGGTTGCGATTGCCGAAACGGCCTAGCCCTTGCCATCCGCGCCCAGCGCCGCCGACAGATCGGCCGCCGCACGCAACACCGCCTCGGCCAGTCGCGGCGTTTGTTGCAAGGACACACGGCTGACCGGCCCCGACACCGACAACCCCGCCACCGCCTCGCCCTGCCAATCAAAGACGGGAGCTGCGATGCAGCGCATCCCTTCGGTCTTTTCCTCGTCGTCGATGGAATAGCCCCGCGCGCGGGTTTCTTGCAGATCAGCGCGCAAATCGACCGGGTCGGTCAAGGTGCGCGCGGTGAACCGGTCCAAGGGGGCCGTCGCGATATGGCGCGACAGCCGGTCATCGGTCATCTGCGCCAATAGCGCCTTGCCGATCCCCGAGGCATGCATGGGCGACAGCGTGCCGGGCGGGAAAAACGCCCGGATCGAGGCATGGCTTTCTACCTGGCTGACGAACAAGACATGCGTGTCGCGCGCGATGCCGAGGTTCGCGGTCTCGCCCGTCGTCTCCATCAAGCGGCGCAGAATCGGGCGCGCGCGATCGACGACCGATGTGCGGCGCAGATAGCGCGCCCCGATCAGAAAGGCGCGCGGCCCGATATGCCACAGCTGCGCGCCGGCATCGAATTCGACCAGCCCCCGCCCCTCCATCGTGGTCAGGATGCGGTAGGTGGTGGCGGGCGATTGGTCGGTATCGGCGGCAAGCTCGGACAGGGTCGCGCCGGATGTGGTCGACAGATGTTCGAACACCGCCATCGCCCGGTCGAGCGATTTGATCGTGTTCTGGTCGCTCTTGTCATCCCATGCCTTGGGCCGCCCCCGCGCGCGCCGAGGGGATTCGGGGGTGTTCGGTTCGCGCATCTGGCCCTCGCTGCAGTGCAGTGAAAAATGATTTCATATCGTGAAAAATAGCAAGATATTGAAAACATTCAATATGCACGCACCATACCATTTCTGAAAAACCTTTTCAAAAAAATTGTGCGGCAATGGCGCACAGGCTACCTACATCCTCGGAGAAGAGGAGACGTCGTCCATGAGCATGCAGAACCCAGTTTTCATTCCGGGCCCCACCAATATGCCCGAAAGCGTGCGCCGCGCATGCGATATGCCGACGCTCGACCACCGCTCGAGCCTGTTCAAGGACATCTTGCACCCCGCCCGCGAGGGTGTGCGCCGCGTGATGAAATCGCAAAACGCAGAAGTCTTCATCTTCCCCTCCACCGGCACCGGCGGCTGGGAAGTGGCGATCACCAATACGCTCTCGCCCGGCGACACGGTGCTGGCGGCGCGCAACGGTATGTTCTCGCTGAAATGGATCGACATGTGCCAGCGCCACGGCCTGCATGTGGAAATCGTCGAGACCGCTTGGGGCGAAGGCATTCCGACCGAGCGCTTCGCCGAGATCCTGACCGCCGACACATCGCACCGCATCAAGGCGGTTCTCGCCACCCATAACGAGACCGCGACAGGCGTCTTGTCCGATATCGCCGCCGTCCGCCGCGCGATGGATGGCGCAAACCACCCCGCACTATTGTTTGTCGATGGCGTCAGCTCGATCGGCTCCATGCCCTTCGAATTCGATGGCTGGAAGGTCGATGTCGCCGTAACCGGCAGCCAAAAGGGCTTCATGATGCCCGCGGGCCTCGGCATCGCGGCGTTTTCGCCCAAGGCGATGGCGGCGGTCGAGACATCCGGCCTGCCCCGCACCTATTTCGATATCCGCGACATGGCCAAAGGCTACGCCGCGAACGGCTACCCCTATACCCCCGCCGTCGGCCTGCTCAACGGGCTCAAGACCGCATCGGCCATGCTGCTCGAAGAGGGGCTGGAAAATGTCTTCGCCCGCCACACCCGCATCGCCACCGGCGTGCGCGCTGCGGTGGAGGCATGGGGCATGCCGCTCTGCGCCGCGCGCCCCGCGCTTTATTCCGACACGGTCAGCGCGATCCGCACGCCCGAAGGCTTTGATGCGGGCCGCTTTGTCAGCCATGCAAGCGAGCGCTACGGCGTGGCCTTCGGTGCGGGTCTGGGTCAGGTCGCGGGCAAGGTCTTCCGCATCGGCCATCTGGGTAGCCTGACGGATGTCATGGCGCTGTCGGGCATCGCGACGGCGGAAATGGTCATGGCCGATCTGGGCCTGCCCATTCGCCTCGGATCAGGTGTCGCCGCCGCGCAAGAGGTTTACCGCAATACCGCCGCGCCCATCGCGCTGGCCGCCGAATAAGGGGAAACGCCATGAAGGACAGTATCGCCACATCGCTGCCAAGCTATGATGATGTGATCGCGGCGCATGCACGGATCGCACCCTATATCCACCGCACACCCGTTCTGACCTCGCAATATATGAACGAGCTGACCGGGGCCGAGCTGTTCTTCAAATGCGAGAACTTCCAAAAGGCCGGCGCCTTCAAGGTGCGCGGTGCGTCTAACGCGGTTTTCGGCCTGTCCGACGAGATGGCCGCCAAGGGCGTCGCCACCCATTCTTCGGGCAACCATGCGCTGTCGCTCTCCTATGCCGCCGGGCGGCGTGGCATTCCTTGCCATGTCGTCATGCCCCGCACAGCACCCGAAGCCAAAAAGGCCGCCGTGCGCGGTTATGGCGGCATCATCACCGAATGCGAACCCTCGACCACCAGTCGTGAGGCCGTCTTTGCCGCCGTGCATGCCAGCACAGGCGCCGATTTCGTCCACCCCTACAACGACCCGCGCGTCATCGCCGGACAGGCCACCTGTTCGCGCGAATTCATGGAACAGGTCGAGGGGCTGGACAGCGTCATCGCCCCGATCGGTGGCGGCGGCATGATCTCGGGCTGCTGCCTGACGCTCTCGAACATCGCGCCGCATGTGAAAATCTACGCCGCCGAGCCGGAACAGGCCGATGATGCCTATCGCTCGTTCAAGGCGGGCCATATCATCGCCGATGACGCACCCGTCACCATCGCCGATGGCCTGAAGGTGCCGCTGAAAGAGAACACATGGCACTTCGTGTCGAACCATGTGACCGATATCTTGACCGCGACCGAGCAGGAAATCATCGATGCCATGCGCCTGACATGGGAGCGGATGAAGATCGTGATGGAACCCTCTTGCGCCGTGCCGCTGGCCACCATCCTGAAGAACCCCGAGGTGTTCCGCGGCCAGCGTGTCGGCGTGATCATCACCGGGGGCAATGTCGACATGGGCAAGCTGCCCTGGATGTGAGGCAACAGGTGGGTTTCGCCCAACCTACGCCATCGTCCGAACCTTTGTAGGGTGGGTGAAACCCACCATTTCGCACCAAACCTGGAGAGACCCATGAAAGACGTCATCGATATCGAAACCCTCGAAGTCGGCTACGACATCCCCGCCCTGCCCGGCATGGATGAGGCCGATATCCAGACCCCTTGCCTGATCCTCGATCTCGACGCGCTTGAGCGCAATATCAAGAAGATGGGCGATTACGCCAAGGCGCATGGCATGCGCCACCGGGTGCATGGCAAGATGCACAAATCCGTCGATGTGGCCAAGCTTCAGGAAAGCCTCGGCGGCGCGGTCGGCGTCTGCTGCCAGAAAGTGTCCGAGGCCGAGGTCTTCGCCCGTGGCGGCATCAAGGATGTGCTGGTCTCCAACCAGGTGCGCGAACCCGCCAAGATCGACCGCCTCGCCCGCATCCCCAAGCTGGGCGCACGCGCCATTTGCTGCGTCGACGAACTGGCCAATGTGGCCGACCTCTCGGCTGCCGCCCAAAAGCACGGCACGACGATCGAGTGCCTTGTGGAGATCGACTGTGGCGCGGGTCGTTGCGGCGTGACCACCACGCCCGCCGTGATCGAGATCGCCAAGGCAATCGACGCGGCACCGGGTCTGAAATTCGCAGGTCTACAAGCCTATCAGGGCGCCATGCAGCACCTCGACAGCTATGACGAGCGTATGGCCAAGACCACCATCGCCATCAACATGGTACGCGACGCGGTCGAGGGTCTGAAGGCCGAAGGGCTGGAGTGTGACATCGTCGGCGGCGGCGGCACGGGCAGCTATTATTTCGAGAGCAATTCGGGCGTCTACAACGAGCTTCAGTGTGGCTCCTACGCCTTCATGGATGCCGATTATGGCCGGATTCTCGACAAGGATGGCAAGCGCATCGACCGTGGCGAATGGGAGAACGCGCTGTTCATCCTGACCTCCGTCATGTCCCACGCCAAGGTCGACAAGGCCATCGTCGATGCGGGCCTCAAGGCGCAATCGGTCGATAGCGGCCTGCCGGTGATCTTCGGGCGCGACGATGTGAAATACGTCAAATGCTCCGATGAGCATGGCGTGGTGGCCGACCCCGATGGCGTGCTGAAAGTGAATGACAAGCTCAAGCTTGTCCCCGGCCATTGCGACCCGACCTGCAACGTCCATGACTGGTATGTCGGTGTGCGCGGCGGCAAGGTCGAGGTGGTCTGGCCGGTGTCCGCACGCGGCAAGGCATACTGATGATGGACGGCGGAAAAGCACCCGCCCATGAGCTGGCGATCGTCCCCGAGGGGATGATCGCCGATCTGCTGACCCGGCAAGCGGCCTTTGACGCGGTGGAAAAGGTCTTTGCCGCAATGGCGGCGGGCGATGCGGTGAATTTCCCCGTGGTGCGCGAGGCCTTGGGCCATGAAGACGCGCTTTACGGCTTCAAGGGCGGCTTCGATGCGGCGGGCGGTGTTCTGGGCCTCAAGGCCGGGGGCTATTGGCCCCACAACCTCGAGCGGCGCGGGCTGATCAACCACCAATCGACCGTGTTCCTGTTCGACCCCGACAGCGGCCGGGTCAAGGCGATGGTGGGCGGCAACTTGTTGACCGCGCTCCGCACGGCGGCCGCATCTTCGGTGTCGATCAAGCATCTTGCCCGGAAAGACTCCAAGGTCTTGGGCATGGTCGGCGCGGGCCATCAGGCAAAGTTCCAACTGCGCGCGGCGCTCGAAACGCACAGCTTCGAGCGTGTCATCGGCTGGAACTACCACCCCGAGATGCTGCCGGGCCTCGGTGCCGTCGCAGACGAGATGGGCCTGCCCTTCGAGGCGGTCGACCTGCCGGGACTGAAAGCCGCCGATGTGATCATCACCATCACCTCGAGTTTCGCGCCCTCGCTTTTGGCCGAGCATGTCAGCCCCGGCACCCATCTGGCCTGCATGGGCACCGACACCAAGGGCAAGCAAGAGGTCGAGGCGGCGCTATTGGCCCGCGCCACCGTCTTTTGCGACGAGGTGGCGCAATCGGTCAGCATCGGCGAGGCGCAGCATGCTGTCGGTGCGGGCCTGATCAGCGCGGACAGCGTCACCCCGATCGGTGCGGTGATCAACGGCGCGCATGGCGGACGGCGATCGGCGGACGAGATCACGCTGTTCGACGGCACGGGCGTTGGTTTGCAAGACCTGGCCGTGGCCGATGCCATCGTCGATGCCGCCTTGGCCCAAGGTCTGGCGATCCGCGTCGCGATCTGAACCGTGCTCGCGTCGCCCCCGCTGCTTGCGCGGGGTGGCGCGGGCAGTGGCCTCCGGCGGGAGTATTTTTCGAAGCAAAGATGGCGCAGGCCCGTCTAGGGTGCCTGCACGATATAGGGTGTGTCGAACCAGTATTCTTCGAGGTTTGCCCCCGCGCCGATCCGGTCGATCACGGCGAAAAGCCCCGGCGCGTGAAGCGGGGTCAAAACCCCATGCCAAGTGTCGCGCGCGATATTGATCCCTTGGCCCGCTTGGGTTCGGAACGCCAAGGGGCGGCCCGGCACGCCACCCGCATCGGGGGCGACGATGACCAGAAACGGATCATGCGACATCGGGATGAAGGCCTGTGAGCCGAGTGGGTGGCGTTCGACCATCTCGAGCGGATAGGGCAGCGCGCGGGTCTGGGATTGAAACAGGCTGATGCCGGCGCGCCCATCACCGAAATCAAGCCGCGCGCGGTCATGCCAGCGCCCGCAAAGCCCCTGATTGATAAGCTTGTCGGGTTGGCCCGCAACCTCCAACACATCGCCGAAGGGGGCGAAACCCGCCGCCGTGAGGGGCTGGATCAAGATGCGTTCGCTCATCCCAGTTTCTCTTTGAGGCGCAATTCCGCGATGCGTTCGACCTGTCGACAGGCCTCGGCGAACTCGGTCGCGCGGTCTTGGTCGATCCGGCGACGGAAGGCGGCAAGGATCATGGCCTTGGTGTTGTCACGCACCGCGATGATGAAGGGAAAGCCGAAACGCGCCGTGTAGCGGTCGTTGAGCGCGGTGAATTCCGCCCGCTCGGCATCGGTCAGCGCGTCAAGCCCGGCACTTGCCTGTTCGGCGGTGCTTTCCGCCGTCAGCCGCTTGGCCGCCGCCAGCTTGCCCGCCAGATCGGGATGGGCGCAAAGCACGCCCAGCCGTTCTTCGGCCGTGGCGCTGCGAAACACCCGCGCCAATGCGGAATGAACGCCCAAGGCGGTGTCATGGGTCGGCCCAAGTTCGCGCGCATGGGCGCGTTCGGCGATCCAGGGCGAATGCTCGAAAATGCCGCCAAAGGCCGCAACAAAAGCGTCGCAGCCCATCTCGGAGGGGCGGGTGCGGGCGGCAGGCGGATGGACCTGCGCCCAATGCTCGGCGATCTGCAGGCGGGTGGCGAACCACACCCCCTCATGGGATGCCATGTAGTCGATGGCGCGCTTGAGGGCTTGGGCCCGACCCGGACGGCCGGCCAGACGGCAGTGCAGCCCGATCGACATCATGCGCGGCGCGCCGGCCTGCCCCTCGGCATAGAGGCAGTCGAAGCTGTCGCGGATATAGCGTTCGAACTGCGCCCCTTCGGAAAAGCCCGCCTGAATGGCAAAGCGCATGTCGTTCACATCCAGCGTGTAGGGAACCATCAGCTGGTCACGATCCCCGAAGCGCCGCCAATAGGGGAGGTCGTCGGCGTAATCATCGGCAATATAGGCGAAAAGCCCGGTCTCGGCGGCCAGCGGCACCGAGTTCATCGAACTCCGCCCGGTGTACCAGCCGCGCGGTGCCTCGCCCGTCACCTCGGTGTGAAGCGCGATGGCCTCGTGCATCAAGGCGCGCTCGCGTGTTTCGTCCATATCCTTGTGTTCGATCCATTTCAGCCCGTGGCTGGCGATTTCCCAGCCCGCCGCCTGCATCGCGGCGACCTGTTCTGGGGCGCGGGCCAGGGCGCTGGTCACAGCGTAGACGGTCAGGGGCAAATGGCCGAGCATCCGGTGCAACCGCCAGAACCCCGCCCGCGCGCCATATTCATAGATCGATTCCATGTTCCAGTGCCGCATCCCCGGCCAAGGCTGCGCGCCGGTGATCTCGGACAGAAACCCTTCCGAGGCGGCATCGCCATGCAAGATATTGTTCTCGCCCCCCTCCTCGTAATTCATCACGATCTGAACCGCGATCTTGGCCCCATTCGGCCATTGCGGATCGGGAGGCGTGGCACCATAGCCGGTCAGGTCACGTGGGTATCTGTTCATGGCGCGGGTCTCCGTTGAGGTCGGACCAAGGCTTGTCCAAGCGCGCGAGGGGTTGCAAGGGGCTCGTGGCTGGGAAATGGTCGCGCAGGCCATGACGGAGATACAAGATGCCCGGTTTTCTGACCACCCATGTTCTCGATACGGCGCGCGGTTGCCCGGCGGCAGGGCTTAGGATCACGCTTTACCGCATCACCGGCACGACGCGCGAAGAGATCGCGGAAAAGGTCACCAATGCCGATGGGCGGACCGATGGGCCGATCTTGCCCGAAGAGACCTTTGCCACGGGCATCTACGAGTTGGTCTTTGCGGCCGGCGACTACCTGCGCGGCCAGGGCATCGACGCGGTGGAGCCCTTGTTTCTCGACGACGTGCCGATCCGCTTCGGCATGTCGGCGCAAGATCACTACCATGTGCCCTTGCTGCTGTCGCCTTATGGCTATGGCACCTATCGCGGAAGCTGAGGCAGGCGCGCATGACCCGCGACGACCCGCGGCGAGGCTGACGCCACGTTCTTTCGCTTTTTCTTTCCAACTGCAAAAGACTTGCGCTAGCGTCGCGCGATAATGGCGTGACATGAGGGGGAGGCTCATGGAGCATCCAGATCGGCCTTGGACGGCCTTTTATCGTGCGGGCGCGCGTGTCGAGATCACGACGCCTGCCTATCGCAACTTGGCGGATATGATCGGATCGGTCGCGGCCACCTATGGGCGGGCGCCGGCCTTCACCTGCTGTCTGCCCAACGGGATGAACGGCACGCTGAGCTTTCAGCAGGTCGACGCCATGTCGGATGCCCTTGCCGCCTATCTGCGCGAGGTGGCGGGCCTTGTCGCGGGCGACCGCGTTGCGGTGCAAATGCCCAACTGCCTGTCCTTCCCGGTGGCCGCTTTCGGCGTGCTCAAGGCGGGCTGCGTGCTGGTCAACGTCAACCCGCTCTATACCGCCGAGGAAATGGCCCGCCAATTCGAGGATTCGCGCCCCCATGCGCTGATCATCATGGATATGTTCGCCGACAAGCTGCCGCGCGCCACATCGGCCCATCCGATCCCCAACATCATCGTCACTCGCGTGGCCGAGTTCCTGCCCGCCATGCCGCGCGGGATCGTGGGGCTGGTGCAGAAATACTGGGACAAATCGGTCAAGCGCATCGATGTGCCCCATATTCGCCTGCCTGCCGCACTGGCCGCGGGACGCGCGCGCATCGCATCGGGTGGCATTGCGGTCGGGGCCTATCATCAAGACGTCAGCGGCGATGATGTCGCGGTGCTGCAATATACCGGCGGGACCACCGGCGTCTCCAAGGGCGCGATGCTGACCCATGCCAATCTGATCTTGAACATGGAACAGACCATGGAGCTGATCGAGGGTGTGGAAAATGGCGTGGTCAAGGGCCGCGAGGTGGCGCTGACCGCCTTGCCGCTTTACCATATCTTCGCATTCACTGTGAATTTGCTGGGCTTTTTCGGGCTTGGCGCGCGCAATATCCTGATCCCCAATCCGCGCCCGCTGGGCAACCTCAAGCGCGCCTTCGAGAATTACAAGATCACCTGGATGAGCGGGGTCAACACGCTGTTCAACGGGTTGACCAACGAGATCTGGTTCCAAGACAGCCCGCCCAAGCATCTGAAATTCTCCTCCGCCGGCGGCATGGCGCTGCAATCTTCGGTTGCCGAAAAATGGGAAAGGATCACCGGCTCGCCCGTGATCCAAGGCTATGGGCTGACCGAAACCTCGCCTGTCCTGACCTTCGAGCCCTTGGGCAAGGCGCGGCCCGGTTCCATCGGCGTGCCCGTCCCCTCGACCGATATCGCCTGTCTGGACGAGGCGGGCAACCCCGTCCCCCAGGGCGAGCCGGGCGAGATCGCGGCGCGCGGGCCGCAGATCATGAAGGGTTATTGGGAAAAACCCGAGGAAACCGCCAAAACCATGCGGGGCGACTGGTTCTTGACCGGCGATATCGGGGTGATGGATGCAGATGGCTATATCCGCATCGTGGATCGCAAGAAGGACATGATCCTTGTCTCGGGCTTCAACGTCTATCCAAACGAGGTCGAGGATGTTCTGGCCGCACATCCCGGCGTGCTGGAGGTGGCGGTGATCGGTGTGCCCGATGGCGAGGCGGGCGAGGCGGTCAAAGCCTATATCGTCCCCTCCGATCCGGGGCTGAGCGCCGAGGCGCTGCGCGCCTATGCCAAAGAGCATCTGACCGGCTACAAGGTGCCCAAGCTCTACGATTTCCGCGATGAATTGCCGAAATCCAATGTCGGCAAGATCCTGAGAAAAGACCTGCGCGCCGAGGCGCAGGCGCAAATAGCGGCGGAGTGAGGCAGCATGGTCGATGAATTCACCCAGACCCTTTTGGGCATCATGGTCGCGGTCATCATGCTGGGCATGGGCGCCTCGCTCACCCCGCGCGATTTCTATCTTGCGCTCAAGCGGCCCTACGGCTTGGGCATCGGCGTGATCAGCCAATACGGGATCATGCCGCTCTTGGGCTTCATGATGGCCATATTTCTGGTGGTGCCCGAACCCATCGCCATCGGCATCTTGATCATGGCCTGCATGCCGGGCGGCACGACCTCGAACATCTTCACTTATTTCTCCAAGGGTAATCTGGCGCTGTCGGTTCTCATGACGGTCACATCGACCGTCACCGGCGTGATCTTGATCCCGATCATCTTGCTGCTTTACGCCTCGGCGCTCGATCTCGACATCCCGCGCGAGGATATCGTGCGCGTCTTGATCGTGCTTCTGGTTCCCGTGGCCATCGGCATGGGGCTGCGCAAGCTCAACGCCAATGTGGGCGCGGTGATCGAGTTCTGCGGCGCGCTTCTGGCGCTGTTCTTCATTGCCTTCATCATGGTGACATGGGTGCCGCAGAACTGGCAGTTCCTGCTCTCGACCACGCCTGCGACCTATGTGGCGGCGATCGGTCTGGGGCTGGTGGGGATCACTTTGGGCTATCTTTTTGCAACCTCGCTCAAGCTGCATCCGCGCAATGCGCGCACCGTGGCGCTGGAAACCGGCATCCAGAACGGCCCCTTGGCCATCGCGATCATCGTCTTCACCTTTCCGCCCGATCAGCAACAAGCGATCATGGCGGTGCCGGCGCTTTATTCGCTGTTCATCGTGATCGTCTCGACATTGGTGACCCTGTTCTTCCGCCGCGCCAATACGGCGGCCGAGCAAAAGATGCCCGACAGCCTGCTGTGATGCATCCGTTTGGGCGGTGCGCCGTGAGCGGCGCACCGCCCGTTCCTATTTATTGACATAGGTAACAAAGTCACCGACACGCGTGGGTTGCATGGGCTAGCCCCTCTCCATCAAGGAGAAAAAGCCCATGTCACATTCCCCCACACGCCCCGCCGATAACTGGTCGCCGCTCTATTTCCTCGCCTCGGTCGGCGCGGGCGGTATTTCGGTCACCTTCTTCATGTATCTGATGCATTGGGTGCCCCATCCCGGCCGCACCGTGCCGATTTTTGAGGATATCACCGCCGCTCTCGCGCGCGGCGACGCGGCACTCAGCACCGCGATCATCGTGGCGCTGTTGGGCATCGCCATTTTCGGCGCGCTGAACCTGTCACTGCTGATCTGGAACCTGCGCAAGATGCGCGGCTTTTGGGCCTCGGAAAAAGGGCGCACATTGGCCAATTCCAATGCCCAGACCCAAATGATGGCCCTGCCCTTGGCACTCGCCATGTCGATCAATGGCGGCTTCATTCTTGGCCTCGTCTTCGTGCCGGGGCTGTGGTCGGTGATCGAATACCTGTTTCCGCTGGCGATGGTGGCCTTCCTCGCCGTGGGTTGGCTCGCCTTCAAGCAATTGGGCCAGTTCATCGCGCGGGTCACCGCCACGGGCGGGTTCGATTGCGCCAAGAACAACTCCTTCGCCCAAATGCTGCCCGCCTTTGCGCTGGCCATGACCGGCGTGGGCTTGGCTGCACCGGCGGCACTTAGCGCCAATGCCACGGTTGCGGGGATCTCGCTGATCATCTCGAGCTTCTTTCTCGTCGCGGCGGGTTTCATCGTGCTGGTTGGCCTTGTGCTTGGCCTGCGCGCGATCATGGAAAACGGCGTCGCCGCCGAGCAGGCACCGACGCTGATGATGATCGTGCCGATCACCACGATCTTGGGCATCTTGATGCTGCGTCAGGCCCATGGGCTCGAGGTCAGCTTCGGCGTCCATATGGACGGCGCGGAAAAGATGATGATGCTGACCCGCCTTCTGTCGGTCGAGGTTCTGTTCGCGCTCTTTGGCATGACGGTTCTTGCTGCCACCGGCTATGCCCGCCGCTTCATGACGGGTGACGCGATCAGCCCCGGTAACTACGCGCTGGTCTGCCCGCCCGTGGCGATGTCGGTGCTGATGCAGTTCTGGATCAATGCGGGCCTTGTCAGCGCCGGTCTGATCGAAAAGTTCGGCACCGCCTATTGGGCGCTGAGCGCCATCGCCATCGCGCTGCAATTCACCGCCGTGGCGCTTGTCGTCTTCCTGCACCAGCGCCATTTCCGCGCTAGCCGCGACAGCGCGATGCGCACCGCCTGAGGCGCGCGTCACCCCCAAAACCCGGACCGGCGCGGGCCAACTGCGCCGGTCTTTCGTTTGCGATCATCATCGAACGTGCTAACACCTGTCCCGAATGGCCCATGATCCAGAGGCCGAAGCAGGGCATGCCGGCGGATGCAGCACCTCAAACCGCACTCGAAGCACGGCACCGTCATGGCGGTCTCGATGATGAAGGACGAGGCGCCGTTCCTGCTGGAATGGGTCGCCCATCACCTTGCCGTGGGCTTTACCGATATCCTCGTCTACACCAACGATTGTTCCGACGGCACCGACGAGATGCTGATCCGGCTCGAGGAATTGGGCCTTGGCCATCACCGCCCCAATGTGATCCCCGAAGGGATCAAACCCCAACCCTCGGCCCTCAACCATGCCCAAGCCGAACCCTTGGTGCGCAAGGCCGATTGGGTGCTGGTCTTCGATGCCGACGAGTTTCTCAGCATCAACCACCCCTCGGGGCATATGGAGGGCATGCTCGACGACGCGGTCGCCCGCGGTGCCAACGGCATCGTCATCACATGGCGCATCTTCGGCTCGGGCGGCGTGGT